>JAIQFL010000631.1 GCA_020073365.1 Terriglobia bacterium | reverse complement strand
GACATGGCGCGGCGCGACCGCAATCATCCCAGCATCATCATGTACAGCATCGGCAATGAGATCCCCGAGCAGGGCAGCCCCGACGGCGGGGCGATGGCCAAGCGCCTGACCGGGTTCTTCCACCAGGAGGACCCCACGCGGCCCACCACGTCGGCATTCAACAACCCCGACCAGGCCATCCGCAACGAGCTTGCCGCCAACGTGGATCTTCCGGGTATTAACTACAAGCCCACGCAATACGAGCGCTTCATGAAGGAACATCCGAATTGGATTTTCTACGGCTCGGAGACCGCCTCGTGCGTGAGTTCCCGCGGTGTCTATCATCTCCCCATCGAGAAGTACGAGAAGCACGCATCCCTGCAACTCTCCAGCTATGACATCATCGCTCCTCCCTGGGCGTATTGTCCGGACCCGGAATTCGAGGTTCAGGATAAGTTCCCGAATCTGCTCGGCGAATTCGTCTGGACCGGGTTCGACTATATCGGCGAGCCCACGCCGTATTTCAACGGCCGGGGCGCCAACGAGACCGATTGGCCGGCGCGTAGCTCCTATTTCGGGATGGTGGATCTGGCCGGATTCCCGAAGGACCGCTATTACCTCTACCAAAGCGTCTGGACGAAGCAGCCCATGGTGCATGTGCTGCCGCACTGGAACTGGCAAGGCCGGGAAGGACAGAACATTCCGGTGATGGTCTACTCGAATGGCGGCGAAATCGAACTGTTCCTCAACGGCAAGTCCCTGGGGCGCAAGAAGCGTTTCTCCGAGCCTGTGGTACTGCCGGTGGGCCCGAATGTGAGCCAGGACCGAAAGTATGCGAGCAAGTACCGGCTGATGTGGCAGGTGCCCTATCAACCCGGCACCTTGAAAGCCGTGGCCTACCAGGACGGCAAACAAGTCGCGGTGGATGAGGTTCACACCGCCGGCGCTCCGGCACGGATCAAGCTCATTGCCGACCGTGCCACCATCCAGGCCGATGGCGAGGACCTCTCCTTCGTGACCGTGCGCATCGAAGACAAGGACGGCAACCTGTGCCCCATGGCCGACAACCTGGTGCGCTTCAACGTGACCGGCGCGGGCAGCATCCGCGCGGTGGACAACGGCAATGCGGCCACCACCGAACCGTTCAACGCCGACCATCGCAAGGCCTTCAGCGGCATGGCGCTGGTGATCGTCCGGTCACAGCGCGGCCAGGCGGGGAAGATTCACGTCGCGGCGACCTCCGACGGATTGAGCCCGGCGGCAACCGACATCGCCACCGAACGGCCGGCTCGCGCCGCCGCTGCCTATTAGGGCGGCGGAGGGTGGCTTGGCCATCGGGTGGACATGCGCGACACATGTTTGTATGCTGAGAACATGTCGAAAATGATCCAGGTCAGAGACGTTCCGGAACAGGTTCACAGCACCCTGAAGGCTCGCGCGGCTCGGGAGGGCATGAGCCTCTCCGACTACATCAAGAAGGAATTGGAGCGTGCGGCGGAGCGTCCGACGATGCGGGAGTGGCTGGAGCACACGCAACAAACGAAGCCGATCCGGGCGAAGCAGAGCGCCGCGGAAGTAGTGCGCGAATTGCGAGACGCACAATGATTGTTCTGGATGCTTCAGTGGTTGTAGAACTCCTCACGAACGGTGCATTGGCCGGTTCCCTCAGACGCGATCTGGCAGGACGCAGCGACTCATTCCTTGTTCCGCACCTGCTCGACGTGGAAGTGGTGAGCGCTCTTCGCAGGCTGGTTGCGGGGCAGCATATCGATTCGCATCGCAGCAAGCAACTTCTCACGGGACTTCGGGCGCTTCCGGCGCAGCGTTGCGCCCACACACCCCTACTGGGCCGCATTTGGGAACTGCGGCACAACTTTACCACCTACGATGCCGCCTACATAGCTTTGGCTGAAGCAACCAACTCCGTTCTCTACACCAGCGACGCGAAACTGTGCCAAGGCCACCGCGCGCAAGTCCTGCTGTTCACCCACTGACGGTGCGGTCCCGCGCGTGCTGGGATACCGCAACCGCCGGCAGCGGCGGGAGCGCCGCAGCCCTCTATCGGCAGTGTCTGCCAGGTCCAACCCGGAATAGTTTTACACTGGGAGATTCATGTCCAAACTGCTGGGGGGCAAACTCGCCCTCATTCTGGGTATTGCCAACCGCTGGAGTCTGGCGTATGCCATCGCCCAGGCGTTTTCGAGGGAGGGGGCCACATTGGCCCTGACCTATCTCGGCGAACGCCAGAAAGGGGCCATCGAGGACCTCTCGAAGGATCTCAACGTGGCCGCGGTACTGCCTTGCGATGTCACCAAGGAGGAAGAACTGACCGCGCTTACCGAGTCCCTCGGCGGACTCGGACGGCCGCTTCACGCGGTGGTCCACAGCCTGGCGTTCGCCAACCGCGAAGACCTGTCGCGGCCATTTGTGGAGACCGGGCGCGCGGGGTTCCTGCTGGCGCAGGAAGTGAGCGCCTATTCGCTGGTCGCGGTAGCCCGCGCGACCGCGCCCCTGATGACCGAAGGGGGATCGTTGAGCACGCTGACGTATCTGGGCTCGACGCGGGTGGTCACCAGTTACAACGTGATGGGTGTGGCGAAGGCGGCGCTGGAAGCGTCCATGCGCTACCTGGCGAGCGACCTGGGCGCGCAGAAAATCCGCGTGAATGCGATTTCGGCGGGGCCCGTCAAAACGGCGTCGGCGCGCGCGGTCAAGGATTTCTCGACCATCCTGGATATCGTTCCGGCGCGCGCGCCGCTGCGGCGGAACACGGACCCCGCGGAAGTCGCCGACGCCGCCGTTTTTCTGGCGAGCGACCTGGGCCGCGGGGTGACCGGCAACATTCTGTTCGTGGATGCCGGGATGCAAGTGATGGGCTGGTAGCGGCTGACAGAGCGAACCCTGTCACCATAATACGCAGCGGGATCCCTGCTGATTCCTGCCTTTCCTGCCACGAAACGTAGGATTTCGGACATGAGCCTGCCATAATGGTTGTATCCCTATGAAAGTAGAAGTGGTCCTCACGGAATCGGATATCGCGCAGGAATTCGCCGAGGCGATCGAGGCGCGCGATCTTCCCGAGAAGTTCTTCTTTTGGTTCCCCCGGTCCGCGACGGAGTGGGCCGCGCTCGCCGAGGATGCCGAGCTTTATGGCGGGCTTTGGGAAACCTGGAAGGAAATTGCCGCGGGGGCGACGTCCCTGGCCAAGCATTTTGGCGGACGCGTCCCGGTGATCAGCTTCGGGGCCGGTGAGGGTGGGCGTGACCGCCTGTTGATGCGCGCCCTCAAAGACGCGGGTTGCGAATGCCTCTACTTCCCCGTGGACGCCAGCCAGGCGATGCTGGAAATGGCCTGCGCCGGCGCCGACGACGAGGATGTCGAGACCGTCGGGATCAAAGCCGACATCTCCAGCCCGGTGCACCTGGTTTATGCCGCGGATGCGGCGGAACCGCCGCGGCTGTTCATCATGTCCGGCAATACCATGGGGTCTTTCGACCCGCTGGCGGAGATTCGCTACGTGGCGCAGTGCATGAAGGCGGATGACCGCCTGATTATCGACGGCGAGATCTTCGATGGGGAGAAGAGCATGGCGCGGCGGGACAATCCATCAGCCCGGAAGTTCGTTTCGGCGCTGCTCGCCAGTGTGGGAATCGAAGGCGACGACGGCGACATCGGCTTTAATCTTAAGCGCGACGACCGTCACGATGGACTGCACCTGATCACGCGCTACTTCCGCGCGGAACGCGACCTTTCCGCAACCGTCGCCGGCCAGGAGATTCCGCTGGAGCGCGGCGAACGCATCGGGATGAATTTCCAGTACGCGTACACCCCCGACGCATTCCGCTGGCTGGTGCGCCAACAGGGCGGTCTGGAGATTCTCAAGGAGTATGCCAGCCCCGACACGCGGTTCCTGACCGTGATGTGTAAGAGCGTGTCAAATAACCCTCCGTCTTCGTGATCGGCGCTCCCGCCGATGTCGTTTCGGGGGTGCAAGACGGCGGGCCATCAGGTAGATCATCACGACGCGGATTGTGCATTCGCTGGTTTCCGTGAGGTGCTCATAGTCTTTGCTGAGTCGCCGCCAGCGATTGATCCATCCAAATGTTCGTTCCACGATCCAGCGGTGGGGCAGTCTCTGGA
>JAIQFL010000630.1 GCA_020073365.1 Terriglobia bacterium | reverse complement strand
ACTGCGGCGACACCGCCAGCACCGTGAGGTTAGCCGAACCGGAATGCGTTGTTCCGCTCGCGGTGCCCGCGACCGTAATTGTGTATTCCAGTGGAGTCGTTAAGCCGGTGCTTGTGACTGTGACCGAAGCCCCGCCCAGAGGCTGCACCGACGGAGGACTCACCGCACAAACCGGAGGCACAGGCGCTGTCGTCTGCGACGTCACCTGGCAGGAGAGATCGACTGAGCCGCTGAAGCCGTTCACCGTTCCCAGGGTAATGTTCGCCGCGGACTGGCCGCCCGGGTCGATCGCAGCCGGGTAAGGAAATGGCGCCATCGTCAGGGTGAAGTCCTGACCGGACGCCAGAAGCGGCACCGTCACAAAAGCCGCGAGCAGGCAAAAAAACGAGAAACTGGCGTGCGCCGTCCGGAATCTCAATTTGGATTTCAATGACTCGGATTTCAACATGAGCAGGTTTCGGTTCAAGTAGCTTCGATTCACAAGACAACGCAAAGGCTGCCCGGTTCTGCGGCCGAATGGATCAGGAAATCTTCAACCCATTCTACCCTAGCCACGAGAGCAGCCCGTGGGTCCGCCCTTCTCGCACGTCCCTTTGCAAGAGAGGTCGACACGGTTCCCCGGGAATCACTCCATGGAATCCTAAATACTACCATCCCCGCCGTGCTCCATCTGGCTGCGTGTTCCATACAACAAACAAATACGGCCCGCCTCATAAGTAGTCTGGAGCGCGCCGGACGTGGTGGAGAAATTGTTGGATGAGGTGCTGCCCGCGACGAACGCATAACCCGACGCGTCCAGCGCAATCGCTGTTCCCCGATCGTCGCTGCTTCCACCAACGTAAGTGGAGTAAAGCAGCGTCGATCCATCCGCAGAAATCTTGGTTACGAAAACATCGAAGCTGCCCGCATTGGCTGTTGAGTGACTGCCGGCCACGGTAGGGAAGTTCGTGGATTTCGTTTGGCCGGTCACATACGCGTTGCCACTGCTATCAATCGCAATCGAATAACCGTCGTCTTCGGCGGTCCCGCCCAGGTACGTCGCGTAGCTGACCGACGGATCAATCACCAGTTCGCGGCCACGATCGTAGTCGCCGAGCGCGAAGCTAACCTGATTATCGCCCTTCAGCACAAAGCGTGCAGCGACGGACTGCCTTACGCCATCCCGTTCCTGGAACGCCTCTGGCGGAAGTAGAGTCACGTTGCCCGCATCCGTCGCCAATGTCAGCTTTCCTGTGACGTCGGCCGAAATCTTGCGCGCGCCTGAAAAGCGCATCGCGATGCGTGATGCCTCCGCTCCCGGCGCCACCACAAAATCAAATTCCAGTTGTCGTTGCCCGCCATGGAAGGCCAGGTTCACACCGGGATATACGTCTCGGTAGCGCACCGCCGCATACTGCTTCACGCCCCGCTGCCAATGGCTGCGGTCTCTGCCCACAAAGTAGTTGGTCGTGCCCGGCAGTTCGCCGTCTCCGGCAATCTGCGCCCCGGGATTCCCACCTACCAGGTGCATGTAAATCCCCGCGGCCCGATCTTTCTTTGCTGTCGCAACCTGGGACGAAGAGTGCAGTGCCATTACCGCGTCTTCCGCCGTCAGAAACAGTGTGTACCCGCTGCCCCGTGCCACATATTTCACCCGTGAATCGGTTTGGCCCTGATTCGCTTCGAAAGCCAGCGGAAGAGTGCTCATGCTGGCACGAACCTGATCTGAACGAACTGCGCCGCTTTGCTCTGTGCTCAGCCCTGGCGCCACCCAGGGCCGTGGGCTGATCGCCTCGGCAATCCCTGCCGCGCTGGGTCCGCGCAATCCGGCGTGGCCGGCGGCCGCCAGGGCCGCAATGCCCATCACAACTACCACTACGGTCCAAACTGCCGGGATGAGGGTCTTCGGAGCAGATGGCTTTGACACTACGATCCTCCTGTGATGAAACCGTGAAATACCATTCTGTGAAAAAAGATTCGGCCCGAGGGCGAAACATCCGTGACCACCATGCGCCTCTCCGAATTCCCGCGAGATAACAACTCCTGCAGCTTAGCCGCGAGTATGGAAGGCAGAAGACACCTTGTCAACGGAATGAGATTGCAGATTGACTTACGGTCGAGCCTGAAGTTTTAGCTGAGGGCTGACAGCTGATGGCTGACAGCTTCTTACGGCACCGTGACAATCACACCCGTGCAGGGCTTCGCACCGCGCCGACGGTAGCTGTGCAGCACGGCGGAGTCGAAATAGATGGCGTCCTCGGCCTCCAGCACATATTCATCGCTGCCAATCTTCAGCGTCAGCGATCCCTTCAACACATAGAGGAATTCGACTCCGGCATGCTGGTGCGGCTTGAGCTTCTCCGCAGGCGCGTCCTGGAAGTCCGCCAAAAACGCGCTCAGTTTGCGCTCCGTGGCCCGGTAATCCAGGCACTCGAAGTAGTACTGCACATCCTGTGTCCCCGGTTTTTCCGGAAACCGTACGCGCTCGCCTCGCCGTACCACACCCACGACCCGTCGCTTGCGCTCGTCGGTGAAAAAGTAGTCCAGCCCGACCCCGAACACCATCGCGATTCGCAACAGTGTAGGCAGCGTGGGGAACAGCTTGCCTCGTTCCAGCTTCGACAGCAGCGCAGCCGAAAGCCCCGTATGTTTCCCTAGTTCCACCAGGCCCATGCTCTTGCGCAGACGCAAAGTGCGCAGCTTCTCCCCGATGGAATACCGGCCGAGTCCTTCGGAAATTGCTTCGGTAATGCCGGCCATGGTTTCTCTATATTAAACATTTGTTCGCACCAGTAAATTTGCCACGTTCAGAAAAAGCCACGCCCCGACTCGGACGTGGCTTGTGGGCACCGACAGCGTTCTATTTCGGCGGTTTCTTCTTGAACAGCCCCATCACTCCGCTAATAGGATTCTGCTGGTTCGCATCGCCCTTGCCGGAGAGCGCTCCTTTCAGCAGCCCCGTCGCCATTCCCTTCACGTCAGGAACGAACTTGGGATCCGCAGTCGTTCCTTGGATGGAGAACGGAATTCCCATCCCGCCCACACTCGCGTTCATCTTGAAGGCGAGTTCGTTCGCCGGACTCACCGTGCCCCCGCCCGTCAGAATTCCAATGGAAGGAACCGTGAGATTAATGTTGTCGGCCTTTGTCCCCTCGGGCGCCACGCGCACATCCGAGCTGAAATTCTGAATCGTCGTATCGCTGCCCGTGTTCTTGCCCGCCAGCGCCGAGATCGCCGCCAGTTTTGAGCCCAGGTTGAAGTTTGCCAATGTGGAGTTCTCCATGCGGACTGTTCCCGTTGTTACCAGTTTGTCAACTGGACCGGAGATGGCTAGATTCGTATTCAGGTCGCCGCCCTTCAACGTTGCCTTTGGAGGCAATACCACCCCCAAGGCCGGCAACATGGCTTCCAGATCGTCCACCGGCATGTCTTGCCCGTTCAGCTTCAAGTTGACCGAAGTGACCTTGCCGCGTGCGTCATAGGTGCCGGTGAGGTGAGCCACCGCCTTGCCCATGGGGATGTCGCCCTGCGTAATCGCTCCCGATTCTTTCGCCAGGTTGTGGGCCACCGCATAGGTTAGCTGCACCGGTCTCCCCGCTGGCGATCCCTTCTGAACGACCTGTAAATTTGTGGCCTTCAGTGTGCCAGTCGTCTTGGCTTCGCGTCCATCGGAAGTTACGTTTGCCTCGTAGTCGGCAATCCCCGAGATCCCCGCAGCCGGATCAATGAAGGCGGACTCCGCCAGATTCAACTTCCGTACCGAAAGCTTGGCTTTGAGCGGAGTCAGGGCGGCGTTATTGGCGTCGATTAGTCCCGCGTTGCCGCCAAGCGTCATGTCGCCGCCGCCGGGAAGGTTTGACGACATGGTGAACGGAAACGATGAAGCGAACGAGAAGTTCTTAACCTCGATATTAACCTTGTCGTACACATGAGGCTTCCGCGTCGATCCCGCCTCTGAGACCGTCAGACGCCCGTCCTTCACATTCAACTTCGCCACCGACAGGTTTGGATTGCCACTCGATGCCGATGGAGTCGCGGGCTTCGAGGCGGACGGGTTCTTCCCGCCGAGGCTGGAGAAATTCCATTTCTCGCCGTTCTCCGATTTCACCAGGCTGATCTCCGGCTGGTTCAGCGTCAACTCGGT
>JAIQFL010000182.1 GCA_020073365.1 Terriglobia bacterium | reverse complement strand
ACAAGATCGAGCATCGCCTATTCTCCTTTATCACCAAGAACTGGCGCGGCAAACCGTTGGTGAGCCATGAAGTCATCGTCAACCTGATCGCAGCCACCACCACAAGAACCGGCCTTCGCGTTCAAAGCCAGTTGGACACAGGCAAGTACCCGAAAGGAATCAAAGTGGGCAAAGAGGAGTTTGCCGCCCTCCAAATGCGCCGCGACACCTTCCACGGCGAATGGAACTACGCCATCCTGCCTCGCTCATAAATGCTACAGTTATTTTCTTACAGACGCTAACCGGGATTTGTCAGTGCGCCCGAGTTGCGCAGATCACCAGTGGGAAGGAGGCCCAGTCAAATCGTCATGCAGTCGGTGCCCGAGAGCGTCCGGGTCGAGCAGCATCGAATCGCTCGATCATCTGCTAAAATCAAAACCAGGAGCCGTTGAGGGCGAAAAGGCCAATTGAATCCAATTGAATCCAACTTCCTCCCGGCGACGCTCGTAAGTTATTCAAAATAAATACGGGCCACCCTAGCTCAGTTGGTAGAGCGGCTGATTCGTAATCAGCAGGTCGCCGGTTCGACCCCGGCGGGTGGCTCCATCATTTCAATCAGTTCCACGCGGTGCCACGAGCGAATCGGGTTCAATTGGGTTCAATTCGCGAGTGATTCTGAACCGCTCGGCTTCTTCTTCAACTTCAACAGTTGATCCAACGATTCCACCGCTATCCTCACGCTCTCGGGCACCGATGTCCTCAAGAGCGCGGGCCGCGCCATAGCCGGCGAATCGAAGTTGGCAATGCAGGACCTTGTTGCCGATCTTGAGCAATGAGGAGGACGCGTCGCAAACGCCCGGGCTGCACATTTTAAGGTACAATGTACTAAGTACGGTACAGGGATGGCGGACGACCCTCAGCCGAAGAAAATCCCGTTGATCTTCTTCCGCACGCTGGCGGGAAGCGAACCCGTGCGGGAGTGGCTGAAGGAACTGCCGGAAGAGGAACGGCAGGCGATCGGGAATGACCTGTTGCGCGCGCAATGGCGGTGGCCCGTGGGCATGCCGTTGTGCCGTGCGATGGGGAGCGGTCTGTGGGAGATCCGGACCGACCTGCCGACGAAGCGCACGGCGCGCGTGCTGATTTGCCTTTACCGTGAGCACTTGGTCGCGCTACACGGGATCATCAAGAAGACCCGCACGACGCCGGATGAGGATTTGACACTGGCACGGAAGCGCAAGAAGGAGTTGGAACAATGAGCAAGAAACACATGGGTTCGAGCGTGGATGACTTCCTCAAGGAGGAGGGCATCTTCGAGGAGGCGCAGGCGCAAGCTGTCAAGGAGGTCGTGGCCTGGCAACTCGCCGAGGCCATGAGAACGAAGAAAATCTCGAAGAACAAGATGGCCACGCTGCTGAAGACGAGCCGCACGCAGGTGGACCGGCTCCTCAGTGCGAAGGACGACATCACTCTGTCGAGTCTTCAGCGGGCCGCAGCCATAGTGGGCCGCCGGGTTACGATTGAGCTTATTTAGAATGGACGCGGTTAAACACGCGAGCAAGCTGCTTGATGGACCACTAGTGTCAAGTTGCACGGCCCGACTAATCATGACCGGTCACGGCAATCTCCTCGCCGCAGGGCCTCCGAAACGGTTTGCCCGGGCATACTGGAGTTTCGCTCAACGCCACGCCGTTAGTCGGGCGGCAAACCGTCTTCGCACACCGTTGTGCTATATTCATCCTATGCCTAGGCACCCAATGCCTCAAGGCGCGCTTGTCATGCTCGTGCTTCGCGTCCTTCGAAAGAATACCTTGCATGGCTATGCCATCGCGCAGCGCATCCGCGAACTCTCTGACTCCGTCCTGGAAGCAGAGGAGGGCTCGCTGTACCCGACCCTGCAAAAGATGCTTTTAGAAGGTTGGGTGGAAGCGGAGTGGGGACTCTCCGAGACGAACCGCCGTGTGCGTCTCTACACCATCACGGCTGAAGGAATGAAGAAACTCAAAACCGAGCTGGCGGGCCACAAGGAGGTCACGGCGGCAATCCAGGCAATCCTCCGGCTGGCGTGAAGGGAACGACCATGCGAAAGCTCCTGAGGCGGATTCACTACCTGTTGCACCGCGCGAAATTCGACCGTGAACTGGAGGAGGAACTCGCGGCCCATCAGGCAATGATGCCCGAGGCTCAACGGCTGCGGTTCGGGAATCAGCTCCAATTGTGGGAGCGCGGCCGCGACTCCTGGGGTTGGACCTGGGTCGATCACCTCGGACAGGATGTGACCTACGCCTGGCGCGGGCTCGGGCGCGACCGCCGATTCGCCTTGTCCGTGCTCGCCGCTCTTGCTCTTTCCATCGGCGCTGCCACAGCGGTGTTTAGCGTCGTGGATCGCAGCCTCTTCCGGCCTCTACCTTACTCCAACGGTGACCGGCTCGTCTCCGTCGCCCTTACCATGCCGGCGCTCGACACGGGCGCGGTCATGTTCTTCGGGGCGTACCAGGATTGGAAACAGTCACAGAAAGCCTTGGACTTGACCTCCTGGAACGGTGTCGCCGCCTGCGATGTGGGGGGCGATTCCCCGGAACGTCTGAGTTGCGCCCAGATGGAATCGACCTTCCTGCCGACTCTTGGAGTCCAGCCGGCTCTCGGGCGCAACTTCAGTCCCGAAGAGGATCAGGCGGGCGGTGTTCCCGTGGCGCTCTTATCGTACGATTTTTGGGCAACTCGGTTTGGCAGCGCACCGGATGCGCTGGGGAAACGGATCAGCGTGGATGGGGTCTCCACGCAAGTGATCGGAGTATTGCCCTCGAATTTCGAGACGCCCGACCTCGCCGGCGCCCAACTCTTCCTGCCGCGAAAGCTGCCGCAACAGGGCGGCAGGAACATCATGATCGACGTGGTGGGGAGGCTTCGGCAAGGCTATAGCCTCGAAGGCGCGAGGGTTGCGTTGCAAAGCCCCCTTGAACAATTTCGCGCCGACTTCGCCGCTCGCGTAGGCGCGGAATTCGCACGGGAGATGAAACTCCAGGTCCTCCCGCTCCGCGACCGGCAAACACAGCGATACAAGCTGGCGCTTTGGATGTTGCTGGGCGCGGTCGCCGGATTTGTCCTGATCGCGTGCGCGAACGTAACCAATCTTCTGTTGGCGCGATCAGCGTCACGCCGTTCGGAGTTCGCCCTGCGAACGGCATTAGGAGCTTCCAGGCCGCGGCTCCTGCTGCAGATGCTCACCGAGAGCGGCCTGCTCAGCCTAATCGGTGGTTCGCTCGGATGCGCCCTTGCGTGGTGGCTGCTGCGGGTCTTCGTGTCCCTTGCGCCTGAAGGCACACTACGGCTGCGGGAGGCGTCACTCGACCCGCGGGTGCTGACGTTCACGCTGGCTCTGTCGGCCGGCACCGCGTTGATGCTCGGGCTTTCGCCCGCGCTCGACGGGTTCTTGCAGGAGGCGCTCCACGGCGGGAGATTTACCGGGATTCGGCGCGGATGGCTTCGCCCCGGTCTGCTGATGGGCCAGGTCTCGGTCTCCTTTCTCCTGCTCATCGGAGCGGGCTTGTTCCTCACAAGTCTTTGGAAGCTTCAAAACACACCCATCGGAATCAACCCGGAAAACGTGGTGACGGCCAGCTTCACGCTTCCGGCGTACCGTTACTCCACCGATGAACAGCAGGTCGCATTTTTTGCTCAACTCGAAGAAAGCCTGAAGGCCATTCCCGGCTCAGCCGCGGTGGCCCTGACGGATTCCCTGCCGCCGGGTCCCGCTCCGCGCACAATCCCTTACGTCGGCCTGGTCAATCCCGGCGGAAACGCGCGCGATCCCGGCATGTCCGGGAGCATCCAATGGCGCTGGGTGTCGTTGGGATATTTTGAGTCGCTGGGAATCGCCATTCGCCGTGGCCGCTCATTCGTGGCAGAGGACCGGCAACCCGGCGTGAGCAATGTCGTCATCAACGAAACTCTGGCCCGCCGCGCCTTCGGCGGTGATGACCCCATTGGACGCCGGATAGGCCGAAGTACCGTGATCGGAGTGGCCGCCGATGTCCGCAACCTTGGGCCGGAACAAGTCTCAAACCCGGAGTTCTATGAGGTCCGCAAGGCCTCACGGGCCGGAATGGCAGGAAGCAGCGATCCCGCTTGGCCCCGTCGCGCGACCGCGATCATCCGCACCCGGCTCGACAAGCGGATCGCCGAGCAGAGCCTCCGGAAGAGCTTCCACGAAATCGACGCAAGCGTGCCGTTCCAATTGGAGACGATGGAAGCTCAAATCGGCCACTTCTATACGCGCGCCAGGTTCCAAACCACACTGCTTTTTCTGTTTGCCCTAATTGGACTCGTCCTCGCGGGCATCGGGATCTACGGCCTGATCGCGTTCCTCGTAGCCGAACGAACGCGCGAGCTCGGAGTGCGCATTGCGCTCGGAGCCACAGCTGGAGAAATCTCGCGGTTGGTGGTCGCAAACGCCGCCCGCTGGAGTTTTGTGGGGCTCGTTGTGGGTTCGTTGGCCTCTTTCTACTCTTCTCGACTCCTGCAGGGACTGCTCTATGGGATCCAGCCCTCGGATCCCAGAGTTTATGCCGTCGCTCTGATCTCATTCGCCCTCGTTGCCGTGTTCGCCGCTTGGCTCCCAGCCCGCCGGGCGGCGCGCATCGACCCAATAGTTGCCCTCCGGCACGAATAGCGCCTATCGGAGGGCGGACTGTCCGATTGCGAGTCGGAGGTTTGAAAATGTTTAAGGAGGAACGACCCACGTATGGCCACAGAAGCCGATCTGCTCGGCGCATTTGAAGAGCACTCGCCCCGAGAAATTCATGACATACTGACTGCGGGTGTCAGCCCTTTGAAGCTCATTCAAGGGAAACGGCCTGTCGACTGCCTGATCGAGGGCTATCTACGTTCACCGCGCTTTGCCGATTGCTTGCGGGTCATGCTTACATCCGGCGCGGATGTTGGCGATCCGTTACTGCAGGCGCTGTTGCTAGATGATGCCTCTTCGTTGGAGACCCAAATCGCGAAGTCCCCATCGGTGCTTGGGCGCAGGCTCAGTTCGTTAACGGCATTTACCTGCTGCCGGAACGTGACAGCACTGCATATTTGCGCCGAGTTCAATTCGACCCAATGTGGAAAGCTGCTTATTGAGGCGGGCGCTGATGTGAACGCTCGGTCCTTGGTTGACCCCGACGGGTTGGGCGGGCAAACGCCGATCTTCCATGCAGTAAATTCAATCTTCAACTATTGCCGTCCGATGATGGAGATGCTCGTATCCGCCGGAGCCTCACTAGACGTTAATGTGCCGATGCTGCTCTGGGGCGAAACGATGCCATGGGAAACGATTGTGTTCGACGTGACTCCGGTCTCGTATGCGCAGTGTGGGCTGTTTAGACAGTTTCACCGAGACGAACGCGATGTCTACGACAACATTGCGTTTCTCGTACGTGCCCGGAACGGTTCAGCGCCGCCCGAAAGAAACGTGCCGAATAAATATCTGGCCAAATGATCTCGACGCTTATTACGCTTTGATCGAACCGAGCTGCCGCCGTCGCTACGCTCTGGTGGTGTTCTGGGTGGGTTGCTGTTGGGATTGACGGCGATGGTTGGCCAGGGGAGCAACCTCGATGGTCGGGTTCAAAATCGGGTTCAGTACGCGCCGACAGGGCCGAAATCGCCGACAAGAGCAAGTAGATGCCGAACGCAGAATCCATAGCATAGCATAGCATAGACCCCGATACGGAATTTCGTAATCAGCAGGTCTCCGGTTCAAGCCCGGAGGGTGGCTCCAACTCTTTTAACTTCAATAACTTAGAAATTCGCCCTGAAGCTCGTAGAGCCGCTGACTGCGGAAATTGCAGTGCGCCGGTTTTATCGATGTCGCTCGAGGCCCACCCCAATATATAGGAGATGAGATTTCCTGTAAACGCAAACTACAGAAGTCAAGCTCCCCTCAACTCCGCAGCCGCAGGAAGAACCACGCCATCCCGAAGATCAGCAGCGCGGAGGCCGCAACTTGCACGGGCCGCAGGGCCCGCGCGACGCGGCCGATCCGCGAGAACGCCAGTGGCAGAAGCGCCACGACGATGATTTCCGCGAAGGCCGCGCCCGCCAGCACGAACCCGGCGCGGTAGCCGGTGGTCTGGAGGAACAGGTGGAAGTAGAGCCCGTGGAATGCGCCCAGCACCCCTGCGACGAGCCATCGCGCTCCGGCCTGGGGCAAAAGCAGGATCTCCACCGCCAGGTATGCGATGGTCAACGCCGCGGCGGCTTCCACAAATCGGGGGGCGGGCTGCCAGGCGGTATGGGGCACGACCAGCACGGAGACGATCTGTCCCGCCAGAAACATCCCGCTCAGCGCGGCCAGTTCTTTCCCGCTACGCGCCGCCAGGGCCAGCGCCGCCAGGAACAGGATCTGCACCACGCCGCCCAGCGCTCGCATGAAACCGGCGCCGGATTCCGTTACCGCAGTCTCCAATGGGGTGGGCGGACGGAAGCGCAGGGTGGCGCGCGGGAATGAGATGTCGAAGAGACCCTGGTCGCGCTTGCCGGCCATCTCGGCCCGCAACAGGTGTACGTGGTTCGGCACCGTAATCGCGGCGAAGGTGCACTCCACGTCCAGACGTTCCACCGGGGCCGCGAACTCATAGTCGGCGGTGCACACGAAGGTATCGCGGGCAGCTTCGGCGCGGCAGCTTTTTGCCAGCAGTCTCGCGTCGCGGCCCGCACTCGAAAAGCGGATATGCTCCAGCAGGACGCGCTCGGGCGATGGAACGTGGGCGATCTCATACAGGGGCATGCGCAACTCATAGTGCGCGCGGGTTCCGTCAATGGTGAGGTCGCCGGAGCTCATGCTCACCACGTGTGCCCATGCGGGCCACGCCAGCAGGCTCGACCAAACCAGGACCCTCATAGCGTGACAGCGTGGGTGGGAGCCGAGTGCGCAGCCATGCGTGCCGTGAGCCGCGCTTTCCGAATCCGCAGGTAGACGATTCGCACCAGCGCCAGCACCGGCACCGAAATGAACGTTCCCGCGACGCCGGCTACCTCCGCCCCGGCGAATACCCCAAAGAGCACCAGCAGCGGATGGAGTTGCACGCCGTGCCCCATCAGGTGCGGCGAGAGACCGTAGTCCGCGGCCATGCGGTAGACCACCAGGAAGATCAGGACCGCCAGCACGTGCGCATCGGCCACTCCCGCAATCGCCAGAATCGCCACGCTCGCGGTGAGCGGGCCGATCATGGGGATAATCTCCAGCAGACAGGCGATGGCGGCCAGCAGGATTCCATACGGAACGCCGATGATCGAAAAGAAGATTCCGTATGCCGCAAAGGCGGCGAGTGACATCAGCGCCTGGGCTCGCATATAGTGCGCCAGCAGCAGATGGGTATCGGCCAGCACATCGTCCAGCAGGGCGCGGCGCGGACCGGCCTCTACCATCTCCAGCAGGTGGTCGCGAATCGCCTGCCCGTCCTGCAGGAAGAAGAACGCGAGGACCGGAATGATCACCACGAAGATCAGGTTGCTGGCCACCGTCAGGAACTTCATCCCCGCTTGCGGCAGCGCGGAGAGCAGATCGGTGGACCACTGGCCCACCTCGGTTTCCACTCTCTCCAGCACCTTGTCCTTAATGGCGTTGACGGTCGGAGACGAACTAGGCGTCTTAACCCAGGTGACCACCTTGGGAGGAAGGTCTTTGGCAAGCAGTTTGGCCTGGTCCACCACGCGCGAACCGATCTGGATCCCCAGAAAGACGGCGAGCCCCACGAAAATCAGGTAGGCCAGCGCTAACGCCGGCGTGCGCGTACGGCTGACGGGAAGAAAGCGGTCCAATATATTGACCAGGGGTGTTAACACATAGGCAAACAGCAGTGCCAGGATGAAAATGAACAGCGTCTGCCGGACCAGGTAGACCAGGTACATCCCCAGCACCACCAGAATGGCGGTGAAGGTGCAGCGTGCAGCGTGACGGTCGATGCCCAGCATGCGTACGAGCCAATTCTAACCCGTCGCCGTGACAGGTTGCTCAGGCAGTTTTTCGATCCTAACGCGCGCGATGCGGTTGCGCTCCATTTCAAGCACGGTATAGCGGCGGCCGTTGTAATCCACGAAGTCGCCCGCGTGAGGGATCTCGCCGCGCCGCAAAAGCAGAAACCCGGCCAGCGTTTCGAAGCCTTGATCGGTGGGAATTTCGATGCCGAACTCGCTTTCGAGATCGCGAATGCGGGTGGTCCCGTCCAACTCCACTTCGTCGGCTTCGGAGGCGCGCCGCTGGCTCTTCTCATCGTGCTCGTCTTCAATCCGGCCCACCACCTCCTCGAGCACGTCCTCCACCGTCAGCATTCCGACGATGGTGCCGAATTCGTCCACCACCATGGCCATGTGCGAGTGGCCCAGACGGAACTCTTCAAGCATCTGCGAGAGCGGCTTGGTCTCCGGCACCACTAGGTGCGGGCGCATCAGCCTGGCAAGGCGAAAGGCACGGCTGGGCCGTCCGGACCGGATGGCGCGCCGGCGCTCCTCCCAAACCGGCAGCAGGTCCTTATAATGCAGGATCCCCACGATCTTTTCGGGGGCGCCCTCGTATACCGGCAGGCGCGAGTGCTGGGCTTCAATCATGGTGCGCAATACCTCGTCGAGCGATGCCTCCGACGGAATGGAGATAATGTCATTGCGCGCCACCATCACTTCCCGCACCGAAATATTGCCCAGGTCGAGCACGCGGTGGATCATGTCTTCCTGGTTCTCCGGCAGGTAACCGAGCCCCCGGCTGGAGCTTACGATCAACTTCAGTTCCTCGGTCGAATGACCGCCAGTCTGCGCTCCTCCCCGAAGGCGCAAGGCGCGGGTCAGAATGCCCGCCGAACGTTCGACGATCACGACAAAGGCTGCCGAGACCCGGTAAAACACAAGCAGGGCAGGCGCGACCAGTACCGCCAGACGGTCGGCCTTGGCGATAGCCAGGTTCTTGGGAACCACTTCGCCGAGCACCACGTGGAAGTAGCTGATCACCAGAAACGAGACCACGAAGCTTGTTCCATGGAGGAACTTCTGCGTCAGTGGGGTCGTCACCGGATGGAAAAGTGCGATCAGGATTTGGTATAGAGTGTCCTCGCCCGCCCAGCCGAGCCCCAGGCTGGCGAGCGTGACGCCGACCTGCGTGACAGAGAGCAGCCGCCCCGGATTGGAAAGCAGGTTGAGCGCCGCCTGCGCGCCGGCCTGCCCTTCCTCCGCCATTTGCCGAAGGCGTGAATGCCGGACCGAGAGCAGCGCCACTTCAGCCCCCGCAAAGAATCCGTTGACCGCAATCAACAGGATGACGAGCAAGACACGCAGTGGGGAATAGGTCACGAGTTCCGACAATAATTCTATCGGAGATTCATAACAAAAACGCGGCTCCGCCGTCTATTCAGATAACCAACTAACTCCGTTACGTAGGTGGGCGCGCTCCAACGTATCCCGGGAACGCGCCCATTTTTCTTTGCCCCCAATTGTATGCCTAAACGCGCCCCTTGGCCAATCTTTTTTGCCAACTCTTAACCTTCGCCACCCGTTATCATTGGATTTACGTCCTCCCCGATGACTCACACCGCCTTCGCACGGGCTGCTAAGTATGTAAATTCCGCGATCGCGCTAGCGCTGGCGGTTGCTGCCGGCACCTTTTATTGGTATATCTGGCGTCCTCTGCCCCGAAGGTCGGGAACCATCGAAGCGCCGCTCACCAGTCCCGTTTCGGTTATATTTGATACGCTTGGCGTTCCTCACATTCGCGCTTCCAACCTGGAGGACGTACTCTTCGTCCAGGGATACGTCACCGCCCAAGACCGCCTGTGGCAAATGGACGCCCTCCGGCGCTTCGACGCGGGAGACCTGGCCGAGGTCCTCGGGCCGGCGGGCCTCGATTCCGACCGGGAATCGCGCCGCTTGCGGCTCCGCCGGATTGCGGAAGATGCGTATGCCACGCTGCCTCCCGAGGACCGCGCGGCCTTCGCCGCCTATGCCCGCGGCGTGAATGGTTTCATTTCCACGCATCTGAGCAGCCTCCCGATTGAGTTCACACTGCTGGGCTACCAGCCGCGGCCCTGGAGTGTGGTGGACTCCCTCCTCATCTGCCTGCATATGTTCCGCAGCCTCACCACCACCTGGCGCGATGAGCTAATCAAGCACAACATGATGGCGGAAGGCGATGCGGAGAAGGTGAATTTCCTGTTCCCCGTTCGTTCGGGCGCGGACGCGCAGCCCGGCTCCAACGCGTGGGCCGTCGCCGGCAGCCACACCGCTTCGGGTAAGCCGCTGCTGTCGAGTGACATGCACCTGGAGTATTCGCTGCCGGGCATCTGGTACATGACTCACCTGCAGGCTCCCGGTCTGGACGTATCCGGCGTGGCCCTGCCGGGCACGCCCGGCGTGATCGCGGGCCATAACCAGAGGATTGCCTGGGGCATCACCAACCTCCAGTTCGACGTGCAGGATCTCTACATCGAGAAATTCGATGAGCGGAGCGGACGCTATCTGTACCATGGCCAGGTGGAACAGGCGCGCCTGGAACGCGAAATCATCCGCGTGAAGGGACATCCCGCAACAGAG
The DNA here is from genome assembly GCA_020073365.1 of Terriglobia bacterium. GTDB lineage: Bacteria > Acidobacteriota > Terriglobia > Bryobacterales > Bryobacteraceae > JAIQFL01. Next base: position 11,183 of record JAIQFL010000182.1, on the reverse strand, counting down.
GTTTCGTTGTGGGTGACTCGTCATGGCCCCCTGTTTGTCACGGAGGGCAACGACCGCATGACGCTGCGCTGGTCGGTGGCGCAGCCGGGCGTAGTGCAGTATCCAATTCTCGAACTCGACCGAGCGCAGAATTGGCAGCAATTCACGGCCGCCCTCGCCCGCTTCCCCGGACCCGGGTCGAATTTCGTCTACGCCGACGTGGACGGCAACATCGGCTACCATGCCGCGGGCAAACTGCCCAAGCGCCGCGGATACACTGGGGACCTGCCGGTGGACGGTGCTTCGGGCGACTTCGATTGGGATGGGTACATCCCCTTCGAGCAACTGCCTGCGGTCCTCAACCCCCCCACCGGCATCATCGTCAGCGCCAACCAGAATCCCTTTCCGCCGGATTACCCATATCCGGTGAACGGGAACTTCGCGCCGCCCTACCGCGCGCGGCAGATCCGCGATCGGCTCTCGTCCCACAACGGCTGGCGGGCGCCGGACACGCTCGCCCTCCAGAACGATGTCTACTCGGGGTTCAACCAATTTCTGGCGGCCCAGGTTGTGGCGGCCTACGAGAAACGCAACGCCCACAACCCCGGGCTGGATCCCGCGGTCGCACTACTTCGCGGATGGAACGGACAAATGGAAAAGGAGCTGGCCGCGCCCTTCGTGATCACGCTGGTGTACCAGCACCTGCGGACCGCGGTGGCGGAAAGCGCAGCGCCCAGCAAGGGCCTGGCCTATGAGTTCACCATGGCGCCGGCGGTCGTGGAAAGGCTGCTGCGCGACCGGCCCGAGGGATGGTTCCGCGATTACGACGACCTGCTGCTGCGCGCCCTGGTGGACGCGGTGGAGGAGGGAACCCGCATCGAGGGCCGTGACATTAAGCGCTGGCAATATGGAGCGTACCTGAAGATCGGGATCAACCATCCAATAATCCATCGGCTGCCGCTGGTGGGGAGATACTTCGATATTGGTCCTGTGCCGATGAGCGGCTCCAGCACCACCATCAAGCAGACCACGCGAGCCCTGGCCCCCTCCATGCGCATGAACGCCGACCTGGGAGACTGGGACCGCTCGTTGCTCAACGTACAGATCGGCCAGTCGGGCCAGCCGCTTTCCAGCCACTATCGGGACGAGTGGCTGGACTACTACAACGGCCGCAGCTACCCCATGCAGTTCCGCAACGTGCAACCGAAGAATACGCTGCAGTTCCATCCGGTACGGTAGTTGGGAGTTACGAAGCGGAACAACCCCGGGGTTCCGGGCGCGGCGTTCGGGTCGTCCAATTCGGTGCCGCGCACTCACGCTCTGTCGCAGGTCCACTTCAATTCAAGGACCGTTTGCCTATTGGTTTCTCTCCGGATTCTTTCGTGGGGGGACGCCCTTGGTATGGCAGTCCGCGCACTTGACCCAATGGACGTTGTGTTTGCTGTCCGTCGAAAGGAATGTGGTGTCCATCTTCTCGACGTCCAGGCCGCAATTGGACATCTTGGGATGGCAGGTTGCACAGGATGCCCTGGTCTTCTGGCCGTGTTGTGCATGGCAGGCCAAGCAACTGATGCCTTCGTGGACGCCGATGCCGGTACGGTCGTCGCCGGTGCCCACCTGCATCGCCGCAGTGGGCGCGTGGCACTGGTAGCAGAGCGCCTGCCGCTGGTCGTTGCTCATGCGGACGGTGCGCGCGCCCTCCAGGATCGACGGAACGGGCAGGTCGGCGATGGGCACGTAGCTCCCAGTGCGGCGGTCGAAGAATGCCAGAGACGGGCGCGCGATCTCCTGCGACCGCCCGGCTACGCGACCTTCCTCACCCGCCTTCTGCATGGGCTGGCCTTCGCGATGGACCTGGTGGCACGTCAGGCACGGCATGGTCGGCATACTTGCGAGTTCCGGCTTGGCCAGCCGCCACGGTCCGGTGCGGTTCACCGGGCCAACCAGGTCGGCGACGCCGCCTTCGAAGTACGCTCCGTGACAGCGCAGACAGTCGTCCATCAGCATGTTTTCGGTGTTGTGCTTCTTTTCGAGGAAGATTCGCGTGTAGTTGGCGCTGTGCGGTCCGGACTGCCACGCGGCGTACTCCTGGCGGTGGCAGTCCCTGCACTGTTCGCTCATGGCCAAGACATATTTGTTGGCGAATCCAACCTGTTCCGGCAGGTCGTCCCGCAGGTGCGACCAGGCCCGGCCGGCGTTGCTGGTATGAAAGGCGATGTCAGTGGTGAGGGCGCCTCCGTGGCACTTGTCGCAAGCGACCCCGCGATGGCTTGACGAGTGCCACGTATCGTAGAGCGGCTGCATCTCATGGCAACTGGTGCACCGCTTGCCGCCGCCGATTTCGAAATACAGGCTGGGTCCAGGCACCATGATTGCCAGAGCGGCCGCCACGACGCCGGCGATGAGCAGCAGCCTTTTCATGAGCGAACCTTCGAGCCCCGCCAGCCTTGGAGCAACCGCTCCGAGGCCCGGTAGGCATTGGCGAGGATCGTCAGTACCGGGTTGAAACCGCCGTTGGTCACGTGAACGCCGGCATCGATCACATACACGTTATCCACGTCGTGAATGCGGCAGTTCGGATCGACCACCGAGGTCTTGGGATCGCTGCCCATCCGGCAAGTTCCGGCCTGGTGTTGTCCACCGCTGAGACCTTTCCCCGGCGCTCGCTTCCACGTTTGCACCGCGCCGGCCTCCTTCAGCCAGGCCTCGGCCTTCGTGGCGATGTACCGGCCGATTTCGGTGGTGTGAGGATGGCGCCCGCCCGATAGCCGCGCCACCGGGATCCCCCAGTGGTCCTTCACCTTGGGATCCAACTGGACACGCGCATCGGCCAGCGGCATCTCCTGAACCGGGCCCATGATCGCGATGGTTCTGCGGTAAGCCTGGCGCACGAACTCCTTGTGCTCCTTGCCCCAGCGCGGCACCCAGGGCGGAACCTGGCTCATGAACTGGTAGGGCAGGCGGATGAACTCGTTGGCCAGCATCGCGCCCCCAGCCAGTCCCGGGTTGCCGTGATTGTAGTCGGAGATGGCGATGGATGCGCCGGGGCCTATGTCGTCGTAGGTGTCGAAGTCGAAGAGTCCGGTGGCGCCGGCGTAGGAGTGCCCTTGCAGGTTGCGGCCCACCCACCCGTAGCGGTTGCCCAGTCCGTCCGGGAACAGCCTGTGCCTCGTGTTGAGCAGCAGCCGGGCCGATTCAACCGCCCCTCCGCAGACGATCACCAGGTCGGCCGATTGCTCCTGGAGGCGGTCCTCGGCATTGAAGTAGGCCACTCCGGTCGCGCGGCCGCGGCCATCGAGCAGGATCTCCTTCGTCATCGAGTCCGTGCGCAGTTCGCAGTTCCCGGTGGCGAGGGCGGTGGGAATCACGGTGTTGTGAGTTCCGGTGCGCGCGCTCACTTCGCAGGCAAAGCCCACGCACCAGCGGCAGCGCATGCAGGCCTGGCGGCCGTTATAGGGCGCCGAGTTGCGCAGCATCGGGATGTGGAACGGATGCAGGCCGAGGCGTTTGGCCGCAGGCAGGAGGATCTGGTGCTCCTTGCCCGGCGGAAGCGGCGGCATCGGAAGGGGCCTGCGGCGAGGTCCCTTGAAGGGATTGCCCGAATCGTCACCCGAAACGCCCAGCTCCCACTCGGCCTTTTCGTAATACGGTTCGAGATCGGAGTAAGCGATGGGCCAATCCTCGAGCGTGCTGCCCTCCACTGTGCCGTATGTGGAGCGCATGCGGAAGTCCTTCTCCATGTACCGCCAGGCCATCGCCCCATAGCTGAAGGTGCCGCCGCCGACGCAGGCCGCGTTGTTGCTGTAGCCGCCGTCGGAGGGGGCGACGATCGCCTCCCGGCCCTGCTCGTCAACGAGGACGCGCGGGTTGCGTTCGTCGTCGGGGCCAAACCGGGCGCCCAGCACCTGGGTGCGTTGATTGAAAAGGTCGTCCTTGCGGCAATCCGCGGACGAGTACCACTTGCCGCGCTCCAGCACGACGACGCTCAAACCCGCCGTGGAGAGTTCCTTGGCCACCACGCCACCGCCAGCGCCGGCGCCAACGATCACCGCATTCACGTGCCTGAGCGCCATGATTACCCTGCCTTAGTCTGGTCGTAATGCTCGCGTCCGCGCACCGGCGGATACGGCAGCCCGACCATCTTCCAACTGGCCATGTTGCGGTTGCCGCCGTGGCGGGGATCGCCGTAAAACCCCTGGCGGGTGTGGGTGAGCAGCAGGTCGAAAAAGGCCTTCGAATTCTCCTCCACCGCGTTCAGAACTTCGATCTGCTGCTCCGAGCCGAGTTCCACAAACCGTTTGGCGAACTTCCGTCGGCCGGTCTGGTCGATTCCGGCAAGCCCCTGGCGGTAGGCCATTCGGTGTTTTCGGAACCGCTGGCTCAGTTGGATGTCGATGTAGTTGACCACACGGGCTTCCCTTGCCCCCGGGTCCTGATCCGCCGGGATCAATTGGGCGCAGATCGCGTCGAGAGTCTCCGCCTCGGCGGCGGTGAAGAAACGCCAGGGGGATCCCGACCTACCGGTCGCGCACGAGATGGCCGAGCCCGCGATGGCCGCCATACCGGCCCCGAGCAGGCTGCGGCGGCGCAGGGAAACCGCTTCGCCATGGGATGCCCCCCGTGAAGGGATCGCTGAGACCAACGGGTTGACAGACGGAAGCGTCTGTCCCACATTGGCGTGCAGCGGCTTGCGTTCGGGTGGGGCAGGCGCTTTCGCCTGCCAACTTCGTGATAATCCTTTGGTTTCCATGGCGCTGTCAGGCCTTCGTGAGGAGACGATGCACCCGCTCCGCGTTCTCGCGGATTTCATCCTTGGCGCGCGGGAACAGGCCGATGAACACGCCATCGGTGGGCTTGATGCTCTCGTAAGCGGTGCGGAAGGCCTGTTCCGCATTGGTTACGCGTCCCGCCGCCAGGATCTTGAACGCGAAGCACGGCTTCCGCGTGGCCCTCATGACCTTGTACATCCGGGCGGGATCGCTTTGCAGGTAGCACTCGCCCTGCATCTCCACCAACTCGCCGTTCAGTACCTTGCTCCATTCCTCGTGGGTGCGGGTGCGATTGTAGACACAGCCGGCGTAGAAGTCGACGTCCCAACCCTGCTCCTCAACCATAGCGATCACTTCCGGCTTATGGGTGCCGACGCCCACCAGCGTGCCCATGTCGCGGACCTTCTTGCACCACTCCTTCACGTCGTCCATGGCGCCGTTCTGGAATGCCCGATCCGTGTTCTCGCCGTGGTGGTAGACCGCAACGGGCTTGAATGCCTTGACAATGGGGGAGGGGTCGCCCATGCCTTGCACAATCAGGTGCATTTTGCCGCCTTCCGCCAGGAAGCGCTCGAAATCGGGCTTGCCGCGTCCGCCGGGATAGTAGTTGAACGCGTTGATTCCGAAGCGGTTGCACTGGTGCAATACGTCGCAGACGCGCTCCGCGGTGTAGTATTCGCTCATCACCGTGGCCAGGCTCTGATTAAAATGGGCGAACCCGTAAAAGGTGTTGCACCCGGCGATCAGACGGCTGATCTCGGCGTTGCCGAACTTCATCTTCGGCACCTGTATCTCCGACGCGGGCTGTGGAAGCGGGCCGGGCGCCGTATCGGGACCGCCTGGGTTTCCCCGGCTGGGGCCTTGTCCCCTTCCGGGTCCGGGTGTTTGCGGGCCAGTCTGCGCCGCCAGCGAGGCAGCTCCGGCGAATCCGGCCGCACATGCGGCGGCATTCAGGAAGTTGCGTCGTGTGTCAGGTAGTTGCATCGACTCTCCTTAAGTTCTGGTGCACGTAATTAAGACCCTTTTATCCTTATCAAACAGATTACCGTGCGGCGGCGCGCCGATCAACAAGATTCGCGTAGCAGGTCTTGCAGCGGCGCCCCATTTCGGCCCGTTTGCTACTGCCCGCCGGCGGCAGGAAGCCAAATTGCTCCAGTAATCCGGCACCGAGTGAGTTGACAGCGGTTCCGAGGACGGCGTATGGTCGGGTGTGCCCACCCTGCGAACATGGGTTTTTTCTGCCTTCGCCGCGATCGCAATTCTGCATGCCGCCGATATCACGACCGGAGGCGGCGGGCGTGATTGGCCGGCCTATGGCGGCAATCCGGCAGGTACCCGCTACTCCCCGCTGAAGCAGATCAACCGATCGAACGTCGCAAGGCTTACGTTGGCCTGGACCTACGATACCGCCGATGGCCCGGGTGCTTCCCAGACCCAACCGATCGTGGTGGATGGTGTCCTTTACGGACTAACGCCTAAGCACAAAGTGATCGCCCTGGAAGGGGCAACGGGCAAGGAACTCTGGCGTTTCGACCCGGAAACTGCCGGGCGTGGGCCGAACAGATCGGTGGTCTACTGGTCCTCCGGCACGGACCGCAGGATCTTCTCCGCTCTCAACAGCTTCGTGTACGCGCTCAACGCCGTCACCGGAAAACCAATCCCCGGCTTTGGGAAGGACGGCAGGATCGACCTGCGCGAAGGCTTGGGCCGCGATCCGTCCCGAATGTCGATTATGCTCACCAGCCCCGGCATTATCTACAAGGACCTCCTGATCGTGGGGGGCCGGACACCAGAGGCCCTGCCGGCCCCCCCTGGAGACGTGCGCGCCTATGACGTGCGAACCGGCATGCTGCGCTGGTCCTTCCACACGATTCCGCATCCCGGCGAGTTCGGCTACGAGACATGGCCGAAGGACGCCTGGACCTACTCCGGTTCGGCTAACAACTGGGCGGGAATGGCCGTCGATGAGAAGCGGGGAATCGTCTTCGTTCCGACCGGATCGGCGGCGACCGATTTCTACGGGGCGGACCGAATCGGCGACGATCTGTTCGCCAACTGTCTGATCGCGCTCAATGCCGAGACCGGCGAGCGTCTCTGGCACTTTCAGGCGGTCAAGCACGATTTGTGGGATCGCGATTTCCCCTCGCCGCCGGCATTGGTCACCGTCAAGCGCGATGGGAAGACTGTGGACGCGGTCGCGCAGACGACCAAGCAGGGATGGGTCTACCTCTTCGATCGCACCAATGGGAAGCCGCTGTTCCCAATCGAATACCGCAAGTATCCCGGCAGTTCCCTGCCCGGCGAAGTCACTGCCGAGACGCAGCCGCTGCCGACCAGGCCGGCATCCTTCGCACGGCAGGTGCTCACCGAAGACATGCTCACCAATCGCACGCCGGAGGCCCACCAATGGGCCCTCGGCCGATTCCGCGAGCTTCGCAGCGAAGGGCAGTTCGTCCCCTTCAGCGTGGGACGTGAAACCGTCATCTTCCCCGGCTTCGACGGCGGTGCCGAATGGGGTGGCTCCGCGTTCGATCCGGAGACCGGACTGCTCTTCGTCAACGCCAACGACGTGCCTTGGACGTCCAGCATGGCGGAGATCCAGGGCGGCGCTTCCGGCCAACAGCTTTACCTCACCAACTGCGCCAACTGCCACGGCGACGATAGGTCCGGTGCGCCACCACAGATCCCCGGACTGGTCGATATCGGATCGAAGCGTAACGCACAGCAACTGGCGACAGTGATCCGCCAAGGCGCCGGCCGGATGCCCGGCTTCCCGAGCCTTCGGCAACCGGATCTGAACGCTCTGGTGCAATACATCATGAGCGGCGAGAATAAGGAACTAAGCACGAACGACGCCGCGGTGAACGCTCCGCGATACCGCTTTACGGGCTACCACAAGTTCCTCGATCCCGACGGATACCCGGCCGCCGCGCCGCCTTGGGGCACCTTGAATGCCCTCAACCTGAACACCGGCGAGTACGCGTGGAAGATTCCGCTCGGGGAGTATCCCGAACTGGCGCAGAAAGGCATCAAAGACACGGGCACCGAGAACTACGGCGGCCCCATCGTGACCGCCGGAGGCATCGTGTTCATCGCGGCGACAAATTTTGACCGCAAGTTCCGCGCGTTTGACAGGCAGACCGGTAAGCTGCTCTGGGAGACTACCCTTCCGTTCGCAGGCAACGCAACGCCGGCAACCTATGCGGTGGGCGGACGCCAGTTCGTGGTCATTTACGCTACCGGCGGAAAGGGCAAACCAAGTGACCCGACTGGTGGCGTCTATGTCGCGTTTGCCCTGCCTGGCCAGACCCGCTAAGAGTGTCGTGGTCCCCGGTCAAGCGCGACGAGGCTCGAACCCGCCACCTCTGTCGTGACCGGCCGGAGGCCCCGCTCCGGGCGGGGTTACAATGCGGGTTGATGCGCCAGCGCTCCGCCATCCGCAACGGATTTGAGTACTGCCTGGCGCTCGTTGTACTGAAGTCGCTCGAATTCGCTCCACTGCCGCTGGCCCACTGGCTGGCCCGCCGGTATGTCTGGCTGCTCGATCTTGCAATTCCACGCTTGCGGCGCGTGGCCTATCGGAATCTGTCCCTGGCGTTGCCGGAAGCCAACCCCGTCGAGATCGTCGATGGGGTTTTCCGCTCCATCGCGCGGACCCTGGTTACCTTCGCAAAGTTCCCTTCCATCCGGAAAGACAATGTGGCGTGCTGGATCCGCTGCGAAGGAGGCGAGCACTTCGAGAGCGCCCTGCGCGATGGCCGCGGCGTGCTGTTCGCGACGGCCCACCTGGGCAACTGGGAACTCAGCGCGTACGCCCATGCGCTGCTTCGGGAGCCGATGAACGTCGTGGTCCGCCCGCTCGACAACCCACGGATCGATCGGCTGGTGGAATTGCGCCGCGGACTTTCCGGGAACCGCCCGATCTTCAAGAAGGATTTCGCGCGCTCCATCCTGAAGGCTCTGGCGGCCAACGAGGCTGTCGGCATCCTGATCGACCAGAACGCTTCGCCCGATTCCGGCGCCTTCGTCGATTTCTTCGGCCTTCCCGCCTGCGCCGGTACGGGGTTCGCAAAACTGGCGGCGCACAGCGGCGCGGCCGTCATCCCGGGATTCGCACTCTGGTCGGAGGAGGAGCGCCGCCATGTATTGCGATTTTACGCGCCGGTTCCCATCACCGGGGATGCGGCCCGCGATACCCAAACCCTGCAAACCAGGCTGGAGGAGGTGATTCGCGCCTATCCCGATCAGTGGCTGTGGATCCATCGGCGGTGGAAAACCCGGCCCCCCGGCGAACCCTCCTTGTATGAAACTGCACCGGGACGCGTCAGTACGCTGTAGTATTCTGTAGCGGGGCCCCGATGATCCCGCTCAAGAGTCCGGCGCTGTACGCGCTCGCCCTCACCGCTGTGGCGCTGGCGTCGCTGATCGCCTGGGTGGCTGTCTCATGGCGGGAAAGCCGGCGGCGGCTGGCGTCCACGCTTTCCAGCATTGCCGATGCAGTGCTCACAATCGACCGGAAAGGACGCATCACCTTTCTGAATCCCGTTGCGGAGACTCTCACCGGCTGGCCGCGGACCGAGGCGCGCGGGAAGGCCGCCACCGAGGTTCTGCACCTGATCGACGAGAAAACCCGGGAACCGATCGAGAACCCGCTCACCCGCGCCTTGCGTGACCGGATCAGGGTGGCCATCGACGACCACACCGCCCTCATCTCGCGAAGCGGCGCCGAGGTGCCCATCGAGCACACCGCCTCTCCCGTGCGCGACGATGCGGGCAAGGTCCGTGGCGCCATTCTGGTCTTCCGCGACATTAGCAAACAGCGCCAACTGGCTGAGCAGGCCATGCATGAGCAAAAAATGGACGCCGTGGGCCGCCTGGCCGGCGGAGTGGCGGGCGACTTCAGCAACGTACTCACGGTGATCACCGGCTATGCCGATCTGCTGCGGGCGGAAGTTCCGGCAAGCAGCGCTCTACGGCGCTTCGTAGATGAAATCGTGTATGCCGGCGAGCGCGGCGCCGCGCTCACCCGGCACTTGCTGGCCTTTAGCCGGGGCTCCACGGCGCAACCGAGTGTGCTGGACCTCAACGCGGTGGTCACCGGCATGGACCCCATGCTCCGCCGCGTGCTGGGCCAGAATATCGAGCTGATTCTGCTCACCAGTCCCGGATTGGGTCACGTGAAGGCCGATGCGGCGCAGATCGAACTGATGATCGTCAATCTGGCAAACAACGCGCGCGACGCCATGCCGCAGGGCGGCAAGCTGGTGATTGAGACCGCCAATGTCGATCTCGAGGATGGCCCGGACAGCAAGAATCTTGGACTAATGCCGGGCTCCTACGTGATGCTGGCCATCAGCGATACGGGCATCGGCATGGATTCCGGCACACGCTCACGGCTCTTCGAGCCGTTCTTCACCACCAAAGCGCCGGGAAAAGGCAGCGGGCTGGGTCTGGCCACGGTGTATGGAACCATCAAGCAAAGCGACGGCCAGGTGACGGTCTATAGCCAGCCGGGCTGTGGCACCATTTTCGAGATTTACCTTCCGCGAGTGAAAGAGACATTGACCGAGCCACCCCGAAAGCATTCGCCCAAGGGGTCCGAAACCATTCTCCTGGTGGCGGACGAGGAAGGCGTGCGCAAGCTGGTATTCGCCGTGCTGAAGTCCAACGGCTACGACGTGCTGGAGGCCTCCAGCGGCAGCGCGGCTCTGGCGGCATACGAAAAGAACGCCCACAAGATCGGCTTGCTGCTCACCGACGTGGGGATGCCGCCGATCGGTGGCTTCGAACTGGGACGCCAGCTTTGCGAAAAATCGCCGGCGCTGAAGGTCCTCTATATGTCCGGTTATAGGGACAACGCCAATGGAGGCGCCGGTGGTGAGCCACCCCGGGCGTTTCTGCACAAGCCATTTACGCCGGACATCCTGCTGGCGAAGGTCCGCGAAGTACTGGATGCGGAGAAAGTCTGACAGTGGGGCGGGCGGTTTGGCCTGTCTGTAGAGCGACGCCTCTTGTGACAAGCGCGATATCTTTCAACGAAACCAACGGAGTAAACGAGATGTTCGCTCGGTGCGGCCAACACGATCTGCGGCGAGCCCTTGTGAAAAGGTGTTCCTCGCGGCAACTTGCCCGCGGCAGATGGGCACCTGAAGCGCCCGTCAGAGATTCTATTTAAGATGATTGTGTTCTTCATGTGTTTGGCTCCGAGAGGAGAGCAGAACCTCCACTCTGGAAGGCCGCCTACGCCTTCCATGCAGAGGGAAGCCTGGAGGCCGACCTTTGGGTCCTGGACCGAACCCTGCAGATTCTGTTCGGCGAGGTTGGCCAGGTCGTCAAGGGCATCCGTCAGAGTATCACCAAACGCCGCCTAACCGGCCCCAAACGCAAAACGCTGAACGCGGTGGCCAACTACCTCTACCGCAACCGCACCCGGAT
>JAIQFL010000181.1 GCA_020073365.1 Terriglobia bacterium | reverse complement strand
AAGGGGAAAGTCTCTGCCATCCGGTTGGGTCGCCTTTTCACACGCTGGTTGCCTCGTCCCAAGGTGGTGCATCCTTACCCGGAGCAGCGCTTTGCCGCTACCCATCCAAAGTAAGAGCCGTATGCGTCAATCACGCCCGTACGGCTCTGTGCGGGGGGTGCGAGGCAACTCGCATCCCTGCCGCGACATCGTTTTTCGTCGTCTGTCGCCCGGGCCGGTCTGTTAATTCTCGGAAGGCTTCTCTACGTGGTCAACAACGAGGATCTCGACAGACGCCTTGGTAGCTTCCAGCTTCAACCCCAGTTGCTGCTGGAATGCGGTGAACAGATCCGGTGGCGCGTCGGGATTTTCGGTCGGGGGCGGGACTTTAATCCTAAGGCCGCCGAACTGAAACTCGTCGGGTGTCCATTTCAGCTCGAAGTCGAACCTACCCGAGAGCCCGGTTTGATCCACCACCGGCCGATCCAGTACGGCCGTCTGCATCACGCCGGCGAAGTCCGCCATGGTCGCGTTCCGGGCAGGCAACACCCCGAGTCCCCTGAAAAACAGGCCGGGAAGGCCGTTCGGATCGCCTTCGCTCTTAGTGGCTTTGGTCCATTCTTTCCAACCACGATCGCGTACACCGAGAGTTCTTTCTTGTCGCGATGGAAGGTGAGCTTGAAGCGATCCGCCAGCAGCTTCTGAAGCATGATCTTCCACTGCTTATCGTTGGGCTGACCCTCACCCTCGGGCTTGGCAGCCAGATCGTATCTCTCCGTTTCCACCCAGGCCGGCCCTCCCGTGATCTGCCGGGCATGCAGCCCATAGGCGAAGGTAGTGAGATCGCTCAGAGACGTATTGAGTGTGGAGAACCTATTGTCGCGTACTCCAAATCCTTTGCCCTGCGCCTCGGGTTTGCTCGGCTTGATGGTGGCCACTTCAAATATCAGAGGAGCATCCGCGGCCATCGGCTTCCGCGGGGCCGGAGGAGGCGGAATCGTCCACGCCGTCTCCGCGTTGGCGAGCTTCAGGTTCAAAGGCAGCGGTCCGCCTCCCTGGGTCCAGGTCCCTGTGATCGAGGTCCCGTCCGCATTCAACTTTCCCTCGTAAGCGCCCCCTATCCCAGGAATCGACATTTTCACGGTCGTACCCTGTAGAGTGATCGTGCCGGCGGGTACGCCTGCCCGGATTGGTCTATGCTGTACATGACGGCCTTCAGGCCCCCGCCGTCCGCCTTCGAGATCTTGATCACCGTCCGCAGCTCTCTACCGGCTTGTAATGTTCCCTGCCAGGTGCCGGTGATATCCTGGGCGAACAACGCGCCTCCCGACAAGCCGAGAGCGGCAAACCACAGCATCAACTTCTTCATGGGCATCTCCTGGAAAAATCTGTTCTCACCTATTCTACTTCAGTGCTCGTCGGAACCCGCCCTGCGTTACGCTACTTCACGGTCCACTTCTGGATGCCCACCGAGACATTAGCCTGGGCGGATACATCGATGCGCAGGCCGCTGGTGGTCACGGGCTTAAAGGTCACTCTGTTGAACTTGTCCTTCGCGACGCCGAAAGCATCGGAAGTCTCCACCGGCTTCCAGCCGTTGCCGTCCTTATACAGCAGCCGCCACGAGGCCGGCACGCGCACGCTGCCCTGTCCTGTATCGTCGAACCAATAGACCGCGCATTCGGAAACCGTAGCAGGCTTCTCGAACGCATACTCCACCGACTCCTTATTGCCCCGCGCGGGGTACCAGTCGAAGTAGGCCGCGTGATCGTTCGAAGCCGACGGGACCTCACCGTCCTTGATCACCTCGATATTGCGCTGCTGGGGCCGTCCCGATGCTGTCACTTTAGCGGTGGTGACGACAGTGGGGAACGCCAGGGGTTTCGCGCTGGCCACGGTGTTGGGAATCCACACCATCATCTGGCCGCGCCCGCGGTTGGCCCAGGCGTAGTAGGGAATCGCGGTGAACTCCTGCTCAGTTTTGGTGACGCTGCCCTGCGCATCGAAGGCCAGCGCGACGGCCTTGCCCTTCACCACCTCGACGCCCTTCAAGAGGTCGGGCTTGTATTCCGCCGTGAGCTTTGCCGCATCGGGCAGCATCAGGTTGCGGACCTTGCCGTTGGGATTGTCCACCCACTCGGCAGCGTATACGACGGGGCCGCGCTCGATGGCCACGCGCCCGCGGTCATCCGAAACCCGGTCGTTCGCCAACACGCGCCGGATCGGCATGGGGAGGCCCAGTTCGATGGTGTCGCCCGCTTTCCATGTTCGGGCCAGCGCGACGTAGCCCTTGTCGAGCTTCACCGGGACGGCCTTGCCATTGACCTTGAGGACCACCGCTTCGGAATTCTTGTCGGCAAAACGGTAGAGGTCGCTCGCGATCGGTTCGTTGCGCGCCCATCCCGGAATGCGCACGTTGATGGTCATGGCGGCGGCCTGGTCGGGATTCACCGCCATCTTCACCGCTCCGTCCCACGGGTAGCGGGTATCCTGCACCATCTTCACCGTGCGCCCGTTGTCCATCTTGATGTCCGCGGTGCTGCCCATATAGAGGTTCACCCACAAGGCGTCGTTGCGCTGCGCATAGACGTAGCCCGGTACGGAAGCCATGAATCGCGTGATGTTCCCGGGGCAGCAGGCCACGCCGAACCACGGGCTGCGCTGGTCCTTGCCCGCCAGGCCGGTTGCCTCGAGCGGGTTCTGATAGAAGAAGGTTTTGCCGTCGAGCGCTACGCCGGAGATCAGGCCGTTGTAGAGGGTCCGCTCCATGACGTCGATGTACCTGGAATCGGCATGCAGCAGGAACAGGCGTTGGTTCCAATAGTCGTTGCCGACCGCCGCGCAGGTTTCGTTGTAGGCGCTCATGTTGGGCAGTTCGTAGTCGTTGCCGAAGGCTTCACCAGCGGCGCGGGCGCCCACCCCGCCGGTGACATGCAGTTTCTTGCCGGCCACGTTTTCCCAGATCTTGTCGAGAGCGTTTACGTATGCCGCATCGCCCGTGAGCGCCGCGACATCCGCCATTCCGGAGTACATGTACATGGCGCGAACCGCGTGTCCTCCGGAAACGGCTTCGGTCTGATCCACCACCTTCTGCTGCGCCTGAACGTAAGGGTTGCCGGCGCCTTGCTCCTGGCTGTCGGGACCGCGCGAATCGAGCATGAACTTGGCCAGGTTGAGATAACGCGGATCGCTGGTGACGCGGTAGAGCTTGGCGAGCCCCATTTCCACGATCTGGTGGCCGGGCCAGATGGCGCGCTTGCCGGGACCGAAGGTCTGGTCGAGCAGATTCGCGGTGCGCAGCGCGATGTCGAGAAGCGTGCGCTTGCCGGTGGCCTGGTAGTGCGCCACCGCCGCTTCGTAGAGGTGACCGAGATCGTACAGTTCGTGGCTGTTCACGCCTTCGAGAATCCAGCGCTCGTTGCCCGACCACGGGTGCGGATGCAGCGGATCGATGGTGCGGGCGGTGTAGAGGTACCCATCCGGCTCCTGCGCCGCTGCGATCTTCTGGATCAGGCCGTCGATGTAGGCCTCGAGCTTAGGATCGGGGTGAACGCTGAGCGTGTAGGATGCGCCCTCGATCACTTTGTAGACGTCGGTGTCGTCGAAGGGATAAGGCGGATACCTGTGGTTCTCGAAGGGCTCGCCGTGAAGCGCCTTAGCTGCACGGATGAAGTTGTCGACGCGTCCGGTCTCTTCGTCTTTCTGAAACGCGAAGGGAATGGTGACGGCGCGGTTGGTCTCGATGCGCGGCGCCCAGAATCCGTCGTTCACATGGACGGCGGTGAAGGGAACCGGCTTCACCGGGTAGTCGCGCGTTTGCGCGGGCGCGGGTTGGCACGTCGAGAGCACCGTAATGCCGACAAGGGCTGCAATCGCTTTCATGGCTTTTCCATTGTATTACAGTGACCCGGGGTCCACCCCACTCCCCGCATTCGTTATACAATGGCAGTCGCCTGGAGGCGAACCTATTGATGTTAGCGCTCTCATCTGCGGCCGCGATTCTGTTCATCGCCGGCGCCGTCACTATGCATGCCGCGACGAAGATTTCCCACGCCGATTTCGGCAAGATGCCCGACGGTACAATCATTCAGATTTTCACCCTTACCAACGCTCACGGTGTGGAAGCCCGAATCATGAACTATGGCGGCACAGTCGTCTCGCTCAAGACGCCGGACCGCACGGGCGCCAAGGGCGACGTAGTGCTGGGATTCGATTCCTTGGAGGGCTACCTGGCTCCCGAGCCGTACTTTGGCGCCTTGATTGGCCGCTACGGGAACCGCATCGGCCACGCGAAGTTCACGCTGAACGGCAAAGAGTACACTCTGCCGAAGAATGACGGCGAGAACACACTGCACGGCGGACTGCGCGGATTCGACAAGCGAGTGTGGACCCCGCGCGAATTGCGGGATGGCGGGCTGGAACTGACCTACCTGAGCAAAGACGGCGAAGAAGGCTTTCCCGGGAACCTGAGCGTGACCGTGGTCTATCACCTTACCGATGCCAACGAGCTCAAGATCGACTACTCGGCCACCACTGACAAGGACACGGTGGTCAACCTCACCAATCACTCCTATTTCAATCTGAAGGGTGCGGGGCTGGGAGACAACCTGGGGCACCTGATGATGCTGAACGCCGACACGTTCACACCGGTGGATGCGGGATTGATCCCCACGGGCGAGCTCCGCCCCGTGGACGGCACGCCCTTCGATTTCCGCAAACCCACGCCCATCGGGTCACGCATCGAACAGAACGACGAGCAACTGAAACTCGGCAAAGGCTACGACCACAACTGGGTGCTGAACCGCAAAGGCACCGGGCTGAGCCTGGCGGCACGGGTGGAAGAGCCCACCACCGGCCGCGTCATGGAAGTGAGTACCACGGAACCCGGCATTCAATTCTACACGGGCAACTTCCTGGATGGCACACTGAAAGGCAAGGGCGGCAAGGTGTACGGCCTGCGCGCCGCCTTCTGCCTGGAGACGCAGCATTATCCCGATTCGCCCAACAAGCCGAGTTTCCCGTCGACGGTGCTCAAGCCAGGGCAGACATACCGCACGACGACGGTCTACAAGTTCCTGGTGAACGGCCGGGCATTCAAGATGAACCCCCCGCCTAAAAAGAAGTAGGGGAGAGCTATGGATCGAAGACGCTTTTTGCAGCGCGTCGCGGTGACCACCGCAGTGGGACAGGCGCTTCGGCCTGTCAAGGCGGCGGAGCCGCCCGCCCCCGCCCCGCCCGCCGACATCGATATCACCGGCCAGACCTTCCTCTGCGAATTCAAGCTCAACGCGGTGAACTGGAAGGCCTACGAAGACCTCAGCAAGCGCGATGGCTCCATCACCTTCGTCCCCGAGCGCGGAACCGCGCGCGTGATGGGCAAGCGGACCGAAGCCACGTTCACCCAGGCCGAGGTCCCGCATCTCGGCCTGAAGATGGAGGACATCAGCGCTTCCGGCCCCGACCTCCTGGCCAACAAGCTGCTCGAACACGGCGACCCAGACCCGATCCAGGTGCGTGACGCCGCTCCACCCCTTGGCAGCCCACCACCGCAAGCCGCGAACGCGGCCGGCCCGCCCCAAGGAGGTTTCGCCGCGGGCGCAGGCGGCGTGCGCTCCTGGAACACCTTCGTCGGCACCCGGGAATGCTACGACACCATGCCGGTCTATGCCGGCGGCAACACCCGCACCTACCATCCCAACCAATACTTCCCCGAGCTCACCGGCGCCGTGATGCAGAAGCGCTGGGAAGGCTTGCTGGGCGGCTGGATGCCCGCCGTCCATAAGGTCTTCCCGCTCTCCGACACGGCCTATATCGAGGCCATCGTCTTCGGCGATGTGGAGGCCCGCGACAAATTCATCGTCCAGACCTGGCATCGCACCGCGCGCATTGAAAACGGCAAAGTCACCAAGGTGGTCTACGGCTACTCCTATCCCGCCTTCCCACCCACGCGCCAGGACCCCAAGCCGGAAGAGTTCTACCGCGCCCTCCTGGTCTTCGCCAACTATTGGGACAAGCAGCTCAGCGACGTGGTTCTCGCCGAGCTCCCCGACAAAGTCTGGGTGGACATGATGCGCTACGCCGTAGCCAAGGAGATCATGGTCCGTCCCGGCGGCGTGTACCCCAAGTACGGCGCGGTGGACCGCGATTACTACGGTTCAGAGTACGACGGCTTCCAGGACATCTTCACGGCCTCGGTCTACACCAACCTGGAGCTGGGCCGCTTCGAGCCCTGTAAGGCCATCCTCGATAACTACCTCACCGACTTCACTGACGCGAAAGGCATGATCAACATGCGCGGCCCGGAGACCGCGCAGTTCGGCCTGACCCTGTCGCTGATTGCCCGCTACCTCAACTACACACACGACACCGCTCTCATCCAGAAGCATCGCGGCAAGATCGAAGCCACCGCCGCCATGCTGCTCGCCATGCACGACGAGAGCCTGAAGCTGCCTGAGGACGCGCCCGGCCACGGCCTCATCCACGGATGGAGCGAATCCGACGCCTGCCTGGCGCCCAGGCCCGAAACCTGGTGGCAGCCGTACTACGCCAACAGCGCCTTCGCCGCGCGCGGGTTGAAGGACCTGAGCCGCGCCTGGTCCGGTATGAATCCCAAACTGGCGCAGGATTGGCTCAAGCGCGCCAACACGCTCCAGGAGACCACCATCAAGAGCATGGAGAAGTGGACGCTCGCCGACCGCAATCCGCCTTATGTCCCGCTGCTGCCGGGATCCAGGTTGACCTTCAAGGAAGCCATGCGGCTGGAGCGTCCCAGCCCGCAGCAGTGGCCCCACCGTCCCTACGCGGAGCTGGTGATGGCCGATGTGCTGCCGCACCCTCTCGCCAACCAGGTGGTGGAGACCATGGGCAACTACGGCGCCACCACCATCGGCGTCCTGGCCAATGTGGGAGGCAGTCGCGCGGTGCTGGGCTTCATCGCTTATGGCTATGCGGCCATGCTGCTGCGTCTCGACCGCATCGAAGAATACCTGCTGTTCCTCTATTCGCATCGCTTTCACGACCACACCCCCGGCAGTTGGACCGCCGGCGAAGTGGCCGGCATCAACGGCGGCACCGCGACATTCTGTATCCCCGCGCAGCAGACGATTCCCATCGTAGTCCGCTGGATGCTGGTGCTGGAAGATTCCGACGAGGACCGCCTCTACTTCGGCAAGGGCCTGCCGCGCGAATGGGTAGCTTCGGGCCAGACCATCAAGATCGATCAGGCGCCCACCCGTTGGGGCCGGGTGCATTTCACTCTCACTGCGAAACCCGCCTCAAAGAGCGTGATCGCGACAGTAGAACTGCCTCGAACCGCGTCGCCCAAAGAGTTACACGTGAAACTCCGCATGCCTCTTGCGAGCGCCGTGAAAAGCGCCACGGTGAATGGCCGGCCAGCCGCGCTGGGCGGGGTTCATAACGATACGGTGATCTTCCAGCCAGGTACCGAGAGGCGTTTCGAGGTGGTAGGCCAGTGCGGCTAGCGCGTTGCCAGCAAATAATTGGCTTGGCGGTGGCGCTAACTAACGGGAATCGAACCCGGCGCTTCCTTTATATCGTTTAACTGATTATCATTACGTCGAGCCTAAAATGCAACGCTTGTTTGTGCTTACGCTCCTTGCCGCCGTGCCCGCCTGGACCGCCGGCCCGTTCTTCAACGTGCTCGATTACGGGGCGCGGGACGACGCGTCGGCGCCTGCCACCGAAGCGATTCGGTCCGCCATACAGGCGGCCAAATCCGCAGGCGGCGGCACCGTGATCATCCCCGCCGGCATGTACGTCAGCGGTCCGATCGAGTTGGTGAGCAACCTTACCCTGCACATGGACGCCGGCGCCGTGGTGCGCTTTCCCGCCGCGCGACTGCCCTTCACGGAGGGGCGGCATCAGAGCATCGAGGCCCTCACTCCCGTGCCGCTGATCGGCGGCCGGAACCTGGAAAACGTCGCGATCACCGGACGCGGCGTGCTGGCCAGCGACAATACGGAGTGGATGAAGCTGATGCCTCACCAGAAGGCGTCCGGGTCGGACCCCGGCAGCGCGAACGGGCCCGGCTGGCAACGGCTACTGGAACTCCTTGAGGTCAAGACACCCGCGCCGCGGGAAGCGTACCTTGCCGCCGCCCTGGAGCTGCGTCCCTCTTTCGTGCGGACGATGGACAGCAAGAACGTCCTCATCGAGGGCATCCGCTTCACCGGGTCGCCGATGTGGACGATCCACCTTCTCTACTCCGATAACGTCGTCGTGCGGGACGTCATCATCGAGACCTACCCCGGCGTCCACACGGACGGTATCGCCGTCGACTCGAGCCGCAATGTGCGTATCTCCAATTGCTACATCGACACCGGCGACGACGGGATCGTGATTAAGGCAGGCAAAGACGCCGACGGGCTGCGGGTGAACCGGCCCAGTGAAAACATCTCGATCACCGGATGCACCGTGCATCGCGCGCATGGGGCCGTCACGATCGGGAGCGAGACTTCCGGATGGATCCGAAATCTAGTCGCCACCAACTTCACCTGTTCGGGAACGCAAATGGGCGTGCGGCTGAAGAGCCGGCGGGGGCGCGGCGGCGGCATCGAGAACGTCCGCTTCGACAATTGGGTCATGGAAGACGTCGGCCAGGGGATCAACATCACGACCTACTACCTCATGGAGGGCGAGGTGCGGCGGGACGCTCCGGAGCCGCTGTCCAACCGGACACCCGTGTTCCGTGACATCGCGATCAGCAATATGTCCATCCGGGGCGCGCGCGTGGTCGCGAACATTGAAGGGCTGCCGGAAATGCGAATTTCCGGCCTGCGCATCTCTAACGTGGTTGCTTCGGGCCAGACGGGGATCAAAGCCAGAGACACCGAGGCGATGGAACTACATCACGTTCAGGTCAATGTGGAAAGTGGCCCGGCGTTTCTCGTCCGCGATTCGGCCGAGTTGGAACTCGATAACGTGTCGACGCGAAAGCCCATCGCGCACGCGCCGGTGGTGCGGCTGGACCGGACGCCCGGCGCTGTCGTTCGGGCCAGCCGCGCGTTTCGGGGGACGGGCACGTTTCTCTCGACCGGGCCCGGCGAGTTGAGGAGCATCGTCCTCGCAGGCAACGTCCTCGTTGGGAGCTCTCAACCGACTGTGGAAAAACAGGCCAACTTCTGGACGTTGGCGGAGCCGGCGACAGAAGCCGAGACCGCGCCGCGCGCCAAGTAGCTCCGGCAGCGCCAAGATCGTGGATCTAATGTTGCATCGACTGCTCAGCATCATTGCCCTTACCGGCACGCTCAACGCCGCGCTGGGTTCGGGGCGGCAACTCTTCAACATCGTCGATTTCGGCGCGAAGAACGATGGCTCCGCGCCTGCGACCAATGCCTTCCGCCAAGCCATCCAGGCGGCGAAAGCCGCCGGCGGCGGCACGATCTATGTGCCTCCCGGGAAGTATCATTCCGGGCCAATCGAGTTGTTCAGCAACATGACGCTGGAGGTCGACGCCGGGGCGACCATCGAGTTTCCTGTCGCGGCCCTGCCGTTCGTCAAGAGCAGATACCTGGGCGTGGAAACACTCGCTCCGATGCCGCTGGTCGGCGGCCACGACGTGGAGAATGTAACCGTGACCGGGCGGGGTGTTCTCACTACCGCCGACTATGAAGCATGGCGAAGGGCGTATCCGGCGGCGTACGAGGATTATTTGAAAGCGCGCAGGGGCGCGGTCTCGACCCATGGCGACGAGTCGGGCAGCGCCAACGGTCCGCGTTGGGATCACCTGCTGAAAGCGCTGGAAGCCCGGCAGCCGGTCTCCGACGAAGAGTACCGCCAGGCAGCGGCGGAACTGCGTCCGTCCTTCATCTGCTTCATGAATGCGAAGAACGTCCTGGTAGAAGGGGTGAGGATCGTCGGCGCTCCCATGTTCGTGGTGCACTTGCTGTATGCGGAGAACGCCACAGTGCACAATGTCATGATTCAAAGCTACCCGGGTCCGCATGCGAACGGCATCGTAGTGGACTCGAGCCGCTTCGTTCGCATTTCCGACAGCTATGTCGACACGGGCGACGACGGTAATCGTGCTTAAGGCCGGGAAGGACGCCGACGGCAGGCGGGTGAACCGCCCGACGGAGCATGTCGCCATTACCAACTGCACCGTGCACCATGCCCACGGCGCCGTCGTGATCGGCAGCGAGACCGCCGGAAGCATTCGCAATGTAGTTGCCAGCAACATCACCGCCGTCGACACCGAGAACGGCATCCGAATCAAGAGCCGCCGCGGCCGGGGAGGTGTCGTGGAAGCCGCCCACTTTGACACCTGGACCATGCAAAACGTCGGCGTCGGAATCGTCGTCACGAGCTATTACGTCATGGGCGGCGAGACCGCATCGACGGTGGAGCCCGTCACCGAGCGAACACCCACCTTCCGGAACATCGCGGTGAGCAACGTGACCATCAACGGCGCAAAGAAGGTGGTTGATATCGATGGCCTACCCGAGATGCCCATCACGGGGCTCCGCTTGATCGACGTCGTCGCCTTTGGCAAGGCTGGGCTCACCGCGCGTCACACCGACGCGCTTGCGCTGCGGCACGTCGAGGTGAATGTCGACAGCGGACCCGCCTTCGCGATCGAGAGCGCCTCTAACCTCGAACTCGAGGGCGTCACGAGCAGGACGGCTGGGCTTTCGCCAGTCCTCCGGCTGACGCGAACTCCGGGGGCGGTCCTCCGCAACAGCAAGGCGGCGCCCGGGACGCAGACGTTCCTGTCGACCGGTCCGGGGGAATTGAAGTTGGTGCGCCTGGAGGGAAATGTTCTGGATCAAGCCAAGACCGCAACCGAAGAACGTTAGGGCGCCAGCGCTGGTCCTGGGAGGCATACTCGAGATCGCGAGCGATGATAGGGCCTCGCTGAGGTGCACCGCGCGTTCCCGGAAGACAGCAGGTTCGCCGTCAGTGTCGGTACCGCGCCCCTAATTCCTGTTAACCTTTGCGAGAACACGGCGCACATCAGCGATAGGGCGGATCCGGGCTCGACGGCTGTTCCACAGCAGCGGGCTCTGTGCTGCCCGCCGATGCGTTTGCCGCAGTAGACGCGAAGGCCGAGCGTCGCAACACCAGACGCGCGTTGTGGGGCGGAAGACGCCGCATCCGGAAGGTGACGGGGCTACCGGTGGTCAGATCCTCCCTGACGCCGCAATATTCACCGAAGCGTCAACGCCGCGCCCTGGCCTCAAATTCCAGGAAAGTGGGGTTGCCGGAAAATGGCCTCCGAAGCCGAAACTCAGTCCGTTGCTCGTTAAAACTCAATACCGTCCGAATCCCTGCACGACACCCGGCACCGCTTCACGCGAGTAGATTATCATATTTCGCTTTTTGTTCGTCTGCCCGGTTCAGGTCTCCCGCGACACGTCTCGGGGCTCCTGGCCTTCGCGCAGCCCCATAAAACTGTTTCGATTTTCCCAGCCCCTGCCCCTAACCCATCCCCGTGATACAACGTGGATAGCTCCCATGCAGTCTCTGACCTCCCGTCTCGCAGTAGCGGTTGCGCTCCTCCTGACCAGCGCCGGTCTCCGCGCCCAAACCGTCTTCCCCTTTTCGATCGACCAGGACAACCTCCATGGCGCCCCCGATTTCAGCTACCTCAACCACCCCCTCACGGCCGCCGACGGCATCCTGGTAAAGAACGGCCACTTCTACACCGCAGCCGGCCAGCGCGTCCGCTTCTTCGGCATGAACCTGGCCTTCGGCGCCAACTTCCCTACCCAAGACGACGCCACACGCATCGCCCGCCGCCTGCGCCGCCTGGGCGTCAACCTGGTCCGCCTGCACCACATGGATTCGACCCCCGACCCCGCCGCCAATCCCTCCAACGCCGACAGCATCCTCGTCGATCGCCCGTATCCCACCTTCAACGACATCAGCGTCCAGCGCCTGCGCGATTTTCTCAGCGCCTTATCGGCCGAAGGCATTTACGCCGATCTCAATCTTCATGTGGGCTATCAATTCCGGCCCACGGTTGACCAGGTGCCGTCGCTGCCCGGCATGCCGATCCCCACCCAGAGCAAGCCGCTCAACATCTTCTATCCGGGCATGGTGCAACTCGAGCAGCGCTATGCCCAGCAGTTGATCGCGCGCCTGCAATTGCAGAACGATCCCGTGCTCGCCGTGGTCGAGATCAACAACGAGAGCTCCCTCCTTCAGGCCTGGCAGAGCGGCCAGCTCGACCCAGTCCTCGCCGGCGAATACCGCGCTGCCCTCCAGACGCAGTGGAACCAGTGGCTTGGCACGAAGTACCGTACCACGGACGCGCTGCTTTCGGCCTGGGGCACGGGGACGGCCGACGGTCCGAACATTCTCAACGGCAAGTGGACGCTCGAACAGGGCACGGCAAAGTGGCAACGCTCACCATGATCCAGACGGACGGCCTCCCGACCGCGCAGGTGCAACCTGGTACGGGCAGCGGCTGGTTGTTTCTGAAGCAGACGGGCTTCCACCTCACGTCCGGAGTCCGCTATGTGTGGACCTTCGACGCCAAGGCCGACGTGGCCGCCGGCCAGAGCGTGACGACGCCGACGCAATTTATGCGCGATGTCGGCCCGTGGGATGGCTTCTCCTCGCCGGCCATCCAGCTTACGAACCAGTGGCAGACGTTTACCCTCGCCCTGACGCCGTCGTTCGATATTCTGGACAGCGGGCGCGTCTCGCTCGACGTGGAGTACGCGCCGGGCAACGTCTACGCGCGCAACATGAGCCTGGTCCAGGCGGGACAGCGCAGCCTGGCCGCCGGCGAGTCCATTGAAGCGGCGAATATCAGCCTGCTCGGACCCAACGAGGGCGCGACGGCCGCGCGCCTCGCCGATTACGTTTCCTTCCTCATCGCCACCGATCGGGCGTTCGTGAACGCCATGCGCGACACCGTCCGTGTTGCGACCGACCCGCTGGTCCCCATCACCGGCACTCAGATGGGCTATGGCAGCCTCGGACTCCTCGACTCGCAGGATGGCCTGGACTATCAGGACAACCATTTCTACGTCGATCATTACGCATTCCCCAACACCGCCTGGGACGGCTTCGATTGGCGCATCCGCGACGCCTCCGCGAGTGACAGCGGGTGGTCGTCGTTCCTCGACATGGCGTGGTCGCGCGAGGCCGGCCGGCCCTATACCGTCAGCGAATACAATCAGCCCTGGCCCAATACGCACGGCGCGGAGATCGATCCGTCACTGGCTGCTTTCGCTGCCTTTCAAGACTGGGACGCAATCATGCACTTCGCCTACTCGCACGGGCGCAACTGGGATGATGGCGTACCCAACGGCTTCAACATCAACGGCGACTGGACCAAGTTCCCGAACGTCGGCCAGGCAGCGTGGATCTTCCGCACCGGCGCGGTGGATGCGGGCGGCGCTGCCGTGAGCGTGCCGATCAGCGCGGCCGAGCGCCTGCAAGCGGCGGAATCGGCGCAATCGCCCAGCACCTGGGTGGTAAAACAGGCGGGCATACCGCGCGAGACTGCCTACACCCGCAGAGTGGAGTTGGTGAAGGCGGCGCCGGCGATTCGCCCAAACCTCCGTTCGATTCCGATACCAGCCAACTGTCGTTCGACACCACCACGAGGCAGCTCGTGGTGAACGCTCCACGCGCGGCGGCCGTTTTGGGACGCCTGGGAACGGCCAAAACAACCGCGGGGCCAATCGATGTTCAAGTCGCGGGACCGGCGGCCGCGGTGCTGTTGACGCCGCCCGATCGGGCGCCGCTCGCCTCCTCGAGATCGATGCTCCTCTCCATTCCCGGATACTCGCTGCGCTCGCTTCCAGCGCTCGGCAATCGGCAGCCCAACGCCGCATCCGTGCAGCCTCAGAACCTGGTGAACTATCGCGGGACCATCGACTGGTGGACGCTCGACCCGACGAACTCACCCAATCCGACGAAGCCATCCGGCGAGATGAACAGCGGCTGGCAGCCTACTTACATCGAGCGCGTGGAGGCCTGGATCACGTTGCACACGCACGCCACCAACATCACGGTCTCAGCGCTCGATGGTGCGGGCAACGTGTTTGCGGATCTTCCGTCGTCGGAGGTGCAGGCGGTCGCGGGCGGGTTTGTGATTCACGTAAACGGCGCTGGGCAGGTGCAATCGGCCTGGTTCACGATTCGGACTGCGGCGCCCCGTGGGGCAGGCCATCGTTTTTTGTGGTAACTGCGGAATACTTTCGCCGGCAACGAAATGCCGCGACTCCTGAACGGGATGCCAACAGCAGAATCAAACGTGACCCGGCGGCCAGGAAGGCGTTCCAGGCATCTCATCCATGCCCTGCCATCGGTAGATCGACAGGCGCATGCCCCGCCTACGTGGTGGATCACATCGTCCCGCTAAAGCGCAGCGGAGCCGATACGCTGGAGAACATCCAGTGGATGCCAGTTGCCCGCACAGGCCGCACCCCACGACTTCATCGTCAATGTCTACATGAGTGCCGCAACATGCGGTGCATTACCGTGACAGCCTCCTCGTTTTCGGAGGCGTACTCACAGGTTTCACTTACAGACGGCCGGTTTGCCCATCGTCAAAGCAGTGCGGCCCAATTCGTTGGCCGGGTCGTCCGTCGTGCCCCCTCTGGCGTCGGCGATGCCCCACTGCGGCCGTCCGCGTCGCGCGTCCATCAGTTGCTTGTTGACGATCAGCTTCCAGTTGCCCTTGTCAAGATCGATGTAGAGCGCCTTTGGGCACCGCCAGTCCTCCGATGTCCAGATCGGCGTCAGTATGCAGGACAGTCGCGTAATCAGCACCCAGTCGCCAGATGGTCCCGTCAGCCTGGAGCGCACTTGGGCCGTTAAATATATGCCTTTTCTCTTTGGTCTTGGGATCTCTTTACGGAGGGTGCGTGGTAGAAAATCCAGATCAACTTTCCTTCGGAGCCGTAATGTATGGCGGCGATTGCCTCCGGGCTGGTCTGGTTCCCAGTAATCAGCTTCGACAGCTCGATCTGGGCGAACGCGCTGATTAGCATGCCTGTCATGAGCAGGCCGACCATTGCAATTCGTTTCACCTAACGTCGAGCCTCCTTCTGGGCGAGTATACACCGCGATATACGAACACCGCTCTGGGCGATCGGCCGTGACGGCATTTTACGCCGTATTGCTCCTGGTCGAGGCCGCAGCGCTTACAAATCCGAGGTGACGGTTTGTCCGTCATGTCGGACTCTGCAGCCAGCGGTCCCGAAGAACGTTCCATCCTCCCTTGTCGCCAAGGGGCGGTCTATCCGCCCGCGGCGCCTGGCCCAACGCTTCGAAGTCATCGCCTTCGACTGGCCGGGCATGGGTTACAGCGAGGGATGGCCCGGCGGCGTCACCCCGGTCCATATGGCGGACCGCCTTCTGGAGTTGTTGGACGCGTGGAGGATCGAGGGCGCAACGCCCATCGGCATCGACATGGGCGGACAGCCGGCCCTCGCCTTTGCGGCGCGACATGCGGATCGAGTGCGCGGCCTGGTAGTGCTGAACTCGCTGGTGCTGTGGGATGAGAAGACTTCCTGGGAGATCGCCATCCTGCGCCGCTTCGCGTGGAACCGGGTGCTTCTGCGCCGGATGCCCCGGCTGGTGTTCGAACGGGCGCTACGCACCTTTCTGCCGCCAGGCAGCCGGCTGCCGGCGGAACTGCGCCGGGACTTCTGGACGAGCTTCCGGACCCGGGAGGTCCGGAGTTTTGTGGCTCGCCTGTGCGCTGGTTACCAGGGCACTCTTCCCAGGTTGCCGGAGATCTATGGCCGGATCACCTGCCCGACGTTGCTGCTCTGGGCGGAACACGACCGGCACTTTCGACCGGCTCATGCCGAGCGTCTGCAACGGTTAATCCCCGGGTCGCGGTGCGAGATCGTTCCTGGCGCCGAACATTGGATGGTCTGGAACCGGCCGGAGGAGCTCGCGCGGCGAATCCTGGAATAGACCGCAGTCCATGAGGCGTGGTGCCGATAGCATCGATGGCCGATGGCATCGTTGACAGCCAAGTCAGCCATATCGTATCCTCAACCACATGGTTGAATGCAGTCCCCCGCTCCTCGACAGCGTGTTCGGCGCGCTCGCCGATCCGACGAGGAGAGCCATCCTCCAACAGTTGGGATCCAGTCCGGCCCGAGTGACGGACATCGCCAAAAAATTCCCCGTGTCGTTGAACGCCGTCTCAAAGCATTTGATCGTACTCGAACGGGCCGGCCTGATCCGGCGCGAAATCACGGGACGGGATCACGTCTGCCGCCTGGACGGCCAGCCTCTTGCAGAAGCCTCCGCGTGGATGAGGGAAGTGCAAAACTTCTGGGAACGGAGGCTGGATGCTCTCGAACGTCATATCGCCCGAAAACGGAGGCGCCGCCAATGACGGCCAGCGGGGCCGGCCCAGTGGTGATCCGCAGACGGATCCGCGCCACGCGGGAAGAGCTGTTTGACGCGTGGACCGACCCGGAGGGTATGCGGGAGTGGATGTGTCCCGGAAATATCGTGTCCGCCGATGTGCAAATGGACCTGCGCGTCGGGGGAGCTTTGCTCATTATCATGCGCGGCCCCACCGAGGCGTTCGAACACCGGGGTGAATTCACCATCATCGATCGGCCTTCGAAGCTGGCGTTCACCTGGATTGCGAAGTCAGCCGACTTACGCCCGACACTGGTGACGGTGGAGTTCTTCGAGGTAACTGCACATGAGAGTGAACTCGTGCTGACACACCAGGAGATTCCAAGAAGAGAAGTTACGGATCAGTACCGGGGCGGTTGGAGCCAGATTGTCAGCCGCCTGGAACAATTCATTCAGAGGAGGACCTGAGGATCATGAAAAACGATGGCAACGTTGTTATCAAGGGCCACCCGGTGGTTTCACGCGAGGAGTGGCTCTCTGCGCGAACGGCGTTCCTCACGAAGGAAAAGGAGTTCACGCGGCTGGGGGACGAGTTGAGCCGGCAGCGGCGCGAACTTCCGTGGGTGGCCGTGGACAAAGAGTATATTTTCGATGGGCCGGGTGGCAAACAGACTCTGCCGGTGCTTTTTGACGGGAGAAGCCAGTTGATCGTGTATCACTTCATGTTTGACCCGAGGAGTGAGGCGGGATGCCCGCATTGCTCGTTGCGGGCCGATGGTTTCAACGGGATCGGCGTGCACCTGAAGCAACGCGATGTGACCATGATCGTTGTGTCCCGGGCGCCTTACAGCAAGTTGGCGGCATATCAGAAGCGGATGGGCTGGAATTTCAAGTGGGTCTCATCGTACGATACCGATTTCAATTTCGACTACCACGTGTCTTTCACGCCGGAAGAATTTGCCGGCAAGCGGGCCTTCTACAACTTCGCCATCCAGGATCCAAAAGCTCCCGAGCGGGAGGGACACAGCGTATTCTATAAGGACGAAAACGGCGCCGTTTTTCACACTTACTCGTGTTACGACCGGGGAAACGACAAGCTGAACATCCACTATCACTACCTTGACCTGGCGCCCAAGGGCCGGGATGAGGGTGGCCGTGGACCCTTCTGGGTGCGCCGCCACGACGAATACGGCGGATAACATTAGATTGGTGGTAGGTGGGACAGGCGGTTCCGCCTGTCCAAGAGCGCGCGGCGCTCCATCCTGCTAACTAACCACCTACCATCGCCCCACCCGCACATGAGGACCGCGCGGCGCCCACACCTCGGGATTCGTCGGCCCGAACAGGGCCAGCACCGGAGTGCCCACGGCGGCCGCCAGATGTGTAATGCCCGAGTCATTCCCGATGTACAGGCGCGCGCGAGCCAGCCAGCGGGCCAGATCGTAGAGGTCGTGGATGCGAACCGAGCCGGGGAGGGGCGGATCTTCGGGGCCGGCACACCAGCGAACCGGCATGGTGCGCTCCAGTTGGCGGGCCAGTTCTTGAAATTTTGCCAGCGGCCAGTTCTTTTTCGGGCTGCCGGAGAACGGGTGGAACACGGCGAAGTCCTCGCGGGTGACCTGGCAGCGGATGCGCGGGATTCCGTCGCTGGCGCAGTCCGCGATGGACCGCACCTGCGCCAGATAGAAATCGGCCGCATGAACGGTCGAGTCCCCGGCCGGCAGCGCCCCGAAGAAGGTAAACGGGAGATTCAGGGCGCGGACCAGATCGCGGAATTCGGGCCGGTTCGCGCCGTACCACGACACGATGGAGTCGAACCCTCCCAGGTCCTCCACCAGACTCGAAGGCGGTTCTGTGACGGCTAGAAGGTCCAGTCTGGTGGATGCAATTGAGCGTACCCGGTCCGCGAACCGCACCAGCGGAAGATTCGGAGAAGCCACCCAAATCTCGAGAGTGTCGGCTTTCAGACACTCCAACGCGGGTAAAGAAACGATGAAATCGCCGATGGCCCCGGGCCGGATGATGAGCCTCCGCATTTAGCCTCCAGTATCGCAAAAACAGGAATTCCCACAGCCGTTTTATCCACAATGGATTCACCTGGGTCGATCTGTAACAGCCTAGAAACAAATGAAATAAATACTGAGGAAAAACGCGCTTTTCTCAGCCGAAGGGTATTGACGAAGAGGGTTTTGGGGAGCATAGTGGGGAAGGTTCCAAGAGGTTTGAGGAACAGCAGGCCTCCGGAAACGTAACGGACCCGGAACGTTGATCCGTAGCTGAAACACTAGCAATAGAAAGCGGCTGCGGGGAGCGAAGGGAAATCGGGCGGATTCGGAAGGCGGGCCGACAGGCAGCAAATCCAGTTGAACGCTTTGATCCGGCGGGAGGTAAAAGTCCCCAAGGGGAGTGGAGGTTGGAGGCGCGGTCAGTCGAGCGAGTCGCGGGGACTGCAACGGGCCAGAAGCATTGAAGCGGCCCAGGCCGGGGCTAACCGGTTTGGGTAGCAGAGCAGAAAGGCCGAACGGGCAGAGGAGGCGGCGAGCTGGAAGCGAAGTAGCAGGCCAGGAACGTTGACCTCGGAATGGAGGCTTCGAGAGGAGCAGCCGTTGCGGGCGAGCGAAAGGCCGTTACGAGCATCCGGCCCCGAGCAGGAGAGAAGGCTGCGGCGCGTCTTGAAGCATTGATCCGGTAGCTGGGGAAAACGGTTATCGGGGAGCCGAGAGGCGAGGCGTCCGGCGCTCCTGATTGCGATGTTCAGTGCCGTGCATGCCGGTGGTGAACAGGGCTGGAAATCAGGTCACTTGGAACCTTTTCCTTTTTTGTGACTCCTGCCGTCCGCGCTACTGTTGTTTTGGGCGGCGCTGGCGGGCTGAGACCGCCGGCGTTGCTGGCAGCCAACTTCACTGGTGGTGCCCGTGCCCTTGTTCCCCATCGCCGTCGTCACCGTCACCACTCGTTGCCGGAGCGAGGGTCCCGAACAGGCCATGCGACTCGCCCTGGATCCCGGCAGCGAAGAACAAAACGTTGGCGGCACCGGCGTCAAATCCATTACCGAAATTCAGCCCCCAGAGGCCGTCGATGGTAACGGGCTTGCCATTGGGGTCATTCATCATGCTCTGGAACTTACCCGACTCCGCGTTGAATGCCGCTATCTGACCGCTGCCAAAGTTGCCGACCAGCAGGCGTTGGCTCAACTTCCCGAAGTTGCCGGGAGCCTTGACTACACCCCAGGGCGAGTTCAGCCAATCGCCATGCTGCAGGCGATTGACCAGCCGGCCCTCCGGTGTAAACTGATCGACGTAGCCCAGACCGGGGCCCGGCACGTCGTCGTGCTTTAGAGCATCCTGTTTGGCGTACGTCACGAAGATCGAGCCGTCGATGTTCTGGACGTTAAACGGGGCAAAGCCGGCGGGAATATTGCCGTCGTGGAATGCGCCGGACGGCAATGTTATGGAATTGAAATTGGTGTCGAACGCATCCACGGTGCCGCCCCGAAAGTTCGCCACATAGAGCACGAGGTGCCCGCCCATCCGGCCGAGAGTCGCGCCCTTGTAGACGGCGGCGGGTGAATTGTTCACCTTAATAACCGCCTGATGCGCGTTTACCATGGGATTCCACCCCAGGACTGTACCATCCTCCGTAACAAACAGGAACATCGCCGGCATGACCGGAGCAAGTTGAAAATCCATCGATCCGTTGAAGACGATTCCCGTGGGCGCCCCGGCGCCTCCTCCGGGCGCGGGGATCATGACGGGGTTCACCGCCGGAAACAGCGCGCCGCCGCTCGTGTAGACGATCGCCAACCCGGCGCCGTTGGCGTTCACCCACCAGGGACCCGCTGGCGAGTGGGCGATGCCCCAGGCATTGACCAGGTTGGTGTCGGTATGGTCCGCCATGCCGGCAATATCGGATACCAGGTTGTGTTGCACATAAACGTTGGCGCCGTTGCCGTCGTCATCGCTTCGTGCTACAGCCGCGCTCCAAGTCAGGGCCAGGAGAGCGGCGGACGAAAGAATACAATTCAGACTGGCGTGTCGCATTCAAATACCTCGATTGCGATCTTAGGGCACCGGCGGCGGTCGTTTGGTTTAGGAATTGTAAGAGTTTTGTGAACGGCCCGATTGCCGCCGTATCTTCGTGTTGCTGCTAACCGAGGCCGCTGCGGTTCTGTGAAACGCAAACATTGGCCCCGCGCTGTGGGCAGCGGCCCGCTGGGGCACACGGGGCCCAGGGGATTGGGCCGGGCGTCGGGGACAGGCCAAAAGAATGCCGCATGAATGCGGTCCGGGCCCAGAGGGTGCGCCGGCAGCCTGAAAGGCCGCTCCACGAACGAGCGCACTCGGGCCGTGAATTGTGATACGGTAGGACTTTCACCCTGACTGGAGGACACATGGAGGCCCTTGGCCTAATTGAAACGAAAGGTCTGGTTGGCGCGATCGAGGCCGCCGACGCCATGGTCAAGACCGCCAATGTGGTATTGACGGGCAAGGAATTCGTCGGCGCCGGACTGGTTTGCGTGATGGTCCGCGGCGATGTTGGGGCAGTGAAGGCAGCGACGGACGCGGGTGCGGCCGCGGCCCGCCGCGTCGGTGAACTGGTCAGCGTCCACGTAATTCCACGGCCGCACGAAGAGGTGGAAAAGGTCCTCACGAGCGGCGGTCTGAAGAAGTAACGGTAGATGCTCGCCGATAAAGACCTTCTTTCGATCCAGGAAGTCCGCACCAAGGTCGAGAAGGCTTACACAGCCTGGCAGACGTACCGCACCTTTACCCAGGAGCAGGTAGACGCCATCATTGAACGCATGGCGGCAGCCGCGCGCGCCAACGCCAAACGGCTGGCCGATCTGGCCGTGGAAGAGACGGGCTACGGCAACGCCAAAGACAAGTACATCAAGAATCTGCTCTGCTGCGACTGGCTTCCGCGCCGCATGCGGGGCATGAAGACCGTCGGGATTATTCGTGAACTGCCGGACGAGAAGATCGTGGAGATGGCGGTTCCGGTGGGTGTGGTCGCGGCCATCCTGCCCACCACCAACCCAACTTCGACGGCCATGTACAAGACGCTGGTTTCGCTCAAGGCGGGCAATGCCATCGTCATCAGTCCGCATCCCCGCGCGCACCGGTGCACCTGTGAGACCGCCGCCGTTCTGTACCAGGCGGCCCTGGAGGCGGGCGCGCCCGAGGGCGTGATCCAATGCGTGGATAACGCCACCATGGAAGGCACGAACGCGCTGATGCTGCACGAGCGCACGGGCGTGATTCTTTCCACGGGCGGGCACGGCATCGTCAAAGCGGCGTATTCGAGCGGCAAGCCGGCTTTCGGCGTGGGCCCCGGCAACGTCCCGGTGCTGGTGGACACTTCGGCCGACCTGGATGACGCCATCCCCAAAATCGTGGCGGGTAAATCCTTCGATTACGGCACGGTCTGTTCCAGCGAGCAGGCCATCGTGGCGGAGGCCTCGCTACGCGAGCGCATCCTCAGCCTGCTCAAGGCGCAGAAGGCCTACATCGTGAACGATGCCCAGAAGGAAGCGCTCGGTAAGCTGCTGATCATGCCGAACTGGACGGTGAATCCGCAGTGCGTAGGCCAGGCGCCGGCCAAGATCGCCAGGATGGCGGGCTTCGAGGTTCC
>JAIQFL010000629.1 GCA_020073365.1 Terriglobia bacterium | reverse complement strand
CACGCCCCAGTGGTAGAGCAGCGCGAAAAACGCGGCGATGAAAATGATGATGGGCAACGCCTGAAAGGCGAAGATGAATCCGCGCGGCGAGCCTTTCATTCCGAGCTCGCCGAAGACGAACTCCGAGCCGTGATAGGAAAAATCGAGGAGCCACTCAGCGCCCCTGCCGAGTTTG
The DNA here is from genome assembly GCA_020073365.1 of Terriglobia bacterium. Taxonomy (GTDB): domain Bacteria; phylum Acidobacteriota; class Terriglobia; order Bryobacterales; family Bryobacteraceae; genus JAIQFL01. The sequence continues at coordinate 3,985 of JAIQFL010000629.1, read as the reverse complement.
CTGAAGATCAGTGCTCGCTTTGGGGCGCCTGAAGCCCGGGATTCCGCTGGAGCAGGCGCAGCAAGAACTCACCGTGCTGATGCAGCCCATGGCGCAGCAGTACCCCGAGGAACACAAGGGTCACGAAGCAGTGACGCTGACACCGCTCTGGCGCGGACCGTTCGGTGCAAACGCCTTCTTTTCCACGCTGCTGCCGATGTTGATGGCCATCTCGGGCGTGGTGCTGCTCTTGACGTGCGCGAACGTGGCCAATCTGTTGCTGGTGCGCTCCGTCGCGCGGCGCCGCGAGATCGCCATCCGCTTGTCGATGGGAGCCAGCCGCTGGCGGCTGCTGCGACAGCTTCTGATCGAGAGTTTGATATTGTCGCTGGCGGGCGGCTTGCTGGCCATGGTGGTCACGTTCTGGACCTCCGGGAGCCTCATGCGCTTCGTGCCCCCGTTGGATCTCCCCATTGATCTGGCCGTGCACACGGATCGCACCGTGTTGCTGGCTACCCTGGTGATTTCGATCCTCACCGGCGTGATCTTCGGAGTGCTCCCCGCTCTACGCGCTACGGGCATTCAGCCGGCTGCCGTCCTCAAGGAGGAGACTAAGACCGCGTCCGGCGGACACGGCAAGGCGCGCCTGACCGGCGCCTTAGTGGTCGCGCAAGTTTCTCTCTCGCTGATGCTGCTGGTCTCGGCGGGGCTGTTCATACGCAGTTTCGTCAGCGCCCAGCGATTCAACCCCGGTTTTAATTCCGAGCACGTTCTGCTCGCTTCCTACGATCTCTTTCCAGCGGGCTATACCGAGGCCACTGGAATCCAGTTCGACCGCCAGATCCTGGCCCGGATCTCCGCGCTGCCGGGCGTGGAGGCTGTGACGCTCGGAAGCCGCGTCCCGCTGGGCTTTGGCGGAGGCTCCACCAGCGTCAAGCCGGAGGGCTACGCCTGGCAGCCGCACGAGTCGATGGAGGTTCCCGAAGTGATGGTGGGGCCGGACTATCTCCACACCCTGCAGATTCCCTTGGCCGCGGGGCGCGACCTGACCGCACAGGATACGGAAACGTCGCAGCCCGTGGCATTGGTCAACCGGTCGTTTGCGGACCGTTACTGGCCCAACCAGAACCCGCTGGGCAAGCGCATCGTTACCGACATTTCCGATAAGAGCTTCGTCGTGGTGGGCATTACCAGAAACACCAGCGTTGCCAATCTCAATGCCGATCCTGGGCCGTTTATGTACCTCTCGCTCTACCAGGTCTATCGCCCGGCGATGACCGTTCACATGCGCGTCGCGGGCAACCCTTTGGCTCTCGTTGCGGCCATCGAGAAGACCTTTCACGAGCTGAACTCCGATTTGCCTCTCCATGACGTGACCACGCTCAAGACCACCATCCAACTCGCGACCGTGGGCACGCGGATTGCGGGGACGTTCGTCGGCGCGTTTGGGCTGCTGGCACTGACGCTGGCCGGAGTGGGGATCTATGGCGTGATATCGTATACCACGCGCCAGCGTACCCGTGAGCTGGCAATTCGCCTGGCGTTTGGCGCGGAGCCCGGCGAGGTATTCCGGCTGGTTTTGGGGCAGGGATTGCGACTGGCGCTCATCGGCATCGCGATCGGCTTGGTAGTTTCGGTCTTGCTCACGCGCTTCCTGAAGGACCTGCTCTTCGGAGTCACATCCACGGATGTGGTGACGTTCTCAACCGTCTCCGTTTTGTTGTGTCTTGTGGCCCTCGTGGCGTGCTTCGTGCCAGCGTGGCGCGCTACCCAGGTCGATCCCATGACCGCCCTGCGATACGAGTAGTTCGTTCGGGAATGCATTTTGTGTTGGACCAGGGTGTCCGCCCGAGCTCTCTCGATTACCCGCCCCCCGCCCCCGGACTAGCGCAACGCGGCCTTCTCTCGTAGATGACATAATGGGAGCCGCACCGCATACAGGCGGGCAAATGGGAGGACATGGTCGTATGAGGAATCGATTTCTCGTGCTGCTAATTCTGGTTCTCGCACTGTCGGTTGCCGTTGGCGCTCAGGCTCCTTCGGCCGCGGCGAACCAGAAAGGAACGGCGAAAGCCTGGGCCGCACCCCGTGCGGCCGGCGCCCACCCGGACCTGGAAGGATTCTGGACCAATGCCACGCTAACCCCCTTTGAGCGCCCCCGCGAGTTTGCCGGAAAGGAATTCTTCACCGAAGAGGAGGCGGTGGCATTCGAGAAGCGGATCCTCGAAACGAACAACCGCGACCGCCGCGGCTCGACTGCCGAAGCCGACGTCGCTCTCGCATATAACGAGGCCTGGTTCGAGCGCGGGACGAAGATCTCGCCCACGCGGCGCACCTCGATCGTGATCGATCCGCCCGACGGGAGAATTCCTCCCCTTACGCCCCAAGCCCAGCGGGCGGCAGCGGGGCGAGCCGAGGTGCAGCGACGCCTCCCCACCGGCCCTGAAGATATGAGCTTGCCGGTGCGCTGCATCCTCTGGCCGACTGCCGGGCCGCCTATGGTTCCCGGCCCCTACAACAACAACTATCAGATTGTGCAAACCGGCGAATATGTGGCCATTTACGTCGAGATGATTCACGATGTTCGCATCATCCCCTTCGACGGACGGCCCCACCCCGGCTGGAATGTACGCCTGTGGATGGGAGATTCGAGTGGCCATTGGGAAGGCGACACGCTCGTCGTGGACACCAACAATTTCACAGACAAGACCAACTACCGAGGATCGGATCAGAACCTCCACCTTGTCGAACGCTTCACGCGCACCAGCCCGGACACCATCCTCTACCGATTCACGGTAGACGATCCAACAGCCTTCACGAAGCCCTGGACGGGCGAAATTGCCATGGTCAAGAGTGCGGGGCCGCTATACGAGTACGCCTGTCACGAGGGAAATTACGCCATGACGAACATGTTGAGTGCGGCTCGCGCCGCTGAGAAGGCTGGACCGAGTAAGTGAGCTCGGATGGCGCACGCCAATCGGGCAAAATTGGTGAAGCTCCTTCGGCGATGTGTCCAATGAATTTGTCACATGCAACAGATTTGTTGGAAGGACTTTCCATTGCAGGTTGGCAGGCCAGTTCGCGACGCACATTCTCGCACGAGTCCCGCACCGTTAACCGACAACCGCCCGAACACAGCGGCCGTGCGTGTCCCTTCGACCCTCATGCTTGCTGCCGCCCTGAATTCCTGCCCGTGCAGACATTAACTGAACACGACCTGAACCGTGAGTGCCGGCTGGCGGCCCCATCAGAGCAAAGAACTTCCGACCTCATCAGGCCTTTGCCCCGCAGTGCGACGGATCCCCCGCACTTCCTCTGAGTACCCCATGACACGGGACTGCGTCGGGAGTTCGCCCGTTTCCGATGTGCGATTGCACGGTTGCAGGTTGGATCGATCACCAGGTGCGGAATCCCTGCTCGCCGCCTGCCGTAGCGATGCCCTATTTCTTCGGGAGGGCGAAAGTCATGTACGCACCCCCAACGGGCGGGGATGCCGGGGAGTCGCCATCCACGTGGGCAGCCATGATGCCATTGCCGGCCGCCACGCAGACTGCCAGTATTCGCGGCCTCCAACTTCATAGATTGCGGGGATACCTTCGGAGCCGGAGGGGAGGGCTCTTTCCCAAAGCACCTTGCCGGTATCCTCGTCGTAAGCGCGGATCTTACGGTCGGAGGCGGTGGCGACGAAGATCAGCCCGCTTCCCGTAACCACCAGGCCACCGCGAGGAAAGTGCGCACCAGTCTCCGGGTGACCCTGCTTCTCCAGCGCGGCGACACTCCCATTGGGGACCTGCCATTTGATGGCGCCGGTGTTCAAATGGGTGTAGCTCTTTTGGATTTTGCGAGTCTCTGGGTGTGAGGGAGTTCGCGGGTGCGAAGGCCCAGTACGCCTGTCATTCCTTGCCGACGATTTTCAGCCTGCCGCGACGGCTAGTCCGGGATGAGGAAACTGTGGACGGAACGGTCCCAGGTACACGGTGATTGGCATAGTGCGAGGCGTGGTTTC
>JAIQFL010000180.1 GCA_020073365.1 Terriglobia bacterium | reverse complement strand
GGCTGCGCGGTAAACATGCCATACCGCTCCGTGAGGGTATCGGTATTGGCAACAAGTCTCTTCGGCTTTTGAAATCCTTTGAACATAGAACCTCAGTTGGGGGGCCAGGGGCCAGGGGCCAGGGGCCAGGAAAAACAACGCCGCGCGAAGCGCGACCTTTCCCTGGACCCCGACCCCCGGCCCCCGGCCCCTGATTCTTACTTCGAGTACAATTCCACGATGAGCTGCTCGTTGAGCTGGATCTGCACCAATTCGCTGCGCTGGGGCAGGGCAGTGACACGCCCCGTCAAACCTTCCCGGTCCACGTCGATCCAGTTCGGCGCCGGCGCATGGGCCGTGGCGTCGCGGGCGGCCAGGATGGTCGGATTATTCTTGCTGGTTTGGCGAACCGAGACAACATCGCCGATCTTGACCTGGGCGGACGGGATGTCGCACTTGCGGCCGTTGACGTCGATGTGCCCGTGGCGGACGATCTGGCGGGACTGGGCGCGGCTGGTGCCGAAGCCCATGCGGTAGATGACGCTATCGAGACGGCGCTCCAGGGCGGACATCAGATTCTCACCGGTGATGCCTTTCGCCAAGGCAGCCTTTTCAAAGGTGCTGCGGAACTGTCGTTCCAGCACGCCGTACACGCGGCGGACCTTCTGCTTTTCGCGAAGCTGGAGACCGTAGCCGACGATCTTCTTGGCCCGATCCTTGCCGTGCTGCCCGGGGATGAAGTTACGGCGCTCGATGGCGCACTTTTCGCTGTGGCAGCGCTCGCCTTTGAGATAAAGTTTCATGCCCTCGCGCCGGCATTGCCGGCAAACCGGGCCGATGTATCTTGCCAATTTGCTCTCCTTACCTTACTTAGTCACTTCAGGTGCGGTTTACGACCTGGCAGGCCTTCGTCCCGCTTGCTACCGACTTCTTACACTCTCCGCTTCTTGGGCGGACGGCATCCATTATGTGGAATCGGGGTCACGTCCTTGATGGCGCGAACTTCGATGCCCGCGGTGGACAACGCGCGCACCGCCGATTCACGGCCCGAACCCGGACCGCTCACCCTTACCTCCACGGTCCGCAACCCGCTTTCACCGGCCTTATTGGCAGCCGTAAGAGCTGCCTGCTGGGCGGCGAACGGCGTGCCCTTACGGGACCCGCGGAATCCCAGCGAGCCGGCGCTCGACCAGGAGATGGTGTTCCCTTCCTGATCGCAGATGGTCACAATGGTGTTGTTGAAAGTGGCCTGGATATGCACGATACCCGTATGGACGACGCGCTTCTCCTTCTTCTTGAAGCTCTTCTTCTTGCCTGCTTTAACCGGTGCTTTCGCCATGCTATGTCTTACCCGTGGCCTTCTTCTTATTGGCAACCGTTCCGCGGCGGGGACCCTTGCGGGTGCGGGCGTTGGTGTGGGTGCGCTGTCCCCGGACCGGCAGGCCGCGGCGATGCCGCAGACCGCGGTAAGAGCCCATCTCGATGTGACGCTTGATGTTCATCGAGATCTCTTTACGGAGGTCGCCTTCCACGGCTCCCTCTTCTTCCAGAATCTGGCGGACGCGGTTGACCTCGTCTTCGGTCAGCTCGCGAACCTTCTTGTCGAAATCGATGCCGGCCCGGTGGAGGAGCGAGCGGGACCGGGTACGGCCCACGCCGTAAATGTAGGTTAGCCCGATCTCGGCTCTCTTCGAAGCCGGCAGATCCACACCAGCGATACGTGCCATATATGTTTACCCCTGCCTCTGTTTATGTTTCGGGTTGACGCAGATGACCCGCACCACGCCTTCGCGATTGATCACCTTGCATTTGTCACAGATCTTCTTGACGGACGCTCGAACTTTCATGATGCCTCTTAGTGGGGCAGGCTTCAGCCTGCCAATGACTCCATGGCAGGATTGACAGGCTGAAGCCTGCCCCACCTCATAACTTCCGCGTAATCCTCCCCCGGGTCGGATCGTGCGGGCTCAACTCCACCTCCACCCGATCCCCGGGGACCAGCCTTACAAAATTCCTCTTCACCGTGCCCACCAGGTGGGCCAAAATCTTCTGCTGCGTCGGCAGCACTACGTGGTAAACCGCACTCGGCCGCTCTTCCACTACCGTGGCCTCGACCCCCCGGCCCTTGCTCACGGTCTCGTCAGCACCCACGGTCCGTTCTCCGTAACCGCGATGCAATGCTCAAAATGAGCACTGTTGGAGCCGTCTTTCGTCACCGCCGTCCACTTGTCCTTCAAGACCACCGCCTCCGGCCGCCCGGCGTTCACCATGGGCTCCACCGCCAGCACCATGCCTTCTTTCAACCGCGGATTCTCGTTCTTACGATCCACGAAGTTGGGAACCTGGGGCTCCTCGTGGAGTTGCGTGCCGATGCCATGGCCCACATACTCCCGCACAATCGAAAATCCATTGGACTTTACGTGCTGCTCCACCGTCCCGCAAACGTCAAACAGCCGTTTGCCGGACCGCACCTGATCGATGGCCAACTCCAGGGACTCCTGCGTAACCCGGAGGAGCTTCTTAGTCTGCTCACTCACTTCGCCGATCGGAACGGTGATGGCGGAATCGCCATAATATCCGTCCAGTTTCACCCCGGTATCGATGGAAACGATATCGCCCTTCGCGAGAATCCGCTTGGGGCTCGGCATCCCATGCACGATCTCCTGGTTCACCGAGGTGCACAATACAAACTTGAAAGTCTCCCCGGCGGCCGGCACATAATACCCCTTGAAGGCGGGACGCGCGCCGGCATCAGCCATCATTTTCACGGCGGCGACCTCCAGGTCCATCGTGCTGGCGCCTTCCACCGCGATTTCCTTCAATTTCTGCAGGATCTGCCAGACCAGCAGGCCACTGCGCCGCATTTTTTCCAGTTCAGCGGCTGTCTTTCGAACGATCATCCTTTTCCATCGCCTGACAAATCTTCTGAAACACTATGGGGGGCGGATCGTCGCTCGCTTCCACTTCCACCACCCGCCGCCCGACGGTCCGATAGTACTCCAGCACCGGCCGCGTCTGATGCCCGTAGGCGTCCAACCGCTCCCGGATTACCGGCTCGCGGTCGTCATCCCGAATTGCCAGCTTCTCGCCATCCAGATCGCACAATTCATCCATCTTTGGAGGATGGAAAGCTACGTTATACAGGGTTCCGCAGCGAGGACATTCCCGGCGTCCGGTCAACCGGCCAATAATTACATTGTAATCAACCGCGAGATGAATCACCACCTCGCGGACCCCGCGCCCGTCCAGCCAACGGCACAGGTGTTCGGCCTGCGCCAGGGTACGGGGATACCCGTCCAAAACAAATCCCTTCGCGGCGTCCGGCTTGCTGAGCCGCTCCTCGACCATCAGGTTGACCACCTGGTCCGATACCAGGCCGCCCGAGTGCATGGTGGCCACCACCGCCGTCCCCAGCTCGGAACCGCTGCGGATACGGTCCCGAAGCATGTCCCCGGTCGAGACATGCGGGACTCTTAGACACTCCGTCAGGAACTTCGCCTGGGTGCCTTTGCCGGAGCCTGGCGAGCCAAACAGAACGATGGCCCTCACAGCTCATACCGCTCCCTGACGGTCGCGGCCCGGGGCTGTTTGTTGCGCACCTTCACGGTCGCGGTGATGTGCTTCGTCACTGTCTAAAATGAGCTCCGCCGTCCGCGAATACGGCCAGACCGCGGAGTGAACCCTTCATAGTGGCGCATTATAAGCTGCGCCTCGATCTGGTTGATGGTATCCATGGCGACGCCCACCACGATCAGCAGCGACGTACCGCCAAAATAAAACTGCACGTTCAGCCCTTCCAACAGGAACCGCAGGTGCAACGCGGTGAACGAAGTATCCACCCAGTTTCCGATCAACCACAAATGATTCAGCTTGATGCCCGAGATCATGATGTCCGGAATCAGGCACAGGATCGAAAGGTAGATACCGCCCACGACCGTAATCTTGGTCAGGATGTTGTTCATGTAGTCGGCGGTATTCCGGCCGGGGCGAATCCCCGGAATGAACCCGCCGTACTTGCGCATGTTGTCGGCCGCTTCGTTGGGATTGAAGATGATCGATACGTAAAAGAAGCAGAAGAAGATGATGCCGGCGACAAACAGCACGTAGTACATGGGTTCGCCGTGTTGGATGTCCTTCAGCAGGGCCGTGAGCCACGGAATGCTCTTCACCCAACCCATCAGGGCCAGTTGCTGCGGGAAGGCCAGAATCGACGAAGCGAAGATGACCGGGATCACGCCGCCGGCGTTGACCTTCAGGGGCATATGCGTGGACTGCCCGCCCATCACGCGGCGGCCCACCACGCGCTTGGCATACTGCACCGGAATGCGGCGCTCGCCGCGCTCCACCAGGACGATGAAAGCCACTACGGCGATCATCATCGCCAGCAGCATGATCAGGGTGAGCGCGTTCCACTCATGAATCACGAACACATTCTGATAGATATTGGTAATGGCGTTGGGCAGCCCCACCACGATTCCCGTGAAGATGATCAGCGACATGCCGTTGCCGATTCCGCGTTCGCTGATCTGCTCGCCCAGCCACATGATGAAGGCCGACCCGGTGGTGAGCGACAGAATCGTCAGCATCACGAACCCGAACCCGGGACTGATGACAATACCCTGCTGCATGGACATCAGGCCTTGGGCGATGCCGAAGGATTGCAGGACGGAGAGGATGATCGTCAGGTAGCGGGTCCACTGGGTGATCTTGCGGCGCCCCAGTTCGCCTTCCTTCTGTAGTTTTTCGAGTGTGGGGACCACTACCGTCAACAACTGGAGGATGATCGACGCGGTGATGTACGGCATGATGCCGAGGGCGAAGATCGTCAGCCGGCGGATATTGCCGCCCGCAAACAGGTCGAAGAAGCCGAAGATGGACCCCGACTGGGAGGCGAAGAAATCGTTCCAGCGCTGAATGTTGATGCCCGGAGTGGGAATGTGACCGCCCAGACGGTACACCGCCAGCAGCCCCAGCGCAAACAGGAGCCGTTTGCGAAGATCTGGGACGCGAAACATGTTCGCGAATGCTTCAAAAAGCTTCATGGTTCCCTCGGATTTCCGGCGCTATTCGCTTGGAGCGCCGATCACCTGCGCCGTGCCTCCGGCCTTCTGGATTTTCTCCAACGCCGACTTGGAAAACTGGTGGGCTTCCACCGTGATCTTGCGCGTCAACTGACCGGTACCGAGGACCTTCAGCCCTTCGCCCAGCTTCTTCACAACCCCTAGTTCGATAAGGTGATCCACCGTGAAAGAATCGCCCTCCAGCTTCTCCAGGCGTCCCAGGTTGACGATGGCGTACTGCCTCTTAAAGATGTTCGTGAATCCGCGCTTGGGCAACCGCCGGTGAAGCGGCATCTGGCCGCCCTCGAAACCGCGCTTCTGCCCGAAGCCGGTGCCCGCGCGTTGTCCCTTGCTGCCGCGTGTCGCGGTCTTGCCGTGTCCCGAGCCCATGCCCCGCCCGATGCGTTTGCGGCTCTTCTTTTGGCCCGGGGGCGGTTTCAATCCGCTGAGGTTCATAAATTCTCCAGGGGCCAGGGGCCGGGGGCCAGGGGCCGGGGTCAAACCCGGACCCGCCCGCCAACCTCGCAAGCCCAAAATCCTTGTACCTTGAGCCGTGTTCCAAGTAACCCGGAAGCCGCACTTCGCTGGCCCCTGGCCCCTGGCCCCCGGCCCCTACTCCACCACCTGCAGCAGGTGGGGAACCTTATTGACCATGCCGCGGAAAACCGGCGAATCGGGCCGCACCACAATCTGGTTGAGTTTCCGCAGACCCAGACCCTTGACGATCCTCTTGTGCTTTTCCGGAGTGCAGATCGGGCTGCGCACGAGTTTGATTCGGATCATGCCTTCCATCAGAGCTTCTCCACTGCCAGGCCGCGCATTTCAGCTACGGCGGCACGGTCGCGCAACGATTCCAACGCCACAATGGTCGCCTTCACCACATTGTGCGGGTTCCGGCGGCCGATCGACTTGGTCAGCACGTTGGGAATGCCGCAGGCCGTAATCACCGCGCGCACCGCACCGCCGGCGATCACGCCGGTGCCGTCGGGAGCCGGCTTGAGCAGCACCTGCGAGCTGGCGAATTCGCCCAGCACCCGATGCGCGATGGTGTTCTGCAGCACGTTGACCCGGCGCAGGTTCTTCTTGGCGGCTTCAATTCCCTTGCGGATGGCGGATGGCACTTCCTTGGCCTTACCCACTCCAAAGCCTACCACCTTGGCCGAAGGGTCGCCGATCACCACCAGCGCCGAGAAGCTGAGGTTCTTGCCGCCCTTCACCACCTTGGTGACGCGGTTGATGGCAACCACCTGCTCCTTCAGATTGAGCGTGGCCGGATCGATGCGTTTGGTTGACGTAACCATGAATTAGAACTCCAGTCCCGCTGCGCGAGCGGCATCGGCAAGCGCTTTGACGCGGCCGTGATATTGGTACCCGCCGCGGTCGAACACCACTCGCGTGATGCCCTTCTCCTTGGCCCGATCGGCCACCAGTTTCCCAATCGCCTTGGCCGCCGCCACGTTGCCGCCCTTGGTCTTTCCGCCCTTGTCCACCGACGAGGCTGACACCAGGGTCTTACCCTCGTTGTCGTCGATGACCTGCGCGTAGATGTGGGCCACGCTGCGGAATACCGCCAGGCGCGGGCGCTCCGCCGTACCGCGCAGCTTGCGCCGGATGCGCATGTGAATCCGATTGCGGATTTCCTTCTTCTCGATCTTACGAATCATTTGGCACTCGCCCCGGTCTTACCGACCTTCTTGCGCAACGCTTCGCCCGTGTAGCGGACGCCCTTGTTCTTGTAGGGATCCGGCTTGCGGAGCGCGCGCATGTTGGCTGCCACCTGCCCGAGCAGTTGCCGGTCATGGCCGCTCAGCACCAGGTGGACTTGCTTGTCGATCCGCAGATCGACGCCCTCTGGCAGCAGAAACTCGATGGGGTGCGAATAACCCAGGGTGAACTGGGCCACCCGGCCCTTGAGATCGGCGCGGTACCCGATACCCACAATGTCCAGTTCCCGAATGAATCCCGTCGAGACGCCCTGCACGGCGTTGGCCGCCAGTGCACGCGTCAGACCATGCAGTGCGGCCTGGTCGTCGGAGGCGCGCTTCACTTCGAGCTTGCCATTGGACTGCTCGAAGGTAATGCCCTGGGGAATCGGCACCATCAACTTGCCCTTGGGACCGGTCACTTCCAGTTGCTCGCCGACCTGGATTTTTACGCCGCTCGGCAGCGGGATCGGCTTCTTACCAATTCTTGACATATCTCACTCCAGCTTCTTAGGACAAGCTCCTTGGGACAAGCTCCTACCACACGCGGCAGAGGATCTCGCCGCCGATGCGCTCCTTGTGCGCGTCCCGCCCGGTCATGACACCGCGCGGGGTGGTCAGGATGTTGATTCCCATCCCTCCCAGCACTCGCGGGATGTCGGTCTGCCCCACGTACACGCGGCAGCCCGGACGCGAAACGCGCTCGATCGCGGAGATCACCGGCGAGTTGTTGGGCGCATATTTCAAGTAGATCTTGATGGTTTTCTTCGCGCCTTCTTCCGCCACCTTGAAGTTGGTGATGTAACCCTCTTCCTTCAAAATGCGCGCAATTTCCGCTTTCAGCTTGGAGGCCGGCACGTCCACCTTGGGGTGGCGGGCCTGGATCGCGTTACGCACGCGAGTCAGCATGTCGGCAATGGGATCGCTCATCATAGTCGCTTCGCTCCTGGGGCCGGGGGCCAGGGGCCAGGGGCCAGGGAGTGGATGCTTCGCTTCGCTCGCCGCATTTCCAAAAAACGCGAGCGGCACAAGCCACCTTCCCTGACCCCCGGCCCCCGGCCCCTAGCCCCCATTTCTTCTACCAACTCGCCTTCGTCACGCCCGGAATCTCACCGTTGAGCGCGAGTTGACGGAAGCACAAACGGCAGACGCCGAATTTGCGCAAAAAGGCGCGCGGGCGCCCGCACCGCCAGCAGCGGTTGCGGTGGCGGCATTGCAATATCGGCGTCTTGGCCCGCCGTTCCTTATCCAGCTTCAAATCCTTCGCTATCTTTGCGGTAGTGGCCATGTATCTCCTAAACTCGCCGGGCGGGCTTGGAAGAACGCCGCGCGAAGCGCAACCTTTTCCCCGGCCCCTGTCTCACTGCCGGAACGGCATCCCCATTTGCTTCAGCAGAGCCAGACCCTCCGCATCGGTGCGGGCCGTGGTTGTGATGGAAATGTTCATTCCCTTGGTCTTCTCCACTTTGGAGTAATCGATTTCCGGAAAGATCAACTGGTCCTTGATCCCCAGCGTGTAATTCCCGCGGCCGTCGAAAGACTTGGTCGAGAGGCCCCGGAAGTCCCTCACGCGGGGCAGCGCCACATTCACCAGCCGGTCGAAAAATTCGTACATGCGGTCGCCGCGCAGCGTTACCATGCAGCCGATCGATTGGCCCTCGCGCAGCTTGAACTGGGCAATCGACTTGGTGGCCTTGGTGATGACCGGTTTCTGACCCACGATCTGGCTTAACTCGTTCACCGCGCCATCCATCAGCTTGGCATTCTGGGTAGCTTCACCGAGCCCGATGTTGACCGAAATCTTGTCGATCTTGGGCACCGCCATGACGTTCTTGTACCCGAAGTTCTTGGTCAGCGCCGGGACCACTTTCTTGTGATAAAGCTCTCTCAAACGTGCTGCCATGGAATCCTCACTTCCTCTCGAGCGACTGCCCGCACTTGCGGCAGATTCTGGTGCGGTGGTTCTTGCCGCCGGCCACCGGGTCCACATGATGCGCAATGCGCACCGCCTTCCCGCACCCCGGGCACACAATCATGACGTTGGAGGCCGGAATGGGGCTCTCGCGCTCGGCGATGCCGCCCTTGATCTGCTTGGCGGGGTTGGGGCGCGTATGACGCTTGATCATCATCACGTGTTCCACCAGCAGCTTGCCGGTTTCGCGGTTCACTTGCAGCACGCGGCCGGTCTTGCCCTTATCGCGGCCGGAGATGACCTTGACCGTGTCTTCCTTCTTGAGATCGATGCGCACCGGCGCGGCCGGCTTCTTCTTTGCAGTTGCCATCAGATTACCTCAGGGGCCAGCGAGACGATCTTCATGAACTTCTTGTCGCGCAGTTCCCTCGCCACGGGCCCGAATACGCGCGTGCCGATCGGTTCGCCCACATCGCTGATCAACACGGCGGCGTTGGTATCGAAGCGGATGTAGGTGCCATCCTTGCGCCGGGTTTCCTTGCGCATGCGGACGATCACGCAGCGCACCACTTTTCCCTTCTTGATAGCCGAATCGGGAGCCGCCTCTTTCACGCTGGCCGTGACGACGTCGCCGAGCCCGGCGCGCAGGCCGAGGTCGCCGCCGCGCGGCAGGATACACGACAGCCTGCGCGCGCCGGAGTTATCGGCCACCTCGAGAATCGTTCGCATTCCAATCATAGTCGCTTCGCTCCTGGGGCCGGGATTCAGGGGCCAGGGGCCAGGGAAAGGCTGCTCGCTTCCCTGGCCCCCGGCCCCTGGCCGCCTTTATACTTTCACGTCCAACTCCTCCGGCTGTGTACCCACCTGCGCGGCCCGCCGGATGATGTCTGCCAGGCGCCACCGCTTCAACTTGCTCAGCGGCCGGCACTCGATGATCCGAACCATATCGCCCATCTTGGCCCGGCCCTCTTCGTCGTGCGCGTAGAACTTCTTGCGCTTGCCGATAATGCGCTTGTAGAGCGCGTGCGGGACGCGGCGGCTTACTTCCACCACGATGGTCTTCTGCATCTTGACCGAAACCACCTGGCCGATCTTCTCGTTTTTCAATCCCTGCTTGCCATGCAATTCGGCCATGTTATTTCTTCGCTCCTTCGAGCTCCCTCTCGCGCAATATGGTGTAGATGCGGGCGCGGGTCTTGCGCATGGCGCGAACCTTCTTCAGCCCGTCCATCTGCCCCATGGACATCTGAAACTGTAGACGAAACAATTGCTCGTCCATTTCACCTAACTGGTGCCGTAATTCGTCGTCGTTGAGATCGCGAACCTTTTGCGACTTCATATCCTTACTCCGCATCCTCCCGGCCCAGGAACCGGGTCTTAATAGCGAGCTTATGCGCGGCCAGCCGCATGGCGGCGTTCGCCGTGGCGCGATCCACGCCTTCCATCTCGAACAGGATCTTGCCGGGGCGAATCACCGCCACCCACTGTTCCGGCGCTCCCTTGCCTTTGCCCATACGGGTTTCAGCGGGCTTCTTGGTGATGGGCTTATCCGGGAACAGCCGGATCCAGACCTTTCCGCCGCGCTTGATGGAGCGCGTCATCGCCACGCGCGCCGCTTCGATCTGCCGGTCGGTGACCCACCCGCACTCCATGGCTTTGAGGCCGAACTCGCCGAAGGAGATGGTGGATCCACGCCACGCCTTGCCGGCCATGCGCCCGCGTTGTTGTTTCCTGAACTTAACCTTCTTTGGCATCATCATGGCGGTTTACTCTCAGTCGTTACGGCTTCTCACCTTCGGGCTTGCTTTCCGCCGGATTGCTTTCCGCCGGTTTATTCTCAGGCGGCGTAGAGGCCGGGGGTTCCTGGCGCGATTCCTGCTTCCAGGAGGGCTGCTGCGGCGACATCAACGGCGGCAGAATCGGCGTCGCCGGACGCACGGCGGGACGCGGCAAGTCCGCGGGCGGCGTCTGCATGGCAGGACCAGTGGCCTCAGCGGAGACTGGGGTCGGACCCCCGGGTGCGTGCGGGCGGTCGCCACGATCGCGGCCGCGGCCGCCGCGGTCACCACGATCACCCCGGTCCCGGCGGTCGCGCGAATCGCGGCGCGGCTCGGGCTCGGGCAGCAATCCGCGGCGCTTCGTCAGGTCGAGAATCTCGCCCTTATACAGCCACGCCTTGATCCCAATCACCCCGTAGGTAGTCTGCGCCTCAGCAAAACCGTAGTCGATATCGGCGCGCAGGGTATGCAGCGGGAGCTGGCCTTGCAGATACCATTCACTGCGCGCAATCTCCGCGCCGTTCAATCGGCCGGAGACCCGCACTTTGATGCCCTTGCATCCGAATCGCAGCGCCGAATCCACCGCCTTGCGCATGGCGCGCCGGAAGGCCACGCGCTTTTCCAGTTGCAACGCGATCGATTCCGACACCAGTTGCGCGTCCAGTTCCGGCTTGTGAACTTCCTGTATATCGATGAAGACCTCGCGCTTGGTCTTCCTGGCCATATCCTGCTTCAGCTTCTCGATCTCCGCGCCCTTGCGGCCGATGATGATGCCGGGCCGGGAGGTGCGGATGGTGACCCGCAGCTTGTTGCCCGGGCGGTCCACCTCAATCGAGCTGACGCCTGCCGACTTCAGCCGCTCGCGCAGGTTTGCCTTGAGCTCCAGGTCCTCCTGCAGAAGCTTCGCGTAGCCCTGTTTGGCGAACCACCGCGAGCGCCACGGCTTGTTGAAGCCGAGCCGGAATCCGTACGGGTGAACTTTCTGTCCCATCTATGCTTCCTTCTCTTTCACCTTGATGACGATATGTGACATCCGGCGCTGATACCGGTAAGCCCGGCCCATGGGTGCCGGCCGCACCCGTTTCATCCGGGGCCCTTCGTTGACGTAAGCTTCGGAGACAAACAACTGGTCCACATCCACGTCGTCTTTCCTGTTGGTCGCGTTGGCGATGGCCGACTGGAGCACCTTCTCGACCGTCGGCGCAATCCGCTTATTAGTAGTCCGCAACGTGGTGATTGCCGCTCCTGCCTGCATGCCGCGGATCAGGTCTACCACCAGGCGCGCCTTCTGTGCGGAGACCCGGATGTATCGGGCTTCCGCTTTGATTTTGCCTTCGTGCTTGTCCGTTTGCGCTTTGGTCATATGTGCCATGGTTTCCCTCGATGGTGGGGCAGGCCCTGGGCCTGCGAATCTTGTTTATGCCGGCTTCGCGGTTTTCTCCGTCGCGGCCTTCACCGAATGGCCTTTGAAAGTCCGGGTGGGCGAAAACTCGCCCAACTTGTGCCCCACCATGTTCTCGGTCACGTACACCGGGATGAACTTCTTGCCGTTATGGACGGCCACGGTGTGCCCCACGAACTCCGGAAGAATGGTAGAGCGCCGCGACCAGGTGCGGATGACTTTCTTCTCATTGGCGGCGGTGGCCGCTGCCATCTTCTTTTCCAGATGAGTGTCGGTAAACGGCCCTTTTTTGACGGATCTGCCCATTTCCTTACCTCTTCTTACTCTTGTGCGTGACGATCCACTTGTCGGTGCGTTTGTTATTGCGCGTCTTAAATCCGCGAGTGGGCTGGCCCCAGGGAGTGACCGGGTGACGGCCACCCGAGGTCTTGCCCTCGCCACCGCCATGTGGATGGTCCACCGGGTTCATGGTGACGCCGCGATTGTGCGGGGTCTTGCCCATCCAGCGCTTGCGACCCGCCTTGCCCAGCGACACGTTCTCGTGGTCCAGATTGCCCACCTGGCCCACCGTTGCCATGCACTCGAGCAGCACGCGCCTCACTTCGCCCGAAGGCAGCTTCAGCAGGGCCGTGCCGCCCTCCTTCGAAACCAGTTGCGCCTGCGATCCCGCCGAGCGGGCCATTTGCGCTCCTTTACCGGGACGAAGCTCGATGTTGTGCACGATGGTGCCGGCCGGCATGTTTTTCATCGGCAGGGCGTTGCCCACCAGGATGTCGGCAGTCGGACCGGACATCACCTTCTGCCCGACCTTCAGCCCGTCCGGCTGGATGATGTAACGCTTCTCGCCATCCGCGTAGTTCAGCAAGGCGATGCGCGCCGAGCGGTTGGGATCGTACTCAATGGCCGCAACCACGGCCGGAATCCCCAGCTTATCGCGCTTGAAATCAATCACCCGGTAAGCCTGCTTGGCGCCTCCGCCGATGAACCGCGAAGTAACCCGGCCGGTGCTGTTGCGCCCCCCGGTACGCTTCTTGGATTCCACCAGTGACTTTTCCGGACGATGCTTGGTAATGTCTTCACGCGAGGTAACCGTCTGGAAGCGCCGCGTCGGAGTGACCGGTCTGTATGTTTTTATGGGCATAGCTTAGATCTCCGCGAAGTCCGGGACCTTCTGACCTTCCTTCAGCCTCACGTAAGCCTTCTTCCAATCCGAGCGGTAGCCCGAGAACCGGCCGCGCCGGCGCATCTTGCCGTCAAAAGTGGCGGTGCGAACTTCCGCAACCTTGACCTTGAACAGCTTCTCGACGGCGGCCTTCACCTGCGTCTTGTTGGCATCCAGCGCCACTTCGAAGCACAGGGTGCGCTCGTTATCCTTCTTGTCCACGCCCTTCTCGGTGACCAGCGGGCGCTTCAATACTCCATAGATGTTCATTTTGCGAGTGCCTCCGAGAACTTGCGCGCTGCGCCTTCCGACAGCAACACGCTTTGGTGGCCCAGCAGGTGGAACGGATTGACTTCCCGCGTAGGCATCAGGGTGACGCCCTTCAGATTACGCACGCCCAGCGCCAGGTTGCGATTCTCGCCGTTGTCCACCACCAGAACCGTGCGGCCGGTGGCGACATTCGCCAGGGCATGCATCGCGTTTTTGGTCTTATGGTCGGCCAGGTCGAAGGAGTGCACCACCTTCAGCTCGCCATCCCGCACTTTGGCGGAAAGCGCCGAGCGCAACGCGCCCTGCACCATCTTGCGCGGCAGCTTGTAGCTGTAGTCGCGCGGCACCGGCCCGTGCACGATACCGCCGTGACGCCACAAGGGCGACCGCACCGAACCGATTCGCGCGCGGCCGGTCCCCTTCTGTTTCCAGAGCTTCTTGCCGGAGCCGGCAACTTCGCGGCGCGTTTTCGTCTTGTGCGTGCCCGAGCGCAGCCCCGCCTGGTACTGGCGGACCGCTTCGTAGAGCAGCGATTCGTTGACTTCGGCCCCGAAAACCTCGTCGGCCAGGTCCACCTCGCCGACCTTCTCATTATTCAGATCCACTACATCGACTGTCGGCATGGCAGTTACCTTTTCGCCCTCCGAACCATCACGTAACCGCCGTTGGGACCAGGGACCGCGCCCTTCACCACCAGCACGTTGTCCTCGGTATCCACTTCGATGATTTCCAAATTGCGCACGGTTATCCGTTCGTTGCCCATGTGGCCCCCCATGCGCATACCCGGAAGTACCCGCGAGGGGAAACTGGACGCGCCGATCGAGCCCGGAGCGCGGTGGAACATCGAACCGTGGCTGCCCTCGCCGCCGCGGAAGTGGTGCCGCTTGACGACGCCGCCAAACCCCTTGCCCTTGCTGATGCCGATGACATCCACTTTGTCCTTGGGCTTAAACTGACCGACCAGCACCTGGTCGCCGGGTTTCAAATCGTCGTCGCCGGGACGGAGCGGAAACTCCCGCATAAACTTCGAGCCTTCGGCGCCGGCCTTCTTCAAGTGGCCGGTGATCGGTTTGTTGATGCGCTGCGGCTTGATGAATTCCACCAGCCCGAGCTGTACCGCATCGTAACCGTCGGCGGTGGGCGTCTTGCGCTGCACCACCATACACGGACCCGCCTTCAGCAGCGTGACCGGCACGGCCTGTCCGTCCGCCCGGAACATCTGCGTCATTCCGATTTTCTTGCCAAGGATTCCTGGACTCATCGTCAACTTCCTTATTCACCGCGGAGACACAGAGATCGCGGAGGATAGCGCGGAGATCTTCTCTGTGTTCTCTCTGCGTTTTCCTCTGCGTTCTCCGCGACTCTGCGGTGAGCTGTTCATTTGCCGAACGCCTTGATTTCCACATCCACGCCCGCGGGCAGATCCAGCTTCATCAGCGCGTCTACCGTCTGCTGGGTCGGTTCCAGGATGTCCAACAGCCTCTTGTGCGTCCGGATTTCAAACTGCTCCCGCGACTTCTTATCCACGTGCGGCGAGCGCAATACCGTTGTGATGCTTCGGGAGGTCGGCAACGGAATGGGACCGGCCACGGTGGCGCCGGTCCTCTTCGCGGTGTCTACAATCTCCGTCGTCGACTGATCCAGCACGCGATGGTCGTATGCCTTCAGCCGGATCCGAATACGTTCTCTCAGGGCCATGATTTTTACCTGGCGAAGCCTACTTAATGATCTCGGTCACGGTGCCGGCGCCCACCGTGCGGCCGCCTTCGCGAATCGCGAAGCGCAACCCCTTGTCCATGGCGATCGGCGTAATCAGCTCCACCTTCAGGTCCACGTTGTCGCCAGGCATCACCATCTCCGTGCCTTCCGGCAACTCCGCCACTCCCGTCACATCCGTTGTCCGGAAGTAGAACTGCGGCCGGTATCCCTTGAAGAACGGCGTGTGCCGCCCCCCCTCTTCCTTACTCAATACGTATACCGTGCCCCGGAACGTGGTGTGCGGCGTGATCGACCCCGGCTTGGCGATCACCTGCCCGCGCTCCACCTCGTCCTTTTCCACACCGCGCAGCAGCAGGCCCACGTTGTCTCCGGCCATCCCCTGGTCCAACAGCTTCTTGAACATTTCCACGCCCGTGACTACCGTCTTGCGCGTCGGCCGGAACCCCACGATCTCCATTTCCTCGCCGACCTTGCAGATCCCCCGCTCGATGCGCCCCGTCACCACCGTACCGCGGCCCTGAATCGAGAAGATGTCTTCGATCGGCATGATGAACGGCTTGTCGATCACGCGCTCCGGTATCGGAACGTAACTGTCCACCGCCTCCATCAACTCCTCGACGCCCTTCTCCCACTGCGGCTCGCCGTTCAGCGCGCCCAGCGCCGACACCCGGATCACCGGCAGATCGTCGCCCGGAAACTCGTAGAACTTGAGCAACTCGCGGACTTCCAGTTCCACCAGGTCCAGCAGTTCCGGGTCGTCCACCATGTCCACCTTGTTCATGCAGACCACGATGTAGGGCACACCCACCTGCCGCGCCAGCAGAACGTGCTCGCGCGTCTGCGGCATGGGGCCGTCGGTGGCCGCCACTACCAGGATGGCGCCGTCCATCTGCGCCGCCCCCGTGATCATGTTCTTGATGTAGTCGGCGTGTCCCGGGCAGTCCACATGGGCATAGTGCCGCTTGGCCGTTTCATACTCGATGTGCGCCACTGCGATGGTGATTCCGCGGGCCTTTTCTTCCGGCGCGTTATCGATCGAATCGAAGCTCCGGAACTTCACTTTCGGATTGTGCTTCCCCAGCACCTTGGTGATGGCCGCCGTGAGGGTGGTCTTGCCGTGATCGATGTGTCCGATCGTCCCGATATTCACGTGCGGCTTGCTGCGGTCGAATTTTTCCTTTGCCATGAGAGAAATAATCTCCTTTTTGTGGGGCGGCCCTTGGCCCGCCCGGCTTGACAGGCCGAAGCCCGCCCTACCTCATCTCGTTATCCTGCCCTGGATCTTGTTTACGATCTCCTCCGCGAGACCGCCCGGCACTTCTTCATACCTGCCGAAGTGCATGGTAAAGCTGCCGCGGCCCTGTGTTCGCGAGCGCAGCTCGGTGGCATAGCCGAACATCTCCGAAAGCGGCACCATCGACTTGATGATTTGGGTGGTACCGCGCAACTGCATGCCTTCGATGCGGCCGCGCCGCGAATTCAGATCGCCGATCACGTCGCCCATGTACTGCTCCGGAACCACGACTTCCACCGACATGATCGGCTCCAGCAGTACCGGCTTCGCTTTCCGGGCGGCTTCTTTGATCGCCAGCGAGCCGGCGATCTTGAAAGCCATTTCCGAAGAATCCACATCGTGGTAGCTGCCGTCGAACAAAGTTACCTTAAGATCCGACATCGGGAAGCCCGCCAGGATGCCGCCTTCCAGCGCTTCCTTGATACCCGTCTGGATGGGGTTGATGAATTCCTTCGGGATGGTGCCACCGTAGATGTCATTTTCGAACTCGAATCCGCCGCCCTGCGGCAGGGGCTCGACCCTGATCTTCACCACACCGTATTGGCCGCGGCCGCCCGACTGCTTGATATGGCGGCCTTCGGCTTCGGCTTTCTTGCGAATGGTCTCACGGTAAGCCACCTGCGGCTTGCCCACGTTGGCCCCCACGCCGAACTCGCGCATCATGCGATCCACGATGATTTCCAGGTGCAGCTCGCCCATTCCCGAAAGAATGGTCTGTCCCGTTTCGGGATCGGTGTTGACACGGAACGTAGGATCTTCCTGCGCCAGCTTCTGGATGGCCATCCCCAGCTTCTCCTGGTCGGCCTTGGTCTTGGGCTCCACGGCGAGCTGGATCACGGGGGTCGGGAAATCGATCGATTCCAGCACCACGGGGCTCTGGTCGTCACAGATGGTGTCGCCCGTCGAAACGGTCCTCAGACCCACCGCCGCGCAGATATCGCCCGCCAGGATCTCCTGAATCTCTTCGCGCTTGTTGGCGTGCATGCGCAGGAGACGCCCGATGCGCTCCTTGCGCCGCTTGGCCACGTTGTACACCGAGTCGCCGGCCTTCAGGGTCCCCGAGTACACCCGGAAAAACGCCAACTGGCCCACGTACGGGTCGGTCATGATCTTAAACACCAGCGCGGAAAACGGCTCGCTGTCGGAAGCGTGGCGGATGATCACCTTTTCCGGATCGTCCACGTCAACGCCTTCGATCGGGGGAACGTCCAGCGGGGACGGGAGGTAATCCACCACCGCATCCAGCATCGTCTGTACGCCCTTGTTCTTGAACGCCGAGCCGCAAATCACCGGGAAGATCTTGAGCGCGATGGCGGCCTTGCGGATGCCGGCGCGGATCTCGTCGTTCGAGACCGGCTGGCCTTCGACGAACTTCTCGAAGAGTGCGTTATCGAACTCCGAGATGGTCTCGATCATCTTCTCCCGGTATTCCTTGGCCTTCGCTACCAGGTCCTCCGGGATTTCGACCACATCGAACTCGGAACCCAGCGTTTCGTCGCGCCAGATGACCGCCTTCATTTCCACCAGGTCGACGACGCCTTTGAACTGATCTTCGGCTCCCACAGGGAGTTGGATCGCGAGCGGCCGGCACTTCAGACGATCCACAATGGTGTCGATTGAGTGGTAGAAATCCGCGCCCACGCGGTCCATCTTGTTGATGAAGCAAATGCGCGGAACGGAGTACTTATCGGCCTGCCGCCACACCGTCTCCGACTGCGGCTGCACGCCGGCGACGGCGTCAAACACTGCTACGGCCCCATCCAGCACGCGGAGGCTGCGCTCCACCTCGGCGGTGAAATCCACGTGCCCGGGCGTATCGATGATGTTGATCTGGATGTCGCGCCACTCGCAGGTGGTGGCAGCGGACGTGATGGTGATCCCGCGCTCCTGCTCCTGTTCCATCCAGTCCATGATGGCGGTGCCCTCATGAACCTCTCCCAGCTTGTGCGTGCGGCCCGTGTAATACAAAATCCGCTCTGTGGTTGTGGTCTTACCGGCATCGATATGAGCGGCGATGCCGATGTTCCTCATCCTTTCCAGCGGAATTGCTCTAGACATAAAAAAGTTGAAACCCAAAACCTTTTTTTTTGCGTGACACAGGCATTCTTGCCTGTGTTGTTTTCCTACCACCGGTAATGCGCAAAAGCCTTGTTAGCCTCGGCCATCCTGTGGACGTCATCTCTCTTCTTAATCGCCCCGCCGCGTAGATTCGCAGCGTCGTTCAACTCGTTCGCCAGCTTCTCGGCCATGCCTTTTTCGGCGCGCCCGCGCGCATTGGTGATGATCCAGCGCATGGCCAGCGAAGTGCGCCGGTTCTGCGGCACCTCGATGGGCACCTGGTAGTTGGCCCCGCCCACGCGCCGCGTCTTCACCTCCAGCAGCGGCTTGGCGTTTTCCACCGCCTTCTTGAAAGCCTTCAGCGGGTCGTCGCTGGTGCGGTCCCGCAGCTTGTCCATGGCTTGATAGAAGATGCCCTGGGCGGTGTTCTTCTTTCCCTGCCACATCATGGAGTTCACGAACTTCTCGACCAGGGTGGAGTTGTAGACCGGATCCGGCACTACTTCACGAATAACGGCTCTTCTTCTGCGTGGCATACGTTCCTAGCCTGCTAGCGCTAGTTCTTCAGCGCTACGATTTTGGCCTTTTGGCTCCATACTTCGATCTGCCTTGTTTACGGTTGGCCACTCCCGCGGTATCCAGCGCGCCCCGAATCACGTGGTAGCGCACGCCCGGGAGATCCTTCACGCGGCCCCCGCGGATGAGCACGATGGAGTGCTCCTGCAGATTGTGCCCCACCCCCGGGATATAAGTGGTTACTTCGATCCCGTTGGTCAGCCGCACGCGGGCGACTTTCCGCAGCGCCGAGTTCGGCTTCTTGGGAGTGGAAGTATACACGCGGGTGCAAACTCCACGCTTCTGGGGACAACTCTCCAACGCCGGGCTCGAGGTCTTCCAGCGTGGCGGTTTCCGCCCGTTACGCACAAGTTGGTTAAACGTCGGCACGAATTTCCTCTCGTGGCACAGGCATTCCGGCCTGTGAGAACTAGTGGCACAGACATTCCTGCCTGTGGGTAGCTAGCGTAAATCCAGTATTAGTGGCGCCACCACTAAACGACCGGGATCCAAAAAATGGGATCGCAGAAAAAACTCAGGTCGCAACAGCGAGGATTACCTGCTTCGGACAGGTCCATGTTCCAAGCGGCGTAACCGGTGGAACCTCGGGGCCTCACCCCTGGCCGGACCCGCCTTCAGACGAGTGGTAGCACAGGAGCAGAAAGGTGTACTCGCGAACCTTTACAGGATAACCGAAGTTAGGGTGAGAGTGCAACTGGGAGCTTTTGAATCATAAATTTCACCGCCCGGGAGCCGATCCTCTTCCGCCCGGTTCCAGCCCGCGATCTGGAGTCGCCCCTCTTCAGTCACGTCCGGTGAAAAATATTTTGCGACGGCAAGGCCCTTTGAAATGAACATCCGTGCGCCTTTCCGCAGATCCGTTTCCCGGATCCGTCACGGCCTGCTGCTACCCTGAAGTCGTAAAGAGGCTGGCGCCCCACCGCGCCAGCCACAACAGTTTTCTTCGTGGCCACGAAGCGTTGCATCTATGGTGGTACTGAACTCCCTGTAAGCCCCTTAAAGGCTGCACGGCTGTCTGACCAGTGGTACGGGGTCGGCAGGGGGATTCTTGGGTACGACCCATAACGCCCTTTGGTGTGCGGATAGCGGTGATTGCCGGCCCCGTAGGGATTCAGAGAGCTAAGGTACCGAATCGGCAACGATATGTCCGCCATTCAGCGGGCCTAGATCATCGAAGGTACGGCTCAAACCATTGGCGGCCGGACACGCACGGCGATAAGTCCGAGGGGATACCCCCAAAAGCCCCGGCCGCCGCAACGCTTATTTCTACCCTCCTCGCTCACCCGTAGTGTCTCTGGCTACCCCCCCAACCCGCGAGCAGCGAGCCCCCGGCTCAACCGCTTTACGACACGCTACACTGATCAGATGGTTGGTCGAAGCTCAGTTACGAGAACCTGGCCAGGATCGACCACGCGGGCGCGCTTGCCCTACCGGATTGTGGATAGCAAGGAAGCGCCGCAGTCGAACCAGAAGAATCCCAAGACGGAGAGGCATGTGAAGGCTCGGGAGCGTGCGGGGCGCTGATGGCGTTCCAGCCATGGGACCAGTCCCCGCTCTGGAAGCAGATTCAGGAACGCACCGCCGAAGGGGATGCGGAAAGGTTGTTGCTCCAGCGGGCAATGCCGGAGATCGAGCGCGTTCTCCGCTCCGGCGGTACTTCCCCGAAGGACTTCACTCTTCACGATGAAGGCCATAGCTTTCGCGTGGCCCGGCGAATGGTCGAGATCATACCGCCCGAGACATTGGCGGGGTTGAGCGCCGCGGAGTTGGCATTGCTGCTGCTTTCGGCCTATCTGCACGATATCGGGATGACTCCGGAGTGGGGCAAGGTGGCCGCCATCCGGAACTACTTGATGTCGGAACCGACCGATGGATTTCCGGAAGACGAGCTCGACCGTCTCCGCCAATGGCTCGCGGAACGTGAGGGCGTCGATTTCGCTCCACCGGTGAGTCTCCATCGCATGGAAGAGTTGGCGACTTACTACTGCCGCGCGCGGCACAACGACTGGAGCGCCCAGTGGATCCGCGAACACATGCCTACCTATCGGCAGGCGATCTACCCCGGATGGATGGAAGACCTGATCCTGATTTGCCAGAGCCATCATTTCGGCTACGAGGAACTGGCGCAACCGCGGTTCGACCCCCGTGACCGCGGGGCCCATGGCGTGATCCACCGGCGGTACCTGGCGGCGGCGCTTCGCGTGGCGGACGTGCTGGAAAACGATCCGGAACGGACGCCGGAAGTCATCCTGCATCACCGTTCTATCACTCGGTCAAGCGAACCTTATTGGCTGAAGGACAGCCTTCTGAACGCGACGATTGAGGGACGGCAGCTTACGGTTTCAGCCTATCCGACGAGCGCCTTATTGCACAAAGCCATTGAAGAGACCGTGGATCAGATCGAATCCGAGTTCGTGGTGTGCCACCGCCTGGACCGGGAGCACCCGTTCGCGGATCATCCGGTAACGGGGAAGCCCACGCTGCCGCACCGGTGGAGCCTCGACCCGTTTGTGATCCGCAAGGTTCAGCCGGAAGGGGGCCGTTACGAGTACATCGAGGGGGCCTTCCGACCCAGCACCGGGAAGCTCCTCGATCTTCTGACCGGACGCCAACTCTATCTGAGCTATCTCGCGGGCGTGCGCGAGCTGTTGCAGAACGCCTTCGACGCGGTGAAGGAGCAGATCGCGCGCACGCAGCTTCTTCACAACAAGGCGGACGCCGGGTATCGACTCTTGCTGGCGCGGCAGAACGAGGTCACGCTTCGCCTGGAGGTCTCTGCGGGTCGCTGCCGGCTCATTTGCCGCGATACCGGAGTGGGGATGTCTAAGCCGATCATCAAAGACTACCTGCTGGTGAGCGGCGAATGGCGCAACCCGGACCTGGTTGAGCTGCAACTGAAGTGCAAGGCAGCCGGAATCCCATTCGAGCGCGTAGGTCAATTCGGCATCGGGGTGCCGAGCTACTTCATGCTAGGCGACCACGTGACGTTCCGTACGCGCCGCAGCGCGGAG
>JAIQFL010000628.1 GCA_020073365.1 Terriglobia bacterium | reverse complement strand
CGTGCGATTAGCCGGAGAAGAATGCTGTTAGGTTGCGCCAAGGGTCCAATTACCTTCATCGACTTTGAGGCAACACGCCCCCTCTGCACGTCGATGTTGATGAGGTACAACCGCCAAGGATCGGCAAAGTAGCATCTGGACGCCATTACGTTGGATGCCGTCCTGCCGGGTGCAATCCAGTCGCCGCAAAGGATATGCCCCTCGTCGAATATCTCCTGAACCTCCCTCGATGTAGACCCGAGCCTAATCTGGTCATAAGCATGCTTGCGCGAAAACGTTAGGTAGATGTAGGAGTGCATGGCTGCTGTGACCAAAACCAGACCCAACACAACTTTCCGCGTTTCCACCGCGATCCGCCTCAAGCCGATCTATACCACAGTGTCGACTGCCGCCCACCCTCCCGAGACTCAGTTAATCGGCGGGAACTCGGTATACTGGTACTCGGCTTTGCTGATGGTTCCGTTCAAGGGATCGAGTACGACCGTACAGGTTTCGTTCCCCGTGCCAAACACAAGAGTGTGTTCCTTCCGCTCCCCTTGCGCTTCCTCCTCAGCCTCGCGCTGTGGGGTCATGCCCCGATGAATGACTTGAAGTGCTTCCTCGCGTGTCAGTCCTGGTTTTACCTTGGAGCACTGCGACTGCAGACCGCCCTGCCGATACACGGCAATGCCCCCTGGCACAAACCACAAAAGCGCGTCCTCAATCAAAAGGAGCACCACAATGGCGATGAGAAGCCCCACCCTGCTCACAGCCTGCTTGACGGCTTCTCGCATTTTACTCTCCAGCCCATTTGCGAGCGCGCGCCCTCGCCCGCGCGATTTGTGCTGGATTAAGCGTACTCCAGCTAAACGGCTGCGGCGGTCCCAACAATCCCGAGTACATGAGGTTGTAGAAAAACGACGGATCGAAGGGAGGCGAGCCAAAGAAGAGTGAAGGGTCTTGCGGCACGGCCACTGTGTTTATGTTGCAGTGGGGCAGCCCGAGCTGGTGACCTAATTCATGCGCCACTGTCATTCCCTCCGCGAGATCGGCAAGAGCGCTCAAATTGATCGGAGTCGGCGGCACACCAAGGGCTGGCGTTGCTCCAAAGTCAGTTCCGCGAGCCCCCACGTCGCCCGTGAGCAAGAGCTGCGATCCCTGAGGCTGACAGTAGGACCGTTGGGCAGTTGCCGTTATGACCGGCGTCCCGCAGAAACGTCGGTACACCTCGAGCCATCCGCCGTTCACCGGATTCCCGTCATTTGCGATAGAGGTTATATCGTACTGAGGCCCAGGGCACTCTGCAGGGTGTGCCTGGAGGTCACATCCATCCACGGTCAATATGGGCGGGACCAGAGTGAACAATATCCCCGCCTTCCTTGCCCAAAAACCAATCGCCTCGGACATCCGGTCAACGACAGAGGAACCAGACATCCACAAAGTGCCATCCACTTTGTGGACCTGAAGCTGTACAACGGCCTGGGGTGCCCGGATGTCGTCCTGACCCGGCTTGGACCAGATGCTGAATGGCCAGAGGATGGCTGGGGCGGAGACGGCCTCGGCTGAGCCTTGTGTCAGCCACATGTCGCCGTAGGCGTATTGGATCGAATTCCCAGTCCAATCGTCGTAAGCGGCTTGTCCGGTCGGGTCAAGGCGCACCACGCGCTCGGTGCCCGCTTCAGCGGGAATCTTCAGCACCAAGCCGTTGCCTGCCGTGGCCGCGATCATCTCTAGCGAGGCATCGGTTTCCCAGGTCCACCTCACGGCCCCGCTGGCGACGTCAAAGGACACCACGCGCATACCATTGGTTGCAAAGGCCACACCGTTCTCGCCCAAGACCAAGGATCGGTCTTCCGGAATGTACCACCACCAGGAGTCGTCATCGGGCGACTGGGCATAGGGAATTGTATAGTCGGCCTGCCCCGAATCGGTCACGCGGGTCATTCGAGCCTCTTTGGGCGAACCGTACGGGAAGTCGAGGCTTAACCACGTTGCCAAGAGCCCGCCATCACCGTCAGGAATAACCTCGCCCGCGCGCCATCCCACCTTGGGCGGCTCCGCCTCAGCAGGACCTTCGTAATGGTCTTGCTTGACGGTTCGCCACTGGGGCGAGCCGTCCGGTCGTAACTCGAGCAGCTTGAGGCTAGCGTCCCGATAGACACTCCAGGTCATCGGCTGCCCTCCCCAATTGCCGTACGAGTCACATGTGGACGTGACGGTTTCGATCCAGTCAGAGGTTGCAACCTCCACATACGCTGATCCGTTTGGCGCCAGCATCGGCGGTCCTACGAGCGGGTCATCGACATATTCAAAGGAGTCCGGATGGGGGCAGGAATTGTGAACCCCATAAAAAGTGGAGTTGGGGAGTCGAACGCGATATTTGAGCTGACCATTTGTGCCATCAATTGCCAGCATTTGCGTTGCGTAAGGATAGCCCGATTCCTGCATTTCCGGGATGTTCTCAACAACGAAAATCGTTCCGTCGGGATGCAGCGCCCAGTCATCGTAGAACCACCCTGGGGAGGAGTAGCGCCACGATACCTCGCCCGCGGCTCCGTCTATGCGGACGATCTGGGAATACCAGTCATAGTCGTACCCTTGGAGTAACAGCCCGCCGAGACTGTCCCCAACCGCCTTGTCGAGCTCTTGCAAGCCTGCGGATTGGCTTGTAGCGGTAGCAGATGATGTAGCGGCCGCAGCCTGGACAGTTGCGGCACCTGAACCTACTGGTTTTCTCCAAAGCTGGCGGCCGTCGCTTGCGCGCGCGCGCACGATCAGGCTCCCCGAGCCGTCCTCTTCCCTGGAATAGATGTCCGGCATGTTCTCGGCTGGCTGGGCCTGGACCAGATGCGTTGTCGAGTATCCCGGCGCCGGCTGCCCCGACCAGCGGATAGTGCCTTGAGGAAGCTCCGGCCCTTCGTACACGCTGGCCTGAGCTTCGGCGGTGAGGTTTCCCCACGTAGCGGTAATCATGACCCAGCCGACGCCCTTGCCGGTGAGGACGATCTGGCCGTCGGTGGTGAGTTCGGCCACCGAGGGGTCGCTGACGCTCCAGCTTGCCCCTGGAACCTGTCGGCCGTAGTCGTCCACGAGACCCAGTTGGCGCGGCTCATCGACGACGAGCGCGAGCGTGCTGGGCGTGATCTCGATGCAGTTCGGCGGCGGCCCGGGCATGGTGCTCAGCGTCACGCTGAGGCTCTGTGTGGCCACGTTCCCAACCCCGTCCGTCGCGCGCACCGCGATGCTGTTCGAGCCTTCCGCCAGGCCGATTTCGCACGTGAAGTCCGACCCCGTAAGCACGGCCGGTGCATTATTGCACGTAACGCTTCCGACGGCCGACAGTTCGTCCGTGGCCGTGCCCGTTACGGTGATCGGAGATGCGCTGAACGTGGCCCCATTCGCGGGCGACGTGATCACCAGGCTCGGCGGGGCGCTATCCAGCGTGACGGTGAGCGTGGCGCTCGACGAGTTTCCGGCGCGGTCCGTGGCCTCGACCATGATCGGATTGCTCCCCGCAAGTAGAGACACCGGACAACTAAACTCTGTGCCGGAAAATGACGCTGGCGCGCCGTGGCAGGCGACCGCCTCGATTCCCGAGAGCGCGTCCGTGGCAGTCCCGGTCACGGTGAGCGACGAGGTGTTACGGAACGCTCCGTCCGCCGGGGCACTGATGACGACGCCGGGCGGAGTCTTGTCGATATTGAGGGTAAGGCTGGTGGTGGCCGTGTTGCCCGCGTGGTCCGTGGCGGTGCCGGTCACGGCCTGATTCGCGCCCTCAGTGGTTACCGTGACCGGAGGCGTGACACTTGCCACACCGGAAGTGGTGTCCTCTGCGCTGTAGGTTGCGCTCACGTTGGTGTTGTTCCAGCCCCCGGCGTTCGCGGAGAAGAGTCAGGTCTACACCTATAAGGTGGGCTACTATCTCGGCACCGCACTGCCCGAAAACCTTGAGAAGCTGTTCGCCCGCTTCAAGGCTGAGGGAGAGCCCTAGAGCGCGCAGCCAGGTGACCCGAGGGGCTCGACATGCGGTGCTGAACTCTTCCTAGGCGCTGCTGGTCGGTAGCAGGAAGTAGTTGCGGCAGGCCTGCGCGACTGTCTCGCGGTCGAGTTGGGGTTTCTTGCCCGTGTACTGCGCCGCCCAGCGAATCTGATTGATGATGTCCCGCGGATAGCAGGCGCGCAGC
>JAIQFL010000627.1 GCA_020073365.1 Terriglobia bacterium | reverse complement strand
CATTCGCCTTCTGGCCGGGCTTGCGAATGTCAATGCCGCCCTTGAAGAACGCACCGTCTTCAATCGAAATGCGTGCCGCGACCACATCTCCCGTGAGTGAGCCGTCGCTGCGAATATCCACCCGATCGCTGGCGGTCAGGTTGCCGCGCACTTTCCCCAGAACCACAATTTCACGGGCGTTGATATTCGCGGAAACCACGCCATTGCGGCCTACCGTGACCCGGTTGCCAGCGAGGTTAATGGAACCTTCCACGCGGCCGTCAATATACAGCGATTCGGAACCGGTCACTTCGCCTTTGATCACCAGCGACTTCCCGATCGTCGCCTGGTCCGCCGTGCTAGCTGCAACCGCTGGACGAGGGGCCGCGGTTGCCGATTCGCTGGGTGCGGACGTCACCGGCATTGGGCGCTCCGGCTCACTCGGCCGGGATGGTGCAGTAGAAGGCTGATTCGTGGGTTTCCACATATCACAAAGTCCTTTCCTCGCTGATGGATTAAGGGTCGAACCCGCATTTCGGTGACCAATCGCATTCTACTCCGCCGTCTGCTTCAAGTCTTGTGGAAATTCTGCGCTTTCTATGCCTTTCGAGCTTTTGGTAACCTCTTCGACAACCAGCGCATGAAGGCTCGCAATGTAATTCCTCCCCTCAGGTAGCGCTTCTTATACGGTGGCCGACCATCGCAAAGTGGCGACACTCCGTTGAATCTGTGCCGCAAGTTGCCGGAGTATCATGGTTCGAGCCATTCCACGATCTTGGACAAACTCTCCGATCCCGCCATCCTGAAGAAGATCGAACGTCAGCCCAAGGGTACCGCCGGCTTCAAGCAACTGGTGCGCGAATTGGGTCTCCACGGCGCCGCGCGTCGCGAACTCTCCGAACGCCTGCAACGACTGGTGAGCAGCGGTCAACTGATTCAGGTGGATTCTGACCGCTACGCGATTCCGAAGGCCGCTGCGAGCAAGAACGTTCTGGTTGGGAAGTTGAGCATGCATCGCGACGGCTATGGGTTTGTCACCCCCGACGCCGCCTCGGATGCACACCTGAAGGCACAGCTTTCCGGAGACATTTTTATTCCGCCGCCCGCGGTGGGCTCTGCGATGCACGGGGACCGCGTGTTGGTCGAGATCGGCACGATCCGTCCCGACGGCCGCGCCGAAGGCCGCATCGTTCGTCCAGTCGTCCGCGCTCATAGCACCGTGGTTGGAATCTTTCATCATGGCGATCGTGGTAACTATGTCACGCCGATTGACCAGAAGATTACGCAGGAAATCGTGATTCCGCCAGGCATGGAGTACGCGGAAGAACAAAGTAGCGCCGACAAATCAAGAAAACAAAAATCTGTCCACCGCGTTCTGGGCGAGGAAGCCGCCCGCCGCGCGCAATGGGACGATCTTGAAGGTCTAGTCGTGGATGTGGAAATCACCGACTGGCCGTCGGCCACCCAGAATCCGCGAGGAAGAGTGGCTGAGATCCTGGGCTACGAAGACGATTTCGGCGTCGATGTAGAAGTCATCATTCGCAAATTTCATGTGCCGCATCGTTTTCCGCCGGAAGTGCTCGACGAAGCGCAGAGCATTGAACCTATCATTCCGGGCCCCGAAGCCCACAAGCGGCGCGACTTCCGCGCTCTCCCCATCGTCACTATCGACGGCGAAACGGCGCGCGATTTCGATGACGCCGTCACCGTCCGGCAAATTGACGGTGGCAATTTCGAACTCCAGGTGCACATCGCGGACGTGGCTCAATACGTCACGCCCAATTCGGCGCTCGATCAGGAGGCGCGACTGCGCGGCACCAGCGTTTACTTTCCTGATCGCGCCGTGCCCATGTTACCGCTTGAGCTTTCGACCGATATCTGCAGTTTGCGCCCACACGTCGACCGACTTGTTCTTTCTTGTGTCATGAAGATTGATCACCGGGGAGAGATCCTTGGTTATGAGTTGAGCGAAGGGATCATCCGCTCGGCCGAGCGCATGACCTACACGGACGTGAACGCGGTGCTCGAAGGCGATGCCAGCACACGAAAACGTTATGCAAGTCTGGTCGGAACGTTCGAGATGATGCGAGAACTCGCGCTTATTCTGAATCGCAAGCGCGAGCGGCGTGGGTCCATCGATTTCGATTTGCCCGAGCCCGTGATCGAATTCGACGAATCTGGATTGATGAAGAGCATTACCCGTTCGGAGCGCAACATCGCGCATCGCCTTATTGAAGAGTTCATGCTCTCGGCCAACGAATGTGTGGCCGGATATCTCGAGAACAAACGCGTCGCTTCGCTTTACCGTATTCACGAGAAGCCCGATGCCAAGCGCGTATACGACTTTGAAGTCATCGCCGCAGCCTTCGGCTATTCGCTGGGCGTCGGCGCTCTGCCCATCCAGCGGGTGCAGTTCAAGTCCGACCGTCGCGCCAGTTACGGCACGGGAAAACGTCCACGTGAAATCGAAATCCCGAAAGAAGTTCACATTACTCCGCGCATGTATCAGAAGCTGACGGAGAAGATCGCGGGCAAGCCGGAGGAACGAATCCTTTCCTTCCTGATGCTGCGCTCGTTGAAGCAGGCTCGCTATTCAGAAGAGAACCTCGGACACTTCGCGCTGGCGGCGACCACCTACACCCACTTCACCTCGCCCATCCGCCGCTATCCCGACCTCATCGTCCATCGTATCTTGAAAGACATATTGCGAGGTGCGGCGAACGATCATGTAGCGCGGGCGCCGTCGCCCGCGAAAGATGCCGCGGTCGACGCGCCGTCTCCATGGTCCAAGCGTCGCGACCACGCCGCGCATCGCGAGTCGGTTGAACCTGTCTCAGGCCCAATCTCTCTAGAAGATCTGCACGACATCGCCGATGAATCCAGCCTTTCCGAGCGCCGCGCGGACGAAGCGGAACGCGACCTCATGGAATGGAAAAAGGTGAAATTCATGGAGGACCGGGTTGGCGAAGACTTCGACGGCCTGATCATCAGCGTCACCAAGTTCGGATTCTTCGTCGAGCTCACCGACCTGTTTATCGAAGGCCTGGTCCCGCTGGATTCGTTGACCGACGACCGCTACACCTACCACGAGAATACTCGCGAGATCATCGGCCAGCGCAGCCGCAAGATCTACAGCCTGGGCCAGAAGATACGCGTGCTCGTGGATCGCATCGACCCTGTCGAAAAGAAGATTCAGTTTGCCGTGTTCGAGGAAAAACCGCAACGACCCGTGAAGAGAAAACGGAGGTAGACCTGCAAGAGCCTGCGTGTGAACTCCATATTCGTGCAGGACGGGCGTCCCCGCCCGTCCCGGCGGAACAATCTCCGCAGTGCTCTTTGGATGGAAAAGCAGTGCTGGACCAAGCGAAACTGCGCCCGCTGGTGTAAAATCCTTGAGTCAACCCTATCCGCTGCGGCGGGAGTAAAGCAGCGGGTTTCCTGCCCGTCGGGACGTGGCTCAGCCTGGTAGAGCACTCGCTTGGGGTGCGAGGGGTCGGCAGTTCAAATCTGCCCGTCCCGACCATTCAATGTTTACGCTTCCAACGATATTGCCGAAGGACTGATAGATATTTCCCGAGTCGCGGAGCACTTCCTTCCCGTTCGCTCACTGGTGCGTCTGGAGTGCAAAAAGGAAGGTCCGCGGGCTTTGGGCCCGCGGATCGTCGGCAAACGCTTGTGGGTTCCGCCGTGCCGACAGCAACTACTATGTAACCGTGAACACGCCAGAACTGGTTCCGGTACCGCCCGGAGTGGTAACGCCAATCTTTCCAGTCTTGGCGCCCGTGGGCACTGTTGCTGTTATCTGGGTATCGGAGTCCACGGTGTAGGTCGTCGCCTTCACTCCGCCGAACGTGACGGCTGTCGCCCCAGTGAAGCTGTTCCCCTTGATCACCACCGGCGTTCCTACCGGACCACTCGTCGGGCTGAAGCTGACGACCTTGGGAATTACGCGGAACGTGGTGCTGCTCGTGAGAGTGCCCGCAGAGGTCGTGACAGTGACGGCCCCGGTCGTGGCGCCGGCAGGCACTTTGGCGGTCAAGTAAGTGTCGCTCACTACAGTGAAGGTGGCCGACGTACCATTGAACTTCACTTTTGTGGTGCTGTTAAAGCCGGCGCCCAGAATCTGGGCTGTCGTGCCTACCTTTCCTGAGGACAACACCAGCTTGACAAACGGGCTGGCGATGAGGCCGA
>JAIQFL010000626.1 GCA_020073365.1 Terriglobia bacterium | reverse complement strand
GGTCAAAAGCACTGAATTGGCTGCCGGCCCGCCTCAACACTGTTTGCAGCACCAACCCCGTCCTACTCGAACGGTCACGCTTTTGGACAGGAGGCGGCTAACATACAGGGATAGACCTCAACCTCAAAATCCTCCTTCCCGCGAAGCAAAGCCCCCGTTCTCAACACGGGCCGCTATTTTTGTGGCTGTTTTGGACAGCAGTGATTTTGCCTCGACATTCCGGCGTTTCCGGTTGACTTTTCCCTGCAATCGGTAATAACATTCCATCCCAAAGGGGGTCCCGGAAGACATTGACTGTTAACAAGCTCCTCGTCGTGGCGTTGCTCCTGGCGGCCGCACTCCCGGCCCAGATTCAAACCGGACGAATCGTAGGCACCGTCTACGATCCCAACAAGGCGGTAGTGCCCAACGCCGCCGTGGTCATCACCAACACGGCCACAAATCAGGCTCAGTCCGTGACAACCAACGGCGCCGGCGATTTTGTCCTAACGCCGGTGAACCCCGGGGTGTATCGCGTGGAGGTCACGGCCAAGGGATTCGGCACGGCGCAGGTCAACAGTGTCGAGGTGGTGGTGGGCCAATCCGCCCGTGTCGATGTGGACCTGCGGATTGGCGACACGTCGACCAGGATTGAAGTGGTGGCCGCCACGGCCATGCTGAACACCGAGTCCGGCACGCTGGGACAGGAGGTCACCAACAAGCAGATCGTCGATCTCCCCTTGAATGGACGCAGCTTTTACGAGTTGGCGCGGCTCACGCCCGGAGCCACGCTTTTGCCCGGCACCGGCAATCTGCTGCGCATCCGGGCGAACTACGAATCCGGCACCTCCATCAGCGGCGTCCGGGGCACGCAGACCTCCTTCTATCTCGACGGAGTCGATACCACGGATCATCATCAGGGCGGAACGCTGATTCAGACGTCGATCGATGCTCTTCAGGAATTTCAGATTCAACAGAGCGAATACAGCGCCGAGTTTCGCAACGCGGGCGGTGTGCTGAACGGCACCACCAAGAGCGGCACCAACAGCTTCCACGGTGTGCTGTTCGAATTCCTCCGCAATGACAAACTGGACTCCCGCAACTTCTTTGCGCTGCAGCGCGACGTACTGAAGCGCAACCAGTTCGGCGGCGGCATCGGCGGCCCGCTTTCGATCCCCAAGCTCTACAACGGTAAGAACCGCACCTTCTTCTTCCTGAACTACGAAGGAATGCGCCAGCGCGCCGGACAGGTGTTCAACAACCTGGTGCCCTCGCCGGCCGAGAAGTCCGGAGACTTCAGCGCGGCGGGACTCAATACCATCTACGACCCCACGAACGCGGCGCCGTTCCCGGGCAATAGAATTCCGACGAGCCGCCTCTCGTCACAAGCGCAGTTCTTCGCCAAGTACCTGTCGGATCCCAACTCCGGCAACCGTGCCATCTTCGCGCCATCGCAGGTGTTGGACCAGGACCAGTTCACCGTTCGCGTGGACCAGACCATCACCAATAACCACCGCGCCTTCGTCCGGTACAGTTTCATCAACTACCAGGAGAACGATCCCAACGCGTTTCCCGCTCTCGGCTATGCCTCTTTGAACACGCGCGGGCACAACTTTGTGGCCGCCCTGAACAGCAATCTGAAACCGACCCTCATCAACGAGGCCCGTTTCAGCTACCTGCCGAATTCCATCGACCTCACGGCCTTTCTGCAGGGCACGAACTTCTATACCCAGGCGGGCGTGCCGGGTTTTGAAGACACCGGTCACCGCCCTGGCGACGCGGGATCCTTTCCGGACTTCGGCTGGAGCGGATATGCATCGCTCAGCGGCTCGACCTTTGACCAGCGGCCCAAAACGCAGGACCTCAAGGTGTGGGAGTACAGCGACAACCTCACCTGGATCAAGGGGAAGCATATCCTTAAATTCGGAGCGCAGGTTCGCCACTGGGTACCGCTGTTCACCGATAGCGGCGTCTACGAGGGCCAGTGGAATTTCAACGGCAGCATCACCCAAAACCCCGCGAAACCCGCGGGCACCGGCGACGCGTTCGCCGACTTCATGCTCGGCATCCCGACCTCCGTGGGCCGCAACTTCCCCGCGGACTGGTTCGGCGGTCTCGCCAACTACTGGCACTTCTACGCCCAGGACGATTTCAAAGTCAGCAGCCGCCTGACCCTGAACATCGGCCTGCGCTACGAGTATTCCCCGTGGCTCGATGGTTACAAGGGGCAGGTGGGCGCCATCCTCCCGAATTCTCCCAAGCCGATCCTGGTGCAGGCCATCAACCTGGACGCCCAATTCGCCGCCCCTACCGCCAACGCCCTGTTCGGCCATCTCACCCAGACGTGCAGCCAGGCGGGCATTGCTGCGAACTGCACCGCGACCGACAAGACTCAGTTCGCGCCCCGCTTCGGCTTTGCGTGGCGCCCGTTGGATGACAAGACGGTGATCCGCGGCGGCTACGGGATCTTTTATGAAGTGGAGAGCAGCGGCAACCGGGTGAACCACAACATGGTTCCCTACACGCTCAGCGAGACCGTATTCAATGACGGCCTCCGCACCATGGCAACCTTCTTCCAGGGCCGCCCGATCGGAGGCGCCACCACCGCCCCCAGCCTGACCGGCGGCTATCCGAACATGCCCATGGGTTATGACCAGCACTGGAGTTTCGGCCTGCAACGCCAGTTGCCTGGCGCTTCCGTACTGGAAGTGAACTACGTAGGGAACCGCGGCGTGAACCTGTACGAGGGCAACCCCATCAACGATCCGTTGGCCGGACCGGGCTCTATTCAGGCCCGCCGTCCGTACCCGATATTCGGCGGGATCACTTACAACGGTCAGGACAATTCCACGATCTATCACGCCCTGCAAGCGAAATTCGAGAAGCGTGTCTCGGGCGGTCTGTGGTACCTGGTTTCGTATACGTGGTCTAAGAGTATCAACCTGGGAAACACACCCTCGGTGGGCGGGGACTACGCTTATGAACGCGCGATTTCGTCGTTCGACATCCCGCAGAATCTCACGGCCAGCGCCGGGTACGAGTTGCCGGTGGGCAAGGGCAAGAAGTTGCTGGCATCCGGCAACCGGTTCGCCAACGGTGTGCTGGGTGGATGGCAGTTGCAGGGTATTGTCGTGCTGCGCAGCGGCCGGCCCTTCACTCCCACCATTTCGCGCGACGTCGCCAACACCGGCATCGGAGGCCAGCGGCCCATTCGACTAGGCTCCGGCCAACTCTCCAATCCCACCATCTCCCAGTGGTTCGACAAGACTGCGTTCGCCGTTCCGGCAGCATACACATGGGGCAATTCCGGGGCCGACATCCTGCGCGAGGATCGCTTCAAGAACCTCGACCTTTCGTTGTTCAAGCAGTTTCGCATCAACGAACGCTGCCAGGTCCAATTTCGCGCCGAAGCCTTCAACCTGACCAATTCCCCCAGTTTC
The DNA here is from genome assembly GCA_020073365.1 of Terriglobia bacterium. Taxonomy (GTDB): domain Bacteria; phylum Acidobacteriota; class Terriglobia; order Bryobacterales; family Bryobacteraceae; genus JAIQFL01. The sequence goes on along the minus strand of JAIQFL010000626.1, from coordinate 761 downwards.
TCGGCGCCCGGCTCGAACATCGATACGGCCGCGGGGGGTGTAGTCACCTCTACCATCAGCACGCCGCGCAACATCCAATTCGGGTTGAAGCTGAACTTCTAGCCGGCCTGTCCCCTATCCATTCATAGGTGACTAAGGCATGCTGTTGTGGTAGTTTTTCAGCCAAGCACTCGAGACCAAGCGTGTTCACTGAGAGGCCGGATTCCGTACGAGCTCCAGTAACTGTTACACACCCAATGGGACTATCATCGGAGTATTGCGGGTTCAGTTCTAAAGAAGTCATTTGGTGGAAGGTGGGGCAGGCGGTTCCGCCTGCCGCGCCCGCTTGCGGGCGATTCCATTCGGAACCGCGACCGTCAGGGAGTGCTAGCCGGACGCCATGAAGAGAGGGATTCTTGGGATGCAGCGATTGATTTCAATTCTGGGTTTCGCCATGGCCCTCTGGGCCGCCGGAGAGACCATCGCTCCTCTTGGCACCTATACGGCCGCGGAGCGCCGCCACTGGGCGTTCCAACCCCAAAAGGACGCACCACCCCCAGCCTTCACCGACCCGGCCGGCAGAGCCTGGGTCAAGACCTCCGTGGACGCCTTCATCCTCGCATCCCTCAGGAAGGCCGGCCTCAAACCGGCGCCCGCCGCCGATCGCCCCGCCCTCATCCGCCGTGTCACGTTCGACCTCACCGGCCTCCCACCCACCCCCGAGGAGATTGACGCCTTCGTCAATGACAAGTCGCCCAACGCCTGGGAGAAGGTGGTCGACC
>JAIQFL010000179.1 GCA_020073365.1 Terriglobia bacterium | reverse complement strand
ACGCCTTCGATCTCAACGGTCATAATCTACCCCTCATTATCAGGCATCGGCTGGCGACTTCCCCGATCCAGGATAGCGCGGACTCGACCCGCAAAGTGGTGAGCGCCGGCCCGAATGCGCCCCCGAGGCGCGCTAGGGGACGGCAGAGCATCAACGCCAGAGCGGCGGTCCGCACGCTTAATTAGATGGTGGAAGGCCGGGAACCGGAAATGCCGCCGTTCAGGAGGCGTGTCCCGGGTCAGATGCTGCTGATCACAATTCGATGGACCTTCAGCAGCAGGTCGACCTCCTGCAGGGGAATGTCGAGGGCTGCCGCAATCCGGTCCGGGGGATCGCCCCGCCGGTGCATCCGCAGCGCGTGGGACCGTTTGCTCAGGTTCAATCCGGGCTTCGGGGGATGGGGAACCACAGTCACGGGAGGCTGGCGCCCGATCTCTTGAAGCTCCGCTGCCAGCCCGTTCAGCCTTTCCTGGAGGAATTCCAGGGCCGCTTCGCATCGCGCCTGGCCGGCTTTCGCACGGTGCTCGGCGGCCGAGACCAGCGCCTTGCCCCGAAGCAGGGCAACGAAGCTCAAGGCTGCTGCCGCCAATACCAGGCCGGCCAGGATGGCGAAGGGCAGCACGCGCGGGTCTATGGCCCTTCCCGTAAGCTCCACAAATTCGGCTATGGACTTCATCGCAAGGTCCTCAGGCGGTCCTGACGACTGGCGATCTCCTGAATCCGCACTCCGTAGTTCCCATCCACCACCACGACTTCTCCCCGCGCAATGAGGCAATTGTTGACCAGTACCTCGACCTGCTCGCTTACGCCGCGGTTCAACTCGACAATCGAACCGGTCGTGAGCTTCAGGATGTCCTTCATGGGGAGTTGCGCCCTTCCGAACGAAATACTGACAGGCAGGTCGACATCCAGCAACAGATCCATGGTGCGGGAGCGAGGGGGCGAGGGCTCCGGTGGGCTGGGTTCGGGCGGTTGCGGCACAATTTCATGCGGTTGCGTTTGTCCCGCGGGTGGCGGAGCGGAGATCATAGCCACCAGTTTTGGGCTGAGAGTCACGAACAGGGGCGCCAGCGATAGCTCGGCGAATTTCAGGGAAACCGCCGCCCACTCCCGCGTTTCCGGATCGGGCGAACGCTCCACGCCGGTCTCGCAGGTCACTTCCCGTCCCAGAAGCGCGCCGATCGAGCGGGCCATGGCCGAGAGGGACTGGCCGAGTATTTCAAACCAGGTGTTCCGCGCCTCGCCAAGCTCCACAGTTTCGAGACCAGCCGCCTTGAGAGTGAGGGTGCCGCAGTATTCCCACGTCGCGCGCGGCGCCGCTACCCAAACCGACATCTCCGGCGACACCTGGAACGGCTGCTCCCACCACAGGATGTCCTCTAAGGGCCCCGATCCGGAGGCCTCCGCGATTTCGGTGAACGGTCCGCTTGCGGTTCGCCAGCCGACCTCCGGCCGTTGGTCGGTCATGGATTCCAGGACCTGGGCGAGACTCTCGCCCCATTGGCCGAGAAGCAGTCTGGCATTCTCCACTGCTTCTAATCGCAAATCCTTGTTTTCGCCCGCACTCATGCCGTCAACATGCCTCGCGAAGCCGGCCACTGTTCGGATAGATGACTTCGCAGCCTCAGAATCGCCTGAGATTTCAGTTGTGAAATACGCGACTCATGCAGGTTGACCACCTGCGCGATTTCCCGCAGGGTCAACTCTTCGTGGTAATAGAGACTCAGAACCGTGCGCTCGATGGCCGGGATCCCATCGATACCTTCCGCCAGGAGGCGCTCCAGCTCGGACCTTTCCAGAAGCGCAGAGGGAAGGCTTTCATGCTCATCCGGGATGTAATGAAGCAGGTCTTTCCCCTGGTCGGTGCCGGCGTACTCCAGGCTGGCGACATTCAGACCGCGGATTTCCACCAGCCATTGGTGGTAGTCGTCGATGGAGATACCCAGTTGAGCGGCCGTCTCCTCTTCGGTCGGCGAACGCTGCAGTCGCTGTTCGGCGGCAGTAATGGCGGCTTCGATTTGCTTCGCCTTGCGCCGCTTCTGCCGTGGCGCCCAGTCCAGCCCCCGAAGGCTGTCGAGAATGGCGCCGCGGATCTTGTATTCCGCATAAGTCTTGAGTTTGACGTTGTGGCTCGGGTCGAAGTGATCGATTGCCGAAATCAAGCCGATGACGCCGGTGGACACCAGGTCTTCCAGGCTGATGTTCTCCGGCAAGCGCTCCTGGATGCGCCGGGCAATCAGCCGCACCTGCGGCAGATGCTCCAGAATGAGCCTTTCGCGCTCGTCGTCAGTAATCACTTCGGACACCGCATACGAATACATATGGCTCCGCCATCAGTCACCCATTCAGGCCGCCGTCCGTGCCCGGCTGCTCGAACCCGTCAGAATCAGTTCCACCAGCCGGTTGCGCGTGGCAGCCTCCAGATCTTCCGGGATGCGTTGCCCGTCGGTAAAGAAGGACAGCGCCTTGCCGGTTCGGGCGGCTTCATTGAGGATGGGCCCAAACGAACCGGTCTCGTCGAGCTTGGTAAACAAAAGGCGCTGCGGCCGGAAGATTTCGAAGGAATCCACCACGCTGGATAGATCGGTTGATTTCATCGAGGCCGGCAGGACCAGGTGCGGATCGATGTCGCTCCTCGCGGACACAAACTGCGCCAGGCCCGAAGCGCTGTCCATGTCTCCAAAACCGAAACCCGGGGTGTCGATTAAGATCAGCTCTTTGCCTCTGTTCTCCTCGATCGCCTGCGCCAGAGCCGTGGTGGTTTCCAATACTTGAAAGCCGACGCCGAGGATCGCCGCGTACGAGCGCAGTTGCTCCGCGGCCGCCACCCGATAGGTGTCCATCGAAAGCAGCAGCACGGGACGGCGGCTGACGAGTCCGTAGTTCACCGCCAGCTTGACGAGCGTGGTGGTTTTTCCGGAGCCCGGAGGCCCCACGAGGGCCACAATCCTGGGTGGCGACTCGCCTCTTCCCAGCGAGGGCTGCGCCTGGAAGCGCGATCCCAACTCTTCGACCAACGCGCGTTGAAACGCAGCCTTGTCGAAGTGCCGCGGTGTCCGCCCCGCCGGAGGGCGCGGTCCCACGAGGTGCGCTTCCACGCCTTGCACGATCTCGCGGGCCAGCTCCGGCCCCACCTCGCTCGCCGTGAGCGCTGCGTAAGCGTCGGAGAGATCGGGCGAGCCGCCCACCCACTGGCTCGGTGCCAGGGCCGATCGCGTGAGCGTCCGCCGCATCCCCTCGAGCTCCCTCTTCAGGTCCGCCACGTCTCTCGAGAGCTGGTCGCCCAGCGGTGGCCGCGCGGCCACGGATGCCGGCGCTGCGGCTTCCAGCGCGGAATCGGGCGCTTCCCCGGCGGGCATGACATTGGCGAAGACCACTTCGTACTCTCCCAGGTGCCGGGCCTCCAGAGGGGCTTTGCGGCTGTTCAGCAGCATGGCCTCTGGTCCCAGTTCCTGGCTGGCCAGCGCCATCGCGTCTTCCACCGTGCGGGAAAAATACGACTTGATCTTCATCGGATTCGCCTCCTGGCATCCCTTTGCGGACGGGCGATCTTGGTCACGTGTGATCTATCGTCACATCGGCGCCTTTGCTGTAGATCGGGGTTCATTGAATGTTCCCCAGAGACTGCACTCGCAACCCGGGCGGCACTTCGTTGTGCGCCAGGAAGAACAGGTTTGGCAGCGTGGACTCCGCGATTTGCCGCAGGAAGTAGCGGGCCCCCGCGGAGGTGATCGCCACGACCGGCGCCTCGGGTGACACAACCCGGCTGGAGATGTGGTTCAGAATCTCGCGAATGGTCTGCGGCGCCAGTGTCAGGTGGCTGTTCTGCTCCCCGTGCTCCACGGCCGCTTCGACCGTCTGCTCGATCCCCGGCGCCAGGAACCACGCCGGCAGGTCGCCGGAACGGCTGAGGTAGGGCCGCACCACTGTACGGCGGATGGCCTGACGCACGTACTCGGTCAGCAACACGGGGTTGCGTGTGGCCGTCGCCGCTTCTCCCAGCGCTTCCAGGATCGACACCGCATCTCGAATGGAGACGCGCTCGCGCAGAAGGTTCTGCAGCACCCTTTGCACGGAAGCCAGGGGCAGGAGCTTGGGAACCAGGTCCTCCACCACCTTGGGATGCTCCACGGCTACGCGGTCCAGCAGCCGCTTGGCATCCTGGCGGGAGAACAGTTCGTGGGCGTGGCGGCGGATCAGCTCGGAAAGATGCGTGCCCAGGACGCTGACGCCGTCCACCACGGTGTAACCGGAATTGCGTGCCCGCTCGGACCGCTCCAGGGGAATCCAGAGTGCGTTCATGCCAAACGCCGGCTCGCGAGTGGCTTGGCCCTCCAGCGCCACCTCAACGTGTCCCATGGGAATGGCAAGCTCGCAGCCTTGGGGCAGCTCGTAGCGCGCAATTTCCACGCCTTTCAGCAAAATCACGTATTCGCGGCTGCGGAGGGATAGGTTGTCGGTCACCCGCACGGGCGGGAGCAGGTAACCGAGATCCGTAGCGAGCTGCCGCCGGATGGTGGAAATGCGCCGCAGCAGCGGCGACTCTTGCGCTCCCTCCACCAAACCGACCAGGCCCAGCCCAACCTCGATGGCCAGGGGCTCGACCCGCATCAGCGATTCCACATTTTCCTTGGCAGTGGAGGGCTTGCTTTGCTCGGGAACCGCCTCGGCTTGCGCGGTTTCCCGGCGGCGCATCCTCCACCCCACGACGCCCGCGCCGCCCCCCAGCAAAAGGAAGGGAAACTTGGGCATGGATGGTACCGCCGCCAGCACCATCAGGACACCAGCCGCCAGCAGCAATGGCTGGGAATTGCCGAGAATCTGGCGGTGGAATTCGGCGCCCAGCCGCGCGTCCGAGCCGGCGCGCGTGACGATCAAACCGCCCGAGATGGAAATCATCAGCGCCGGAATCACCGTGACCAGCCCGTCGCCAATGGTGAGGACGGTATACGTCTCGAGCGCTTTGCGAAAGTCCATGCCATGCTGCAGAACTCCGATCAGAAAGCCGGCCACAATATTGATCGCGGTGATCAGGATGCTGGCGACGGCATCGCGCTGGGTGAAGCGCGAGGCCCCGTCCATGGCGCCATAGAATTCGGCCTCGGTGGCCAATTGTTTGCGCCGCCGCTTGGCCTCGGACTCGTCGATGAGACCCCCGTTCAGGTCGGAGTCGATGGACATCTGCTTGCCCGGCAGAGCATCCAGGGTGAAGCGCGCCGTGACTTCCGAAATGCGCACCGCGCCGTGGTTGATGACCACGTACTGGATCGCGATCAGCACCAGGAAGATCACCGCTCCGATGACATAGTTGCCGCCTACTACGAAGCTGCCGAAGGCCCCGATCACTTCTCCCGCGGCCGTCGTGCCCGTGTTTCCATTCAGTAGAATCAACCTGGAAGAGGAGATATTCAGGGCCAGACGGAAGAGCGTCAGCAACAGCAGGGTGGTCGGAAACGAGGTGAAGTCCACCGGCCGCACGAGATAGAGGGAAACCATCAGCACGGTGACGGATACCAGGATGTCGGTGACGATCAGAAGATCCAGCACGAAGGCCGGGAGCGGCGTGATCAGCGCAATCACAATCCCCAACACCGCGATGGGCACGGCCATTTCACCCAGCATGGTGAGAGGCAGCAACTGCGCCCACCCGGATACCACATCCGGCAGGATGCGGGATGAGGCGCCGGGCGTGGAGCCCCGCGGGGCAACCCGCGAGCCCGGCATGCTTGCGGGCATTCCAACCGGCGCCGCGATGGCCTTGGTGGGCGTCATGGTTCTAGCCAGGCAGCCTCCCGTTCATGAGTTTGTAGATGTACGCCAGAATCTCGGCCACCGCGCGGTACAGGTGCGGCGGAATCTCCTGCCCGACATCCACGGCTTTGTAGAGAGCCTGCGCCAGAGGGGGGTTCTCGATGATGGGCACCTGGTGCTCGACGGCCTTCTGGCGGATCCGCTGCGCCAGGTAGTTCTTGCCTTTGGCGACCACCATGGGAGCGGCCATGCTCTCCAACTGGTAACGGATCGCGACGGCGAAGTGGGTGGGATTCACGATGACCGCCGTGGCCGTCGCCACTTCCTTCATCATCTGGCGTCGCGCCCGGTCGCGCTGCAGACGGCGAATCCGCGCTTTCATCTGCGGATTGCCCTCGATTTCCTTCATTTCCTCCTTGATGTCCTGTTTGCTCATGCGCAGATCCTGCTTGTGACGCCGCATCTGGCGGACGAGATCCACCGCGCCGAACACCAGAAATACGCCCGCGGCCTTCCAGAACAGTTCCATCAGCGCCCGGCCGATGAGGCTCGAGCCACTCGCGACGCTCTGGAGCGGCAACGCCAGGAACGCGTCGAGCTGGTCGCGGGCGATGGTATAGACTGCCCACAGAAAAAGCGGAAGCAGCACCGCGGCCTGGAGCAGCGCCGGCAGGTTCTGCCGGGGTAACTCCCGCAGCCTGGAAGCCGGATTGAGACGCTTCAGATCCGGCGCGAGCTTCTTGAGGCTCAGACCGAAGCGCGTGGTGACCAGCCGCAGTCCCAGCGTCGCCAGGGCAATCGCCAGGCCGCCCATGGCGAGTGGGAAAGCCTGTTTCCAGCCGATCTGCCACGCGATACGCGACAGTTCCCCGGCGCTCAGGTCGCCGGCAAATGCCAGCGTAAATAGGGCTCGCGTCGTATCGCGGAACTGTTCGAGCCAATGCGCACTCCCGGCTCCCAACAGACCCAGAAAAACCATGAATTGGAGCGCCGACACAAAGTCCTTGGCGGAGGCATACTGTCCTTCCTTGCGGGCCTTTTCCAGGCGCCGCTCGGTGGGTTGCTCGGTTTTGCCGGACTTGTCCGCCATGGAGTGTCATAGCCCCATCGTCATTTCCCCATGAGCATCCGGGCGGTCGTCCAGGCGTGCGCGCTGAACTCCAGCAGGATGCGAGGGAACAGGACCGCCACCCAACTCAGCACCAGGAGCGCCGTCAGCATCTTGGCCGGGAAGGCCACCGAGAGCAATTGCAGTTGTTGGTTGAGACGGCCCAAAAGCGCCAGCGCCACGTCCACCATGACCAGCAGGGCCACCACCGGCAGCGCCAGTCGAACTCCCACGGAAAACAGGCCGGAGCCCAGCTTGATGATCCACTGCGCCGAAGATGGTCCCAGAACATACACCCCTGCGGGAACTCTCTCCAGGCTTTGGGCGAACAGCCTCAGAACTTCGCGGTCGAGCCCCAATGCGAAGAACAACAGACTCCCCACCAGTTGCGCGAGAACCAACAGGATACCCGAATCGGCTTCCGTATTCGGATCGATGGTGGACGCATACGCGTACCCGGCTTGCAGGCCCAATACCTGCGCCGCCAGGGTCAGCGCCTCGAGCACAATAGCCACCGAAACCCCGATGGCCATACCGAGAGCCGCCTCCGACGCGGCCCACGCCAGAAGCCTCACGGGAGTGAAGTTGGCGGCATCGATGGCCGGCCAGCGGCCCATCAGGGCCAACGTGAATCCCAGGGCCAGCACCACCCGCGCGGGTTCCGGCGCCCCTTTAACTCCCGGCAGCGGGACGAACACGAGGGCGCCTCCGACACGCGCCAATACCAGCAGGAAGGCGTAGAGCGTGCCGGCCGAGAGCGTCAGGCTATCGGGCATAACGGCCCAGATCCCCGAGCAGCCCGATGGTGTACGCCATGCTCTTTTGCAGCATCCATGGCAGAAGCAGCAGGATCCCCAGCAGAAATGCCAGTAGCCGCGGGATGGTGCTGAAGGCGTTGTCCTGCATCGAAGTGGCAATCTGCACCAGGCTGATCGCGATGCCCGCGATGAACCCGATCGCAAGCAGCGGGGCGGCCAGCCAGAAGGTCGTCATCAGCGTCTGGCGGACGATCTGCACTACGGCTTCGGGGGTCATGTGTAGAAACTCCGCATCAGCGAGCCGACCACCAGATTCCAGCCATCCACCAGGACGAACAGCAGGATCTTGAAGGGGGCTGAAATCATTACGGGAGGTAGTTGCACCATTCCCACCGACAGAGTCACCGAGGCAACCACCAGGTCGATCACCAGAAAGGGCAGGAACAGGACTGCGCCGATCTGGAACCCGGTTTTCAACTCGGACAGAATGTAGGCCGGAATCAGGACCTTGAGATCCAGGTCCGCCGGAGTGTGAGGAGCGGGCGCGTGGGCCATCTCGACGAACAGGCGGATGTCCTTCTCCCTGGCGAAACGCAGCAGGAAGCTGCGCAGGGGCCGGGCCGCCTGATCCATCGCCTGCTGGGGCGTCAACTGCCCCGCCTCCAACGGTTCCCAACCCTGGTGGTACATGTCTGCCGCCACCGGCTGCATGATGAGGATGGTCAGAAACAAAGCCAGCCCCAGCAGTACCTGGTTGGAGGGTGTGGACTGCGTGCCCAGCGCCTGCCGCAGAAAATGCAGCACCACCGTAATCCGCAGAAAAGGAGTGATCGACATGATCGCCGCCGGCAACAGCGTCAGGAGCGTCATGAGGATCACGATCTGCATCGGAACGCTGACGCTGGAACCGCTCTTTCCGGCCGATATGCCGAGAAGGGAGAGGGGTTCGGAAGGGGCCGCTAGAGCAGGAAGCGCCGCGAGCAGGACCGCCAAACCGCGGATGGCCCTCATCGGACCGCCTCCCGGGGACCTTCGACTGCGCCCCGAGGCAGGGTCTGAACCAACGCACAACCTGCCGGCGTGGACGCCAGCAACAGGGCCGTATCGCCCACCCGAACGAGGTGCAGCGTGTGCTGCGGCCCGAGAGACAGGCGCTCCAGGCACTCCAGCCTTCGCCCAGCCGGCCTTTTCATAGGCAAGACCCCCGCGAACCCCCGCCGCCGCAGCCACCATAGGGATGCGGCCAGCAGGACCAGCACCGCCCCTACCGCCGCAAGTTGTTGGAAAAGCTCCATTCGGATCGCTCCTCAGTCTTCGCGGAAGTCGGTGATTCGCACACCGAGCGTGCTTTCGACCACCACGATCTCACCGGAGCCGCACAACACGCCGCCGATGTAGATATCGATGTTCTCGCCAGCCGACCGCGTGGTGCTGATCAGGCTGCCTTCTTCCAGTTGCAGCACTTCGCGTGTGCTCATCACGCGCCGGTCGAGCTCGACCTCGATCTCGATCGGAATGTCGCCGAGCGGTGCAATCTCTTCCTGAGGAGTCATCGGCAGTTTATCGGATTAAGTTGATGGTGTCCTGGCTCAGTGTGTCGGCTGTGGTGATCACTTTGGAGTTGGCCTCGTAGCCGCGCTGGTACACGATCAGGTTGGTGAATTCGCGCGCGATGTCCACCGTCGAGGCTTCGATCGAGCCGCCCCCGATGGTTCCGCGCCCCCCGGTTCCCGGCAACCCGACCGACGGCGTGGCGGTGCGCGCGCTGATCTGGAAATTGTTGTTGCCCGCCGCTACCAGGCTGTCCGGATTGGGGATCGAGGCGAGGGCGACCTGGCCCACCACCACCTCGGTCCCATCTGAGTACTGCGCCAGAATCTGGCCCCCGTCGGCCAGGCCCACGTGGCCCAGTTGGGCTGCCGGCGAACCGTTCTGCGAGCTTGCAGAGGGGGCGGACTTCTGGCCGAACTGCGTGATCCGGCCCGCTTTGGCGCTGTTGTAGGGGTCCCAGCTCAGACTCAGGTCCTTGGCGCCGTCCGCCAGGCCCGGAACCTGAAAACTGATCGGGCTGCCAAACGCGGGATCCGTCAACAGGCCGTCCTGGTTGCCGAATGTCAGTGTGCCGCTGGCCCCGGAGACGGCAAAGGGCGTGCCAGCAGTGCCCCCGCTGACATCTTCGCCCGGGACGTAAACCTGGTAGGTCCACGCATTCGTGTCCGTCTTTTGGAAATCGAGCGTGAGAACATGGGATTTTCCCAAGCTGTCGTAGATCGTGACCGGCGTGGTGAAATCGGAAGTGGCATCGGCCGCCGATGCGGAATTCAGGTTGAGATCGACGGTGAAAGTCGACGTCGCGACAGGCGCTTTCACGGAACCCACAGGCACGGTGATGTTGCCGACGGGTCCGTTGGTATTGACCGTGAGGGTGGTGGGGTCGATGGCCGTCCAGCCTTGCACCTTGTCACCGGTGCCGGTCAGCAGGTTGCCGGACTTATCCACGAGGAAATTCCCCGCCCGCGTGTACATGGTGTTGCCCCCGCTGTCCTGGACGACAAAGAACCCGTCTCCCTGGATGGCGCCATCCAGCAGGCCGGCGCTGGGTTGAATCGAACCCTGCGTGAACTGCCGGACGGTCAATGGCGTCCCAGTGCCGAATCCCACCTGGGTGTCGCCGAGCCCCGCTCCCAGAGACTGGGTGACCAGATCGCGGAACTCCACCGCGCTCGTCTTGAAACCGGGCGTGTTCAGGTTCGCCAGATTGTTGCCCACCACGTCGATCGCCGTGGAGGTTGCGCTTAACGCGGAAAGAGCTGTTGAAAACGATGTAGTAAACATTGATTTCTCCGTTTCAAGACTGCGTGACGGCGCCACTCGATCCCTGGGCCACGAGTTGGTCCAGATCCTGGCGGATCGTCGAAATGTCCTGCCCCATGTTGACGGCCTGTTCCAGTTGCTGGAACTGCGCCAGTGGCGCTACAAACTGTGTCCCATCGCTGGGGTGCATGGGGTCCTGGTTCCGCAATTGGGCAACCAGAAGCTGCAGGAACATGTTCTTGTCGACCGGGCTTGAGCCGGTGCTGGTGGTGCTTCCCGATGAGCTCTGGCCCGTGGCAGCGGCGGTAGCCTGGTTCGATGAAATACTGGCCATCATGGCGTGCTTTCCTCCTATGTGCTCCTGATCTCGTTGGCGATCATCGTGTCGATGTAGGATTGCGAATAGCCGTGGTTGTAGAAAGACGCCACCAGGCCCGGATTGATGATGCGGCCATCCGGCAGTTGCACCATTTGGTTTGGCTGCTGCTGGAAGAACGCCCCGCCGGTCGGAGTGAACTGATTGCTCTGGATGACCGTGCCCCCCACCATTTGCGCCACTTTCGCGGCCGTTTGGGGAGTAGCGAAATAGTAGGGGTTGTACGAGTACGTCAGGCCATTCGGACCCACCCCGGTCGGGTTCGTAATCCACGGATTGGGCCCGAAGACAGACTCGGCTGTCGGAGCCGGACTGGGCGCCGGCGGATTCCCGGGAGTGGCTGTGGCAGGGGTCTTGTTCGTAAACAGAGCCCGAAAATCCGCCGCTCCCGAGTCCGCAGACGTATCTTTGGCGGTTAGGGACGGCTTTCTGGTGGTGACCTGGATCGGTTGCGTTGACGCTCTTAGCGAAGAGAAGACATGAACCATGCGAAATCCTTTCCTTTCTGTTTTCGATTGGGTTGTTCTTCCATGACTTGGGGCTGACGCGGCTCTGGATCGCCCTGCCGTTGGCGGGTATCCTGCCGGGATTGGCCTTGCGGGTCGTTGGCGCTGCTGCCGGCAGAGTGCTCCACCTGCCGGTGCCACTCGCCGCTGGCGGGCGTAGTGGTATGCCATTCTTCCGGGCGAAGCCCGGTTTGCTCGAGACGCGTGGAGAGAGCCGGCAGGTTTTCGCGAAGCTCTCCGGCCAGGTGCGTGTCCGGCGTCCGCACGGCCACGTGCACGTCGCCCCCGCGCTCCACCAGATGCACTTCTACCCGCTGGTCGCCGCTGGCCACTTCCAACTTGATATCGTGGGTCGTCGTGGGGGGCTTCGGCGCCTCGGACTCCACGCGGGCCGATGCACGTTGCGGCTCGGGCGCCGGCTCTCCCTGGGAACGGTCCGCACGATTCGCGGCGCTCTCCTGCGGCCCATGGGAAGGATCGAGAACGGTTCGATCTGCAGCCGAAGAGGTCAGCTCGGCTGCGCGGGCGGCTTCCGGTTTCCGTAAGCGCTCGATCGGCGCGGCATCTTCTTCGGCGGGAGTGCCTCGGGGCCGCGGGTTTCCTTCCTGCTGACCCGCAGTCGGGCCGGTAGCCTCGATAGCGGTCACGGCCTTTTCCCCGATGGAATCCGGAGGAACGGCCGGAAAAGCAGATACGCCTCCGGGGCGGGAGGGCCTGTCCGCCGCGCGCGGCTGTGGATCGCCTCGATCCGCGCTCGCTCGCGCATCCGTGGCCGCAACCGGAATCAGGCGCCCCCCAAACGCGAGTTGCGGGCTCTCTGACTGGTTCCCGGTCCCCGCCCTGACAGCCGGTTCCCAGGAGTCTCCTTCTCCTTGCCCTTCGCGGGCCGATCCGGCCGCCTCCGGGGGAGTCTGCGGGGCGCCATCCGCTCTTGCCGCTTGCCGCTCAGGTGCGACATTGCCCCCAAGCCGCGTGCTGGCTATCGATGGTGGCCGCGCCTCTGCTCCGGGGCCGGCGGCGCGCGTTGCGCGTTGCGCGCTTCGCTCGGCCGACGAAGCGGGGAATGCCGTATAGGTCTCGACGGGCGCTGGGGCATTCGAGGCTTCGGCAAGCTGCGGCAACCTGGTACGTTTTTCCGAGAGGCCCGAGGAAACCGCATCCGGAAGTGGTGGGACCCAGCCGGCAACCTGCCCGGGAATTGCGGTCTGGGGCCGCGCGTCGTCCTTCCTCGCCTGCCCCGCGTTGGAGTCGGCTGCCGCCGGCATCTCTGCTTCGACAGGCGCATGGGAACCCAAGGCCGCGACGGCCAGCGGTTCGCCGCCAGGGGTCCCGGTTCCGCGGTCAAGCCGTGCCGGAAGGCCCGCCCGCACCGGTAGTCGCGCCGGCGCGTTGCCAGGCAGTTCGAGGAGGCCGGCTGCGGACCTCGATGGCGCGCCCCCGCGTTCCGGCCGCGCCACATTGGCCTGGTCCGCCGCCGGCATCTCTGGTGCGGCGGGCGCATCGGAACTCAAGGGCGCCGCGTGGGACAGTGCGTGCCGCGGGGTTTCCTGCGGAGATCTCCTCGACGTGTCCGTTCCCCCGGACTGCTGCATTGATTCCAAATCGATCGAGGAGCTGGGCGGACCGCCTGGCGGCGTCCCCGATGCGCGGCTCTCGATCTTCGGACCGCCGGTCCAGCCCTGGGTGGAAAAGGTCACCGCGGACGGCTCTTCGCCAGACGTTCCACCTGGCTGAGGAAGATCGGCCGAGACCATCGGGTTGGCTGGCTGTGGTGGCAGATTCAGCGCGAGGGTAAAGGCCGCCGAACCCGCAGCATCCTTTTGTGCAGGTCGCCGGCTGCCTGGCTCTCCCTGCTCAAACAGGCCCTCCAGAAGTTTGGGAAACGCCGATGCTACCCGCCCGGGCTCAGCGCTTCCGCTGCGGGGCAGATCCTTCCCGAAGGCCGCCGGCTGCCCCGTCGATGGGTACTCGATCGGAAAGCCATCGAGAAGGGAAGCTCGCGCTGGAAGTGCGGTCACGCGGGGATCAATTGCAGATCGGAGTCCAAACCAGGCGCGCGCATTTCCAACGGGTTACTGAGAAGCGCGCGGCAAGAAAATGCCGTGGTTCCCTGTCGCGGCAAGAAACTGTCACGCGTCGGCGGCTTCCCGCATGGGTACTTATCGGCCGACTTCGCATATTTTAAGATATTTACCCCCTTTGCTTCCCCTTGGCCCCCCGCGTGCAACGTGCATGCTGCTATGGACTCCCTGACCGCCATCGCGGCGAGCGGGCTTCGCGCCCGGATGGAATCGCTCGATCTGCTTGCCAACAACGTCGCCAATGCATCGACCGGCGGGTACAAGGCGGACCGCGAGTTTTACAGCCTGTACGTGGCGCCGGAAGCTCAGGACTCAGACCCTGTCCCCACGATGCCCGTAATCGAGCGGCCATGGATCGATCTGTCCCAGGGCACCATACAATCTACCGGCAGTCCACTGGATGTGGCGCTTTCGGGGAAGGGTTTCTTTTCGGTACAAGGCCCGAATGGACCTCTCTATACGCGCAACGGCAGCTTCCGGCTGGCTGCCGATGGGAAACTGGTCACACCCGACGGCTACGCCGTCCTGGGCGTAAAGGCCGCCAACCTGACCTTGCAGGCTTCGCGCCCAGTCGAGATTTCCAACGACGGCACCGTTCAGCAGGACGGGACAATCCTCGGCCAACTCGACATCGCGGACTTTACGAGCACCGCCGGGCTCGTCAAACAGGGCAGCAATTACTTCCGCCTCACCGATCCGGCAGTGCGGCCCTCCACACCGGCCGCAACTTCCGTGGAGCAAGGCAAGCTCGAGACTTCCAACACCGGAAGCGCGGAAGCGGCGGTGCGGCTGGTGAGCGTCATGCGGCAGTTCGAAATGCTGCAAAAGGCCGTAGCGCTGGGCGCGGAGATGAACCGGCGGGCCGTCGAGGAAGTAGCCAAGGTAGGGACGTAAAAAGGGGATATCGGATGATTCGAGCACTGTACAGCGCTGCCAGCGGAATGTCTGCGCAGCAAATGAACGTCGACAACATCGCCAACAACCTGGCGAACGCCAACACCGCGGGCTTCAAGAGCCGCCGCGCGCAGTTCCAGGACCTGATCTACCAGAGCGTAATCCAACCCGGGTCCGCCTCGGGACAGCAGACGGTGGTGCCCACCGGGTTGCAACTCGGTCTCGGTACGCGCCCCTCGTCCAACGAGATCATCTTCACACAGGGCGCTTTTTCCCAAACCGACAACCCCCTCGACATGGTGATCCAAGGCCGCGGTTTCTTCCAGGTGCGGCTCCCCTCGGGCGAACTGGCATACACCCGGGCGGGGAGCTTCCATCTCGATAAAGACGGAAGCATCGTCACATCGGAGGGCCATCCGCTCGAACCGCAGACCACCATTCCGCCCAATGCCCAGGCGATCTCGATTGGGCAGGATGGAACCGTCAGTTATACCCTTCCGGGCCAAACGGCGGCGCAGCAGGCCGGCCAGATCCAGCTCGCGAATTTTCAGAATCCCGCCGGGCTGAACGGCCTGGGGGGGAACCTTTTCTCTCCCACAGACGCTTCGGGAGATGCCACGGTCGGCGCGCCCGGCGGTCAGGAAGGTCTGGGCACGGTGATGCAGGGCTACCTGGAGCAATCCAATGTGTCGGTGGTGGAGGAGTTCGTCAACCTCATCGTGGCGCAGCGTGGCTACGAGGCCAACTCCAAGGTCGTCCAGGCCGCCGACCAGATGTATCAAACCATCAATAACCTGTCCCGATGATCTCTCTCGTTTCAGTTGCGCTGGCCACTTGCCTAGCCGTGAACCCCGGCTCCGATCGCATCACCATCCGCGACCTCGCGCCGGCGTTTCCCGGTCTGGATGCCGGCACGCCGGACACGCCTGTGGCGCTGGCCCCGGCTCCGGGAGTCCAGCGCGTGTTCCGTCTGCCCGAACTGCGGCGGCTGGCGGCCCGCCTCAATATCGGGGCTGCTCCGGAGAGTGAGTTTTGCGTCGAACGCAGGGTCGCGCCGCTCGATCCGGCGCGCCTGCTGGCGGTCATGAAAAAGCAGTTGCCCGAGGCCCGCATCGAGATCCTCGATTACGGCAGGCTGCCCGCTCCCGAAGGGGACCTGGAATTCCGCGTGAGTGGCCTGCGCCAGATTCCGTCTGGCGGATTCTGGAGCGGATCGGTACACTACGCTGGCGATCACCGTTTTATGGTCTGGGCCAAGGTAAAGGTCTTGGTGGTGGCTCCGCGCGTTATTGCAACGGAGGATTTGAAACCTGGCCGGCCGGTAGAAGCCTCGCAGTTGCGAGTAGAAATGCGCGAAGACTTTCCGTCCGTCGAGGTATTCGCAAGTTCCCTGGAACAGGTGGCAGGCAGAGTCCTCCTACGCTCCGTCATATCGGGCACGGTCCTCCGCTCGCAATGGCTCGCGGCCCCGAAAGAAGTGACCCGTGGCGACGTCGTGGAGGTCGACGTATGGAGTGGCGGCGCCCACCTGAAGTTGCCGGCGGTTGCGGAGGGTTCCGGTTCGACCGGCCAGACCATACCGGTCAGCAATCCGGAGTCGAAGAAGCGCTTCCTTGCGCGTGTAGTGGCTAAGGGCAAGGTCTCGGTGGGAAAGGAAGGTCTATGAAGCTGCTGGTTGGCTTGCTCCTCTTGACGGGTGTAGCATGGAGCGCCAAGAAGAAGCCGCCGGCGAAGGTGGACTCGCCGCTGGATCGCTATGTTTCGGAAGCGGAAGCCCGCTCGGCGGTGGCTGCTTCGGTAACGCCCGGCTCGGTCTGGCTGCCCGGGTCAAGACTCGCGGACGCTGCCCGGGACGTGCGAGCCAGCCAGGTCGACGACCTGCTGACGATTGTGGTGGCGGAGCAGGCTTCCGCGGTAACCAGCGGCACTACCAAGACGCAGCGCACGTCGACCACCAAGAATTCGATCACCGCCCTGGCTGGCGTGACCAACGCAGCCGGGGCTTTGGCTAACCTGGCGAATGTTGCCGGCGACCAGCAGCTCGCCGGCCAGGGGACCACCAGCCGGGTGACAACTCTAAGCACCACCCTCACGGCGCGGGTCACCCACGTGCTCCCGGGCGGAGCGTTGGTGGTGGAAGCTTCCAAGGACGTCCAGATCAATTCCGAGCGGCAGACCATTACGGTTCGCGGGGTGGTCCGCTCCGCCGACATCGACGCCACCAACAGCGTGCAATCCAACCGCCTGGGGCAACTGGAGGTGCACGTAAATGGCAAAGGTGTCGTTGGCGACGCCATTCGGCGGCCCTTTATCCTTTATCGTTTGCTCCTGGGGTTACTACCATTCTGAACATGAAGATACTGTTCGCAGTCGTGATTGCCGGCCTGCTCTGGCCCGCGCAGCAACGGGCCGCCCGCCTGAAGGACCTGGTCGCGATCGAGGGCGTCCGCGAGAACCAACTGATCGGCTATGGCCTGGTGGTGGGCCTGGCCGGCACGGGCGACCGGCGCCAGGCGATGTTCTCCGCGCAAAGCCTTACGAACATGCTGGAACGCATGGGCATTTCCGTACCGGCCACCGCGATACGCGTGGCCAACACCGCGGCCGTGATGGTAACCGCCACTCTACCGCCCTTCGCACAGCCCGGAATGCGCATCGATTCCACCTCGGCAGCCATCGGCGATTGCAGCAACCTGCAAGGCGGCATCCTCTTGCTCACCTCGCTGCGGGGCGCCGATGGCCAGGTCTACGCGGTGTCGCAGGGGCCGGTCATTACCGGAGGCTTCGCCACCGGGCGCGGCGGCGCGAGCCAGACCGTGAATCACCCGACGGTGGGCCGCTCCCCAAACGGCGCGATCGTCGAACGCGCCGCGCCTTCGCTGACGCCGCGCGGTTTCGTGCGGTTGCAACTGCGTCAATCGGACTTTACGACGTCGGCGCGGATTGTGGAGGTCGTGAACAAGAAATTCGCGAATCCCGCGGGAGCCGCCCGATCCGAGAACGCCGGGTTGATCAGTGTTACGATTCCCCCCGAATACCAGTCGCGCACTACCGAATTCATCGCCGAACTGGAGAGCCTGGTGGTGGAAGCGGACCGTCCCGCGAGGGTCGTCGTCAACGAGCGCACGGGAACCATCGTTTTAGGCAAAGACGTCCACATCGCGCCCGTGGGGATCCTGCACGGCAATCTCAGCGTGGAAGTCCAAACCACGTTCGCGGTCTCGCAGCCCGCGCCGCTCTCGCAGGGCACCACCGAAGTAGTTCCGCAAACTACCGTAGCCACGAAAGAAGAGAAGGCGCGTAGCGTTGTGTTAAAGCAGGGAGCCACGGTGGAGGAACTGGTGCGGGCGCTGGCGGCAATCGGTTCCACACCGCGCGATGTGATCGCGATCCTGCAAAGCCTGCGCAGCGCCGGCGCGCTCGAAGCGGAAGTGGAGGTGATCTGAATGAGTCAGGTGGGAATCGCGCAACTCCAGCCCCTGTCCGCGGCCGGGCAGGCCAGGAAACCAGACGATCCGGACAGGGTCCGGGACGCCGCGCAGCAATTCGAGGCCTTGTTGATCGGCCAGATTCTGCGCTCGGTGCGGGAGAGCGGCAGCGGGTGGCTGGGGTCTGGCAACGACTCCTCCAGCGATTGCGCGACCGAATACGCCGAACAGCACCTCGCCACCACGTTGGCGCAACAGGGAGGCCTCGGCCTGGCGGACCTGATCTCACAAGGCCTCCTGCGCGATCGCTGAGAATCGCCCGAGGAGCAATTAGCCAGCGACCACGGGCGCCGGGGCAGGCCGAGGGCCTGCCGCACCAGCCGCTCCCACAGCCGGGAATGCCCACTATGCTAAATTGTTCTTTCCGATGCGAAACGTAGTGATCATAGGTTCCGGCTGCGCCGGCAGTACCGCAGCCATCTACTCGGCGCGCGCCAATCTGCAGCCCTTGGTGGTCAGCGGTCATGAAGCCGGCGGGCAACTTTCCCTCACCACCCTGGTGGAAAACTTCCCCGGCTTTCCCGCCGGCATTAATGGTCCCGATCTGGTCGAGAGCATGAAGCTACAGGCCCAGAACTTCGGCGCCGAGTATGTGCACGGAGCCGTAGTCGACGCCGACTTTTCCCAGCGGCCCTTTCGCCTCAACATCGAAGGCGAATGGATCGAAACCCGCACGGTCATCGTCGCGTCGGGCGCCTCGGCGCGCTGGCTGGGCCTGGCATCCGAACATGAGCTGATCGGCCACGGCGTGAGTTCCTGCGCCACCTGCGACGGCTTCTTCTATCGGGAGAAGAACATCATGGTGATCGGCGGCGGCGATTCCGCCATGGAAGAGGCCAACTTCCTCTCTCGCTTCGGCCGCGAAGTTACGGTGGTCCACCGCCGCGAGGAGTTTCGAGCCTCCAAGATCATGCTCGACCGCGCGCGCCACAATCCCAAGATCAAGTGGCTCCCCAATACCGTGGTGGAAGACGTCTTCGATGTTTCGCAGAAGCTGGTGACCGGCGTGCGCCTGCGTAATGTCAAGACCGGCGAGGTCTGGGAGCAGGATGTGGACGGTTTCTTTGTCGCTATCGGCCACATCCCCAACACCAAAGTGTTCAAGGGCCAGATCGAAACCGACCCCGACGGCTACATCGTCTCCAAGGGCGGCGCGCGTACCAGCATCCCGGGGATTTTCCATGCCGGCGACGTGCAAGACCGCACGTACCGCCAGGCCATTACCGCCTCCGGCGCCGGTTGCATGGCCGCCATAGAAGTCGAACGTTATTTAGAAGCGGAAGGACACTAATTCATGATCGAGCGTATTTCCCCCCCGGGCGCGCCCACTCCGCGCGGCCCTTACTCGCCAGCCGTGCGGGCCGGCGATTATATCTATGTTTCCGGCCAGATCTCCATCGATCCGGTGAGCGGGCAAGTGGTCTTCGGCGACGTGCAAGTGGAGACACGGCAGGTGTTGACCAACATCAAACAAATCCTGGAAAGCTGCGGCGCATCCCTGGCGACGGTCGTACGGTGTGGGGTTTACCTGGTCGACGCCGGCGATTTCAAACCCATGAATGAGGTTTACGCCGAGTTCTTCGGTGAAGCCAGGCCCGCCCGCACCACCATCATCGTGGCCGCGCTGCCGCTCAAGGACGCCAAGGTCGAGATCGACGCCGTAGCGTACGTGGGATAGAGCGGCGTCGGGACAGGCGCCGCGCCGTGGAGCGGCCTTTCAGGCTGGGGCGCCCTCAGGGCCGTCCGCATTCATGCGGACATTGTTTACCCCCGATACGCCGTCACGAATGCCAGGCGTGGCAGGCGGAAGCCTGGCTGACAGCCCGCGCCACGGAACTCTCGACGAGTCGCGATGCGCCTGGCAAGGCGCCGGCTCCACGAGTGCGCTGGAAAGAAACGGCTGACCGCCGGTCCCCGCGTCAGCTTCGCAGTCTCCGTAACAGCCCCGTATCCAGCTTCGCCTTCACCGTCCGGCGGTCGAGCCCCAGCCGCCGCGCGGTCTCCTCGTAACTGCCCGTCTGGCTGTAGACGATGGTGACATAGCGTGATACCAGCTCGTCCACGGAAAGCCGCCCGGCGCGGGTTTCGCGGGAAAACAGCTCCAGCGGATCTTCCGCCCCGGCGCGCGAGGGCCGGTAGTTGCGCCGGATCAGCACGTTCTTCACGCACTGCTCCAGCTCGCGGTAGTTCCCGGGCCAGGGGTAGTCCATCCCCAGGTTTCCCTCGATCCACTGCATCACTTCGCGCGCCAGTTCCTCGGCCTCGGGCCCCGCCACGCGCCGCGCCATGTAGAACACCAGCTCCCGCAGCACGCCCGGCGAATCGGCCAGTTGCTCCGCCAGCGAAGGCGTGGTCACCTGGTCCGAGCACAGCCGGTAGTAGAGGTCTTCGCGAAACTGGCCCTTGCGCATGGCCACCGTCAGATCGCGGTTGGTCGCGGCGATCAGCTTGCCCTGGAACTGCCGCCCGGCGGTGTCGCCCACCGGATGAAACGTCCGCGTCTCGATCACGCGCAGCAGCTTCACTTGAATCGCGGGATCCAGGTCGCCCAGTTCGTCCAGAAATACCGAGCCCGATTCCGGACAGGACTCCAGCCATCCTTTCCGATCCGCAACCGCGCCGGTAAATGCCCCGCGACGATGCCCGAACAACTCCGATTCCACCAGGGTGGGCGAGAGCGCCGAGATGTTGATGGGAAAGAACGACTCCCCGTCGTCGTTGGCGAACGACATGCGCTGCTCGTCGAACGGCACGTAGCGCGACTCCGCGATGGCCCGCGCGGCCAGCTCCTTGCCGGTGCCCGACGGTCCGGTGATCAGCGTGGCGAACTCGCCCATGCGGGCGTACAGTGTGCGCCGGTAGCGCCGCATATCGTGCGTGAAAATCGATTGCCAGACGGACGCGCGCAGCCTCGCCGCGGGCATCGAGCTGCCGATGATGTCGCGGAAGACGTACTCGAAGTCCCGCTGGATCTGGCGGAAGCAGGCGAAAGTGTGGCGCGCGTCGTGCCCCGTGGGCAGGCGGATGCCCTCGATCTGGAAGAAGTGGCGCCAGTCCGCCTGAAAATTGCCGTAGAAGAGCCACCGCCCCGCGTCGGGCCGGGCCGCCCCCGGTCCGAACCCGGCATCGTAGAAGCTGCGGTAGTAGCGGGTATAGAGCACTTGCAGCGCGGCGTCTTCATAGAGCACCAGGTCCTGCTCGCCGGCCTCCGTCCCTTCGCCGAGCCGCGCGCGGAGCTGTTCCACCACCGGTTCCAGGCGCTCCTGGATGCGCCAGACGTTGGCGCGCGGGCCGGGCTGGTCGATGCGGTAACTCCACACCGGCTCGCCTTCGACGAAATCGCCGCCTAGCACGGCGCGCTCCGATTGGACGCGCTCTGGCAGAAACGGATTGCCGTATCCCAGCTTGGAAACGGCCTTCAGCAGCGCCCGCTGCACGGGAGAAAGAAATGCCATACCCGTACATTGATTGTACGTGCGCCGGTCACGTTTTGCAGGAAAGTTCCAGGCTTGACTGGGTGGTGTGCCACTTACGAGGCGATCGTAAAATGCCAGACCGGCCGGAAACCAGCGGGGCTAATCCAGGGCTAATCTGGAATCTCTAACTCACGAAGGATACTACCCATCGAGTAAGTCCGTTTCTTGCGCAGTCTTTGAATCTGTTCCAGCAATCTGATGGCTGTTTTGATCCGGTCGCGTCGGAAGTACAGCACCTCGAGGAGTTCGCGGTCCTCGGGTGTCATCGTGCTCGGCATGCTCATAGGGCAGAAGGGCTGATTCGCATTGAGGGGCTCATCTCAAGTACAACCGGAATTCACCCTAAGCACAATACCCTAAAGCGGGGGCACCGCTCGATTCGTGTGTGGGGGTCCTTCTTAAGGTTGTTGCCCGAATAGAGTGGTAAAATCCAACACTGCGCAGGCGGGAAGGAAATCACTGCGCTTCGGGCAGCCCATTGAAGCGATAGCCCACCCAAGGCTCGGTCGTAATGTACTCGGGGTGTTCCGGGTTCGGCTCTACCTTCTTCCTCAAATTCTTGACGAAGACGCGAAGATAGTCGACCTGGTCGCCGTAATCGGGTCCCCAAACGGCCTGCAGCAACTCACGGTGCGACACCGCCTCATTCGCATGTTGCGTCAGGTACCTCAACAGGTCGAGCTCCTTGGGCGTGAGGTGGGCGGTGGCAGACCCGTTACACACGGACCGCGCGGTGAAGTCGATCAAAAGCCGGCCGAAGCGGAGCCGGCCCGGCGACGATTGCAGGACCGGCACTCGCCGGAGCGCCGCCCGTATGCGAGCCAGCAGTTCCGGCGTGCTGAAAGGCTTGGTCACGAAATCGTCGGCGCCGGCATCCA
>JAIQFL010000625.1 GCA_020073365.1 Terriglobia bacterium | reverse complement strand
GGTATCCGTCGCCAAGGTCCGCAGCTACGACGACGACCTGACGGCCCGATTCCGGCTGATGTTCGATCAGATCGGCGGGATCGGCAACCAGGTCAAGGGGAAGACGGTCGGCATCAAGGTCAATCTGACCGGCGGCGGACGGTTCCCCGGATACACGGCGGGCGACACGCATTGGGTGCACCCCCGCGTGGTCGGAGCAGTGGTCGCGGTGTTCGGTGCACTCGGCGCGAAGCGCATCCGCATTCTCGAAAGCGCCGGCGGGCGCAAGCCCGGCTACAAACTCGAAGACAAGTTGCTCTCGGGCGGTTGGGACGTCGCCGCCATCCGCAATGCGGCGCCCCTGGTCGAATTCGAGGACACCAACGCGCTCGGCCAGGGCAAGCAATACTCTCTGCTGAAGGTCCAGAGCAAACCGTATATCTTCCCGGCCTTCCAGTTGAACCACTCCTATCAGGACTGCGATTTCTTCGTGAGCCTGGGCAAGATCAAGAACCATGAAGAGATGGGTCTCACCATCTGCATCAAGAACCTGTTCGGCATCACGCCGTTGGGCTTATATGGCGACCGGGAGACCGTCTTCCACTACGGGCAGGTGCAGGCGCCTTCCGGCGCGCCCGCCGAGCTCGATCCGAAATCGAACCGGTACGAAGGCTGGCGGCTCCCTCGAATTCTGGTCGATATTCTCGGCGCGCGCCCGGTGGATCTCGCCATCGCCGACGGCATCGTCTCCATGGTCGGCGGCGAGGGTCCATGGGTCCTGGGTTCCAAGCCCGCTCATCCGGGACTACTCGTCGTCGGCAGGAACTGCGTCAATACGGACGCTGTGGCCGCGGCTACCATGGGCTACAACCCCCGTGCCGGCCGGCATGAGGCGCCGTATCGCGTGTTCAAAGACCCCAAGGGGCATCCTCCGGAACAGTTACAGCCCGGCGATGAGATGTTCCAGTACGCCGACAATATGATGCTTCTGGCCGAGGCCGTGGGACTCGGGTCGGCGGACCTGAAACAGATCGATGTGCGCGGCGTGCCCATCAAGGAAGCGATGTTCGACTACGAAGCCTTTTGGAAGAACCAGATGCCGAAGGAGCAGTCCTGAGCCGTTTGTTTCTCACCCTGTTCGGAGCGGTTCTGCTGGTGCGGGCAGCCGGACCGTTGCGGTTGGAAAGAAGCACGGATGCCATGGGGGCGACGTTTTCCGTCGTCCTCTATGGCTCCGATCGGGCGTCCATGAACCAGGCGATGGACGCAGCGTTTGAGGAGGCCCACCGCCTGGACGCGTTGCTCTCGAATTACCGGCCCGCGAGCGAGTGGAGCCGTATCAATCGTGAGGCGGCCGCGCGTCCGGTCGCAGTCTCGCCGGAGTTGTTCCGTCTCCTGTCCGATTGCATCGAGTACAGCCGCGCGAGCGAAGGCACCTTTGATCTGACCGTCGGCCCGCTCATGCGCGCCTGGGGCTTTTCCGGCGGGGGCCGTCATGTTCCATCTCCCGACCAGATCCGCGAAGCGCTCGAACTGGTGGGATACCGGCACGTGCAACTGGACGCACGGAAGCGAACTGTGCGCTTCGATCGTCCCGGCGTCGAGATCGATCCCGGCGGAGTGGGCAAGGGCTACGCCGTCGATCGCATGGTCGAGGTCCTCCGCGCACGAGGTATGCGCAGCGCGCTCGTCGCCGCATCCGGCAGCAGTATTTTCGGCCTTGGCAACCCTCCAGAGGAGCCCCGCGGCTGGCCCATCAGCATTGCCGACCCCTGGGACCACCGGAAGAACGCGGCGCAGGTGTTCCTTAAAGACCTGTCTCTCTCCACCTCGGGCAACTACGAGAAATCATTCCGTGCCGGCGGACGCCGTTACTCGCACATCATGGATCCCCGCCGCGGCGTTCCGCCCGAAAGCGCTGTTCAGGTGACCGTCATTGCGCCCCGCGCCATCGATAGCGAGGTCTGGGCGAAGCCCTACTTCATTCAGGGACGCGCCTGGACGGCGGCGCGCAAGCCGAAGTCCTGGCGTGTGCTCTACTGCGAAAACACTCCCGGTGCCGCGTGCTCCTGGGTGCGGTAGCCTTTAAGTATTTTGTCCGCTTGAGGTTAGATGGTGAGCGCGGAAGGAATCGAACCTTCAACCTACTGATTAAGAGTCAGTTGCTCTGCCAATTGAGCTACGCGCCCGTTTCTGGATTGAGTGTCAACCCCGGGGACCCGCCGATCTTGTCGCGGGTTGCGGGAGATCGCTTCATGCTGCAGCCGGGAAGCTGCTTGCCGGAACCACTGGATCAGCGCACTGCAAAATACGATAACGAATATAACACACGGGATTGCAGTCGTACCACGTGAGGACGGGTTTCAAGGTTTCCAGTTTCAAAGTCTTCTACTTGAAACTTTGAAACCGGAAACTTTGAAACTGGACTTCCCCGGGTCAGGAATGCCGCTCTGCGTTCGACAGGTCAGCTCCGAAGGGCGAGACCGCGTCCGAAATTCGGGTGTTGGGGCGACGCGACGGGGCAATGGGCGGGCGTCGCTCCAGCGTGCCGAGGATGGGGGCTTCCCATCCCTTCGAATCCGTCAGGGAGACGAAGCGCGGCTCCAAGCACAATGCGTCGATCACCCGGCGTTGCCGACGCGTCAGCACTTGCAGGGGCAGCACTTGAAAGTTGCGGAAGACCCACAGCAGATAAATCCGTTGCGCCAGTGAAGGTTTTATGTAACGCGGCCCCAGCGGGGTCAGCACACGCAACACGCCGGCAAACAATTTTTCCATCCACATACCGGATCACCCCAATTTTCGAGATCGTTATATTCAGATCAGAATTGCCCGAATCAGCAAATTCTCTAATGTGCATCGACTGAATCAGGGATACCTTGAGCCAGTGCAATTCAAGGGCCCGCATTATTGCACCAAAAGTGATGCATATGCATTAAGAATTTCAGATATTTCGCAAAGTTTTTCTCACCCCAGGACCGGGCGCGCCCGCAACTCTCCCCCGGCGGGCCCATCGGTTGCGGCACAAGTCCAGCTTAATCAGATATTTAGCTGGGGATTTCGGGCAGGATCTCCATGCTGCGGATGCTGGCGGCCACGCCAAAGTCTCCGCCGTCTTCGCTATCCTCCACTCTTACGACTGACGCCCGGCAGCATACCCATTGTTTTGTGCCCTGAGTGATTTCGGGCGGCAGTATCAGGACCATCTCCAGCTCGCTGCCGGCGACGATGCGAGAGTCGGTATAGAGAAAGATCCCGCCCTTGTTCAGATCGCGAGTGAAGCCCGTGGTCTCGACCGAGCCGGCCTGGGTCTTGATGGAGACCGGTACCCGCGCCGCAACCCGCTGTCCGGAACGACGTTCACGCTTGACGTCTGTCATGAGAAGTGGAGCCTACCACAAAGGAAGGCAGTCGTCAGTCGTCTGTCGTCAGCTGAAAACTAAGACTGGCTGACGACCGACGACTGAAGACTGAGGACTGTCTATTGCTACTCGCCTTCCGGCCGCCGGGAGCGGACCGCCGGAACGACCAGGGCTTGTTCCATGGTGGGCGCATTGCTGGAGCGCAGTTTGACTTCGACTTCGTGTCTTTTGTCACTGGCGCCGCTGATCGAGTAGGCCCGAGACAACAGTTCCAGCGAGTAGGGATTGTCCTCGTCTTCTTCCAAGTGGGCAATCGCCTCCGGGATTTTCTGCTGGTTCATCAGCAGTGTCCCCGCGGCGCCGTGATAAGAACTCTGCACCACGGCGCTGCGCGTGCTGCCCGCCATGGTTTCCAGTTGTTGCACAGTTTGAGCCGCCAGTTCCTGATTGCCGGCGTGATCGGCGCGGACCGCGCGGTAGCGCAGGATCCTGGCTCGTTCGTCATCCCGGTCGGATTGCGAGACGCTGCTGCTCGGGTGGTTGAGAGCCTCTTCGGCAGAGGCCAGGTGCTTCAAGGCCTCGGCATCGTCGCTCTGATAGAGGCTCATCATGCGATGGGCTTGGGCTTCGGTGAGGTCGAACCCGGCGGCCTGAGCCTTCTCCGCAACCGCGGCAAAGGCTTTGTCGGCCTCGGCAAAATTTCCTTCGCGCACCCAGGTGGTGGCACTCTGCAACGCGTAGGACAGGCGGTCCGCCTGCGTGTGCGCCATCTGGATGGCCTTGTTGTACTCGACCCGCGCCTGCACCTGGTTGCCCATCAGCGCGTAGGTGTCCCCCAGGCCGAGTTGCGAATA
>JAIQFL010000624.1 GCA_020073365.1 Terriglobia bacterium | reverse complement strand
CGGACTCACCATTAATCAAGATGAGACCGATTTCGGTGTGCGGCACGCCTAAAGCCTCGATCACATCCTTGAGCGTGGCAGCGGGATCCAAGCCATGGACGAAACAAGAAACTCTCTTGGTCGGCGGGAGCAGTTCATTCAACTCCGCGTAAAATCGAAAAAAAACTTGCCGCAGCGGCATAGCACAGCCAAAACGGACCAAAGGAACCACTCCTGCATTCTAGGTCGATAGCGCCGACGAAGACAGGTTGGGAACTGGGTGGAATCGCGTTTCGGTGCCATAGTCCCTGATGATCACTTTCCGGAAGTATTGAGTCTGTGATCGCGCAGGCCTAGAATTAAAGATGAAAAGATCAATTTGCGGATCGAGTCTCGATTCGGGACCTCGATTGGCAACGTTTATTTGACCCAGTTCTGGACCTCGTTCTTCGAAGACCAACCTTGGTCTCCCCTGGTCCCCAGGAGGTGTCGTTATGCTGGGGATGAGCTTGCTTTCCTTTCTGGTTCTCAGTCTCATCGGAGCGGTGGTTGCTGTTGCCTACCACGACGTCATCCGTTATCGGTTTCTCGAGGGCAATGATGCTCGGTTCGGGAAGCTGATCGTTGGTTGGCTTGGGGCATGGCTAGGCTCGCCGGTGTTGGGACACTGGCTCTGGAAGGTGGAGAACGTGTACGTCGTGCCCGCTATCTTGGGCGCGGTCGCGGCCATCCATTTGACGGTTCTCGCTGGTAAGGCGCTTGCCAAGCTTGCAACCATGCAGCCTGCTATGACGGAGCAAAAGAAAGAGGAAATCCGTCCCGGCAAGCCGGCGGTAGCAGCGTAAATAGGGCTGTTGCCGTTTAGCGGCGCTGACCTGTGCGGGAGCGAACACCCGGCCCGAGGGCCGGGGGACGCGGAACCTCGGTCGCAAGCGGCAGCCTGAGGCCGCAGATGCTCGATAAGGGGGAGTCATGTTATTCCGAGAGGAAGACGAGGACCTCGAAGTACTCCCATTCGTGGATCGATTCGAAGCCGGGCGTGTACTCGCGAACAGGCTGTCGACATACGCCGGTCGTGACGACGTGGTTGTGCTGGGACTTCCTCGGGGTGGCGTGCCCGTGGCTTCGGCGGTGGCGGGCGCGCTGCACGTCCCGATGGATGTTTTTGTGGTCAGCAAGCTCGGCACTCCGTGGAACAGGGAACTCGCTATGGGTGCGGTTGCTGAGGGCGGCATGCAGGTACTCGATCTCTCGATCGTCAAGGAACTGTGTGTGTCGGAAAAGGACATCCAGGGGGTGGCGGCGGCCGCGCGCAAGGAGCTTGAATACCGCGAGGGGCTATATCGCGGCAGCCGCCCACCGCTGGAACTGGCAGGGAAAACGGTCATTCTCGTGGATGATGGCATCGCGACAGGATGCAGCATTCTGGCGGCGGCCGCAGCGATCCGTCGGCGAAAGGCCGCGCGAGTTGTGGTCGCCGTTCCGGTCGCTCCAGCATCCGGTTGCAGCGCGATCAGAATGGAAGCAGACGAAGTCATCAGCGTGGCAGAGCCGGAACTTTTCTTGGCGGTGTCACAGTGGTATCAGGATTTCAGCCAGATCAGCGATGAAGATGTGCGGTCGCTGCTGGACCGAATGGCCGCTTCGATTCCCCACGCTGCTTGAGTTTACTTCGACGAGTGTCTGAATGGAGAGGAGGAGGGCTGCCATGCAAAGGACTGCGAAGAAACGTGCTCAAGGCGCCAGGACGAAACGAGACCGCACGATTGCCCAACCCAGAGGCGTCGATGCGGCTGGCATGATCCGCCAGATCGGCAAGGATTGGGCTCACCATTGGAATGCAGGGGAGTTGGACGAATTAGC
This sequence comes from Terriglobia bacterium, assembly GCA_020073365.1. Taxonomy (GTDB): domain Bacteria; phylum Acidobacteriota; class Terriglobia; order Bryobacterales; family Bryobacteraceae; genus JAIQFL01. The sequence continues at coordinate 2,356 of JAIQFL010000624.1, read as the reverse complement.
GGCTGCCTATGCTGTCGATGCCGTTTACCTTCCACCACACCACCCAGCGGTTCACGGACGCGATTCGATTCGAGAGTATCTGAAGGCGCCGCTCGGCCATGGCGTGTCCGACCTCGCCTTTGACGTCACTTATATCAGGCAACAGGGGCCCGTTGCCTGGGACGTGGGCACGTATCGCATGAGCCTGCCAGGGAATGACGGAACGAGAAGAGAAGATCACGGCAAGTATCTTACGGTTTGGAGCCGCGTGGGAAAGAAATGGCTGATTACTGCCGACGCATGGTCCAGCGATCTGCCACCGTCGCGCTAACGTCATAGGAGGGGTTATGGAACTCACGTTAACCATAGAGGAGTGCGAGCTTGTGTTGGAGATTCTTGGCGAAAGGCATCGTGCACTGCTGAGAGAGATCTCACATACGGACCATCGCGAATTCAAACTTTTGCTGCTTAAGAGGGAGAAGCTTCTCGAGTCTGTTGAGAACCGTCTCAGAGTCATGCAACCAGTGATGGAACCGATGTCGGAACTTCGCCGTTGACACTCCTGGCGATCAGTTCTCGAGGTCGCGATGAGCTTTGAGGAAATCGAGCACACCGCCGATCGCGCTTTTCGCGTGCAAGGCCGGAATTTTGCGGGATTGCTGGAGAATGCCGCTCGAGCCATGAGTTCCTTGGACCCGTTGGGGCCAAGCGGGGAACCGTCGGCGGTCCACACCATCGAAGTCGAGGGTATCGATAGAGAAGCGTTGTTAGTGAACTGGCTGAACGAGATTTTGTATCTGGAACAAACCCATGGTGAAGTTTACGATCGTTTCCAGATTTTGGAATCCAGCAACCGTCACCTCCACGCGCGACTAGATGGTCGACAGTCAGAAGGGTGGGTTACACATATCAAAGCTGCCACTTTCCATGACCTGACAATAAAACAGACTCCAGAAGGACTGGAAGCCACCATCGTTTTCGATGTCTGAGTGCGGCGAGAGAGCGCGAGCGTCATGCTCGGCAAACACAATTTCGTGCACGTGGCCGAAAACATCTGGGAGATCCCGCCGACATTTCGCGATGACATGCGTGTGCCCGCGCGCCTTTACGCCGATGAAGAGCTGTTGGGCGCGGCTCTGGCTGATAACTCTGTGGTGCAACTCGTGAACACGGCTACGCTGCCTGGCGTGATCAGTTACGCCATCGCGATGCCCGACATTCACCAAGGTTACGGTTTCCCGATTGGAGGAGTTGTGGCGACCCGCCTTCCGGAAGGGGTAATTTCCCCGGGGGGAGTCGGCTACGACATTAACTGCGGTGTGCGGCTCCTGGTATCGCTGGCGACCGCCGAGGAGATTAGGCCGTTCCTCGAAGACGTCGCGTCTTCCTTATACGCAAATTGCCCAAGCGGCGTGGGCTCACGCGGGCATGTGCGCCTGACCAACACCGAGTTGGATAGAGTTCTGCAGGAAGGTTCGCGCTGGATGCTGGAGAAGGGCTATGCGTCCCAGGAGGACTTGGATCGCACCGAGGAGTTCGGCCGAGTTCCCGGCGCCGATGCCGGCTTTGTCTCCGACCGCGCTCGTGAACGTGGGCGGGATCAACTCGGGACCCTGGGCGCCGGAAACCACTTCCTCGAGGTGGACAGGATCGCTGAAGTCTACGATGAGGCCACTGCGGCACGTTTGGGTATGTACTTGGGAAATGTCGCGGTGCAGGTTCACTGCGGCTCCCGTGGCCTTGGCCACCAGGTATGCCAAGACTACGTAGGCCGATTCCAGAAGGCAGTGCGGGATTATGGGATCACCCTTCCAGATCGAGAATTAGTCTGCGCGCCATTTGATTCCGAGGAGGGGCAGGAATATTTCCACGCCATGGCATGTGCCGCGAACTTCGCCTTCGCCAACCGGCAACTACTGACGCATAGGGTCCGGCACAGCTTCGAGCAAATATTGGCGGGCCGGATCAAAGATTTTGAGTTGCGCCAGGTGTACGACATCGCTCACAACATGGCGAAGATTGAAGAGCATGAAATTGATGGCCACCGAGTGCGGGTCTGTGTTCACCGCAAGGGCGCCACTCGAGCGTTCGGGCCGGGATCCGCTGTGCTACCAGATGACCTGCGCTACATCGGCCAACCCGTACTGATACCCGGTTCTATGGGTACAGCCTCGTACGTCCTAATTGGGACGACCGAAGCCATGCAGCAGACCTTCGGTTCCACGTGTCACGGAGCGGGCCGAGTGATGAGCCGAGCCAAGGCGAAGAAGATGGTCCGTGGTAAGGAATTGTGCGACCAGTTGAGAAGCCGAGGAATTCTGATCTGTGCCGGATCAATGAACGGATTGGCGGAAGAGGCTCCTGTGGCTTACAAGGA
>JAIQFL010000178.1 GCA_020073365.1 Terriglobia bacterium | reverse complement strand
ATCCACGGCTCACGATCCTGTCGACGGCGCGGAGGGTAGCCCGATGTTCTGAAAAGGATGCCTTGACCTGATCGCACCTCGCCGCGCTCACGCGCGCCGGCGCCGACGTGTGCCTGCGCCTGCTCAAAGACGTGCGTGGCGCATCGCCAAACCGGCCAACTTGGTGCACTCTCTGACCGGCGCTCACACCTCGACCGCTCCGAAGTAGCGAACGTCTGGCTGACCAGGATTTTCTGGAGCTGGTTCGCTACCCTGCCTGGGTCCACTTCGTTCATTGGTCGGGACATTGTATCACCCGGTGCTCGCGATGGATGTCGCGCTTGGCGTGTGCCGAGAGTGCACGAAGAATGTGCTCTCTTGGTGGGCCATCACCGGCATCTCGCGGTACCGCCCTATGGTCAGGGCTCCCGCGGTTCCACCAGCGGGTACAGCCGGGTTGGCCCGATACGCCGACGCCGACGCAACCAGCGCGAGCACTCCACAGGCCGCCCAGCCTGTCCTAGTTCTTGGCGTGCCGCTCCCGGCGCATGCGCCAAAACACGAGGTAGCCGACCACGTAGGCAAAGACGCACCACATGGAGCCATAGAAGCACAGGAAGGGCAGGCCGATCGCCGCGCTGAAGCCAGGCGAAATCAACACGCCGCTTTCCGGGAGGGCGGGAGCCGGACGGGGGCCAAAATCCACCAGCACTTCCCCCCGGCTCGCATGGCGGGTTTCGTCGCCCTGGAAGGTGACGTTCATCTTGTATTGGCCATAGCGGCGGTCCTGGACAACCAGTTTGACCTGGCCTTCGTCATCCGTCGGACGGCGGCCGAAATCCAGCGTGCCCAGCGACGTCTTGAGCGCAAACCCCACCGCCTGGTAGGCGAGAGGCTGGCCTTTAGCGTCCCGCAATTGTGCCGACACCTCGACCACCGAATTACCCATCTCCCGAACGGGGCTCTTGGTTTTCGAAGGCCAGAGAATGGGCATCCCCCTAGTGGAAAGATAGATCCGTCCAGCCGAGGCGGGTGGCGGAGTGGTCCTGGCATCCTCCACCGTGGGGAGCTCTGCTGGCGGTAGAGCTTTCCAACTGACGGAAAGGGCCGTCGGCTCAGGTGCGGACGGCTTGCCTTGGGTGGCACCCTGTGCATGGGCGAGCGATGCGGCCACCAGAATCAAGGCCAGCAGCATCGCCAACGGAACGGCCGTCTTCCAGGCCGGCCTGAACGCCGCGGAAATCGTAGGCGGCTCTTCGGGCCGCTCGGCTGGCCGCGTTTCCCAGATGGAGACAGAGGGGAAGATCTTGACCAGGAAGGTGTACAGCAGCAGAAAAGCGGCAAAAGCCGCGGCCGTGATCGACCATTCCACCATGCTCGGAACATAGTGTCCCCACGTCTCCGGCACTCCCTGGATCGGCAGGAAGGGGCTGGAGAGCGTCGGCACGACGATCAGATAGCGCTTGGCCCAGGCACCCACGATCACCAGGAATGACGCCAGGCCCAAGCCTGGAATGGTGAACTGCCGATACCGCTTTGGGCCGAGCACCGCGATCATCAGCAGCATGGGCAGACCCACGCCCGCCACCTGTACCGTCCAGAAGTACGGCGAGTAATCGCCGGTCAGGAGCCGGTCGAGAAGGAGCTTCTCCCCGTTCTGAAACTTATATCCCACGGTGAGGTATTCATTGATGTTGAAATACAGGTACAGCAGGGAAAACGACAACAGCAGCAGGCCCAGGTTGCGGAAGTGAACCGGTTCGAGATACTCTTCCAGCCGCAACACGTGGCGCAGAATGCACATGGCCAGGACCACCGCCGCCGCCCCCGAATAGATGGCCCCCACGACGAAATAGGGGCCGAAGATGCTGCTGTCCCAGCCGGGCCGCAGGGTCATGGCGAAGATCCAGGAGACCACCGTGTGGACCGAGATGGCCAGCGGGATGATCGCCACGGCCATGACCGCGATGGCCTTCTCCAGCAGATGCCATTCGGAGGGAGAGCCGGTCCACCCGAGCGAGAGCAACCGGTAGAACCGGCGCCGCGGAGCACTGATGCCCGGCTGCGACGACAGAATTCCCAGATCCGGAATCAGCGGCAGGAAGAAATACAGGAGGCATCCGGTCAGATAGGTGCTCACGGAAAGCACGTCCCAGACGATGGGGGATTGGATCCGCCCATAGCGGAACAGGTTCAGCGCCCTCTCCGGGCGGCCGAGGTCCACCAGCACCATGGTGCCGCCGATGCACAGCGCGACCACGGTGATCCCTTCAGCCATCCGCGTGATGGGGCACCGCCAGCCCGAGTCGGTGACGCGAAGGATGGCGGAGATCAGGGTGCCGGCATGACTGATGCCGATGAAGAAAACGAAATTCGAGATGTACAGCCCCCAGGAGATCTGGTCGCGCATACCGGTCTCGATCAGGCCGAACCGGAGCTGCCGGGAATAGGCGAACAGGCCCCACAGGACGATCGCGCCCAGGAAAAACACCCAGGCGCGAAATCGCCACCCCGACATGCTGAGCGACCGCAGCAGATTGGTTTCTCGTTGGTCCACTTCTCCCCCTTCAGGCCATGCCTGCATCATGCTGGTGTTTCTCTCCCGGCGACGGGTATTTGCGGTTGACCGGCGGCAGATAATACACGCGTGGTTCGGTGCCCAGTTCTTCCATGAGGCGGAACCCCGCGCCTTTTTGTGCGATCTTGGAGAACTGCATGGTCTCCCCTTTGGAGTTTGTGACTGCGTCCTCCAGCTCATCGCCGAAGTAAAGAGCGCCCATTTTGCAGGCCTCCGCACAGCCGGGAAGCATGCCCATGCGCAGCATCTCGGGGCACAGGATGCACTTTTCGACGACACCCTTGCGGTGGGGATAGTTGTGTTCCACCGAGTACGTGGCTTGGAGTTCCTCCGCCGTGTGCGGCGGTTCGGCCCAGTTGAAGAAACGCGCCGAGTACGGGCATTGGGCAATGCAGTTGCGGCAGCCGATGCATCGCTCCTGATCCATCAGCACCACCCCGTCGGTGCGCTTATACGTGGCGCCGACCGGGCATCCGCGCACGCAGGGCGGATTGTCGCAGTGCATGCAGGTGCGCGGCAGGAAGTAGGAGCCGGCGGCCGGGTTGTCGGCCACCTCGTAGACCTTCATCCACTCCTGGGGCGACGGGACAAAGTGCATCTTGGTGCAGGCCTTGGTGCAATCCTTACAGCCATCGCACTTGGCCAGATCGGCCACCATCACCCATTTGCGGTTCGTCGGGGCGACCGAGCGCCCGGGCAGGACCTCGCGGAAAAGCCGGCCCGCGAGGGTTCTCATAGCCACACCCGAGACCACCAGCAGCCCCGCGCCCCGCGCTAAGAACTGAAAAAAACCGCGCCGCGTAGTTTCCATCGCGAATCACCTCAGGGTGTGACGACCAGCTTCATTTTCATGTCGTCATGTCCCTTGCCACATTTGACCGTGCACTCGACCAGGTATTCTCCCGGCTCGGCAGGGGCCACCACCGGATACTTCTGTGTGCCTTCTTTCAGCCGGAAATTCCAGCCTTTGTCCTTCAGGGCATTGATGGTGAAGGTGTGGATCGCTCCATCCTTCGTGTCCCACTCCCCGCCCTTGCGCGAGGTGATGCGCAGAACCGCCACTTCGTTGGCCTTCATGGTGATGACCGGGTCCTTCTGCTTGGGCACTTTGAACCGGTTGTCCTGGTCCGCGGTAACATCAATGATCCGCGGCCCCACATCGCCTGCCACGGCCGCAATCCGCCCCGCACCCAGGGCGCACAGCGCTGCGAAAACTACGTTGATCGTTCGACGCGTTGTTAGCATTCTGCCTCCTTGTCGTTCATCACTTAAAACCGGTATTCCAGAGATACCGAGACGATATGCACCTGGTACCCCGGGACATCCGCCCCCAGGAAGATCGAAGTCTTGGTGGCGGAATCGAGCAGTCCCATGTAGGGAGTCATGTTCTGAATCTGAAAATCCGCACGGTCATAACGCTCCCACTGGTACTCGATCCTGGAGAACACGTTGTTGCTCAACTGATAGCGGACCGCGCCGGTCAATTGATGGAACCGGTTGCCCGTCTCCGGATAGTCCTGGGCGGTAGTCACCAGGAAGCCCGTCAACGACGGATTGCCCAGAATCCGGTTGTCGAGCTGGCCCTTGGCGAACGACAGGCTGTAGAAGGCGTCCAGCGTCATCTTGTTGCGTAATCGCGAGACGCTGAAGCCCGTGGAGACCGTGTTGATGTTATCCGCGATGTAACTCTCCCAGTCGTTGTTCGAGGTGTTGTTGGCTGCGCTGTACTGCCGCGAGCGCTGATCGGACTTATACCGCTCATAAGCGTAGCTGGCGAACAGGGAAACGTTGTTGTGAAGTTGATAGGTGGCGTCCACGCTGGAGTTGAGCGCCCGGTAACCCAGCAGGCCGTACACACTGTCGTGGTACCGGTCCTGCGTATTGTCGTAAGAGGCGGAAAAGCTGAGGCGGTCTCCGGCATCCACCTGCATCAGCGCGCTGCCCTTGCTCCGGCTGCGCGCGGCCTCGTCAAACATCTGAAACGCGGGAATCACGGCCGGGTTGCCGCCATTCGGGTAAATCTCCAGGTTGGTTACATAGCTTTCAGGAGCGCGCTCGGCCCGTTGATACGAAGTGCGGAGGGAAAACCACTTTTTGGGATTCACATCCACGGTAACGGAGCCCGTGTGCTCCAGCGATTTGGCGACGTCGCGGTGCTCGCGGTCCATACTCACGAACTCGTAGCCCAGCGTGACCGCCTCGCCCTTGTGCAGAAGCCAGGAGGCTGTGGTCCCGGCACTCTGCCGGTTGAAACCGTAAGGCAGGCTCTGCCGGGCCAGGTTGCCCAAGCTGGAATCGGTGGCGACGTAGTTCGGAAACAGGAGGCTCGGGGTGTCGTTCATGTAATCGTAATCGCGGTAATGGGCGGTCAGGGTCAATTGCGCGAGCGGATGGCTGGTCAGCGTGATGTTCGCGGCCAGCGTCTTCTTCCTCCCGTTCAAACTCGTTCCCGGCAGTTGCGGAACGTTGGCCACCGCAGGGTTGATCGTGTAGGGGAGAAAGGACGCGTTCTGGCTCATCCAACCGGGCGAAATGCTGACCATCAGCCGCGTCGACGCGGAAAGATTGATGGCGCCGGCAAAATTAAAACTCTGGGCGGTGTTGTCGGGATAGAGCGACAGCCGGCCCTGGGCCGCCGCCCCGCCGGCGTTGGTGGCGTTGAAAGGATTGTCCCAAACCATCGTGCCAACCTGGTTGTTGAAGATCGAGTCGGCATAGCCGGCCTGGAAGCCGCCCTTGCGAGTGCCGTATTCCACCCCGGTCTTGACCTCATGGGTCCGGTAATCGACCGGCTCGGGCAGCTCGAGCACATTGGTCGTGTTGTTCAGAGTGGTGCCCAATGGCCGGTAGCCGTTTTCCGAATCGTGCGAGTATTGCGCGAAGAAGCTCCAGTTGGCCGACGGAGTAACCCGGCAGGTTCCACTGCCGAGTTTCCGCTGCAACGCTACATCCAGCGGCGCCGCCCCCATGAGCATTTGAGGCAGGCTGCCCGAGTTACTCACCAGATTCGTGCGGATTGCCGCCGGCATGGTGAAGATCCCGGGGCCAGACGAGGTGTACAGGATGGCGGCGGCATTCGTGAAATCGTGCGGCGTTCCGTCCCACCGGACGTCGCAGCCGAACTTGCCGTACTTTCCCATCGTGGCCAGGAAGCGCTGATCCTTTTGCCAGCTCTGCCGCGTCTGGAAGGTCAGAAAGTAATTCGTCTGGAGCAGATGTTCCAGGTCCACATCGGCCCGCTGGATGTAGAGTCCAGGTGTCAGATCGCGGTACTCGTTGAACTGGGATGAATTCCGGTCTCCGGCCAGGGTGCGGATTCCGATCTCCACGTCGCCCCGTGGCGGGCCTCCCTCCTGAGCGTGCAGGGCCGGCCTCGGCAGAAGCAACGGCAGAAGCAGGACCGGCTGGAACAGGCGTCCGAGTATTCTGATATTCCGTGTGTCCATTGATGTCCTCCGTCAGCGTTGAAACCTGCTTCCCGAGGGATGGTTCGAGCCATGGATCAGGGAATGGCAGTTCGTGCATCCCCGGTTGAACACGTAGCGAACCGTCGCCAGTTGCGGAGTCCCCGGATGGCCGGTCGCGGTATGACACTCCTGGCAGAGCCTCGGCGGGCTGACCTTCAACAACTGGGGGCGAGCCGAGCCGTGGGCCTCATGGCAGTTGAGGCAGTTCTCCATGACCGGTGGGTGCTCCCACAGGAACGGCCCGCGCCGTTCCGGGTGGCATTTGTAGCAGGTCTCGTTGACCGTGGCCGCCACCAGCATTTTCTCATTGGGGCTGCCGTGCGGGTTGTGGCAGCTCGCGCAACTCATGCCTCCCTCCCGTAACGGCATGTGCGACGAGCGCTGAAGCTGCGCTTTGCGCATGGGATGGCAGTCGAAGCAGACCTCCATCGGGGTCCTCTTGGTAAACGCCAGGTTATTGGTCAGGGAGGGGGTGAACCGGGCGGCGGCGACCGCCGGCGGGGCATTCTGATGAACCTGGTGGCACGTGACGCAAGCCAAGCCGCGGGATTCATGGGCGCTGCCCTGCCAGAACAGCCTCTGGCCCTTCTCATGGCATTGCAGGCAGCGGTCGTTCTGGTCCCTGACGGGAAGCGGCGAGTCCTTGCCGAGGCGCGAGATGAACTGCCCACTGGGCGGCCCTTGGTAAGCGACGCCGCGGTCGCGAGCCCGGTCGTGCTCCCGAGCCACCTCCACATGTTCCCGCCCGGGGCCGTGGCATGCTTCACAGCCCTGCGCTTCCAGCTCGTTCCTGGGGGCCTCGAAGAATACCCGGGCCATCCTGGTGGCCGCGAATCGCTTGTATCCCTGAGCGTGGCACTCCTCGCAGGTCTTGCTTCCGACGTACTGGGACAACGTGTCGCCCGCGCGCAACGCCGATGCGGAGAGAATCACGCCTGCCAGCAAAGCCAGAACCAGCGGTTTCGACGAATGTCTCATTGGCACTCCTCGCACGAGGCCCTTCCTTCCAAATCGCTGCTCCCCGTGCAAGCGGACTACCAACTCGAATTCGCCGTGGCGCGCCTAGAACAAGGCTATAAGGCCTGTATCTCGTTTAATACGCATGTAAAGCCGAGTCGTATGTCCGATTTCCGGACAGCGTCTGAAACCCTTACAAGATGAGCCGCTTGCGAACAACCGCGCCTCAGGCCCGATCTGATTGCACCGGCAGACCTTTCGGAGCGGAGTCGCGTTTTGGCCGCTGGCGTGCCAAGTGAGCACAGCGACTGGACAGCGAGGTGCGGTATGACGGCCAAACGGCAGATGGTAATTTGGCTGGTGGCTGCCTCCGGCGCCACGACCCTGCTGACCGCTGCACTCATTTGGGAGCGGCGATCCGAGCAAACACGCTGGTCTATTTTCATGGTCGGCGATCCCCACGCCGGCGCCCGTCTCTTCTTTGAAAAGGACGGTTGCGCGCACTGTCACTCGGTAAACGGCGTGGGGGCTAAGCTGGCGCCCGATCTGGGATTCTCGCAATCGCAGCAGGAAAGCCTGAACCAGATCGTCAGCGCCATGTGGAATCACGCGCCGCGCATGTGGGAACGGATGCACTCGGAAAAGATCGCATACCCCGATCTGCGTAACGAGGAGATGACGCATCTGTTCGCATTCCTCTACACGGCGCGTTACCTCGACGAGCGGGGCGACCAGGATAACGGAGAGCGTTTATTCCAGAAGAAAGGCTGCGCACGATGTCATGCCTTGCGCGGGGGAGGCGGCGGGATCGGTCCCGATCTCGCCGCCCTGGAGGGGGTAGACACGCCGATTCGTTGGACCCAGGCCATGTGGAACCACGCTCAGGCGATGGAGCGAGGCACCGAGCGTCTCGAAATGCCATGGCCGGTTTTCGAAGGACGTGAGATGAACGACCTGCTGGCGTATGTCCGCGCCAACTGCGGCGGCGCGCGCCGCGAGACGGAACTGCTGCCGGCCAGCCCGGATCGTGGCAGGAAGATCTTCCAGAGCAAATCCTGCATCGCGTGCCACGCGGTCGAAGGCAGGGGCGGGCATGTGGGACCGGACTTAGGGACCAGGCGGCAGACGCCTCTCAGCATCGTCCAGTTCGCCGGGCTGATGTGGAATCACTCGCCGGCGATGTGGCGCGCTTCCGAAGCCCGCTCCATCCCCCGGCCGATGTTCCAGGGTCAGGAATTTGCCGACCTGCTCGCATATCTGGCCAGCCTGAGCTACTTCGACCTGCCCGGATCTCCGCCCACGGGACAGATGGTTTTCCACGATCGCGGCTGCGGCTACTGTCACGGCAATGAGGCCGAAGGGGCACAAGAGGGACCGGCGTTGCGCGGCCGGGGACGACCCGTCACGGCGATTACGCTGGCCACCTCGTTATGGCAGCATGGGCCTAAGATGTACCAGCGTACCAGGGGGCTGGGCCGTCCTTGGCCAACCTTGAACGAAAGCGACGTGGGAGATGTCGTGGCTTTCCTGAACGCGCCGCCGGAAGGGGGACACTAGAAGAGCAGATTCAGGCGAAAGCGCCTGCCCCCGCTTTCTGGCGCAACTGGTTGGCAGGCGAAAGCGCCTACCCCACCGTGGGACAGACGCTTTCGTTTGCCAACCCGGCTATCCCGGCTTCTCAGCTAACAGTGCTAACATGAAGCATTTCCTCGTCAGGTTTCCGGCACGGTATGCGTGAGAAGCGTTGGTTTTGGGCGACTCTTACACTTTCGAGCATCACCATTGTGTCGGTAGTCTTTGCCGCTTGGGAATTGGTCGATAACCGGTTCTTCCGCGAAGCCAATTACCTCACCCTTCACTATCTGTACATCACGCGCGGTGTCGCGACGTCCCTCGTCCTGGCCTTTTGGGCCGCGTGGTTTGTCTTGCGGCAGCGGCGCCAGAACGAGGAGGATCTGCGCCGTTCCCGCGAACGCTACCGGGGCCTGCTGGAGGCCTTCCCGGGGGCCGTCATTCTTTACGACGCGGGCCTGCGCGTGATGGAATGGAACGCCTCGGCCGAGCGCATGTATGGCTACCCGCGCCCGGAAATCTGCGGCCGCCTTCTCCCCATCGTTCCCGCCGAAAAGAGCGAAGAACTGGAGCAATTCATGCGGCGCGTGGAACAGAGCGAGGCGGTCCTCGACGTGGAAACTATGCGGCTCCCACGGGATGGCGAACCATTCGAGGTGCAGCTCAGCCTGCTGCCTTTCCGCGAGGCGGCGGGGCCGGTGTACTTTCTGGAGGTGACCTCGGATATCCGCGAACGGGTGCACTGGCGGCAGCGCATGCTCGAAATCGAAAAGCTCACCAGCATGGGCAAAATGGCCGCGGGGACGGCTCACCACTTGAATTCACCCTTGGCCGCCCTGTTGATCCGCATCCAAATGATGCGCCAGCGCAATACCGATGGCGCCTTCGATGAAGACGCGGCGCGCATCGAGGAAGGTCTCAACTTCTGCCGCCACTTTGTCCAGCGGTTGCTGGATTTCACGCGCGCCACCCCCATGCACAAGGAGCCGCAGGATCTCGGCGCCATCGTCGAATCCGTGTGCAGCTTCTTTCTCCCGGCCATCCAGTCCAAGGGGGTCGCCCTGGTCGTAGATGCTGCCAAGGGCCGGGGCCGCCAGGTGCATGCCGATCGCAATCTGCTGGAAACCCTCCTGCTGATTCTGCTGAGCAACGCGCTGGACGCGGTCTCGCCGGGCGGAGAGATCCGCGCGTTCTGCCGTGTGGTCTCTCCGGATCGAGTGGGCTTCGCCGTACACGACAACGGATGCGGAATCCGCGCCGCCGACCGGGAACGCGTATTCGAACCGTTCTTTACCACCAAGGAGCCGGGCAGAGGCACGGGCCTGGGTCTCGCCATCGCAAGGAACGTGGTGCTGGAACATGGTGGAACGATCGAGATCGAGAGCGAGCCGGGCGCCGGTGCCACGGCCTACGTGGATTTGCCGTTGGCCGAGGTCGCCCAGATGGCGGGGAGCGCCAAACCGTGAAAACCGGAACTGAAACGCACAGCGCTGGAATCCTGGTGGTGGATGACGACGCCAGTCTGGCTTCGACCCTGAGAGACTTCCTGGTACGCGAGGGGTACGGCGTGGAGGTTGCCCTGTCGGGGGCCGAAGCCTTGGCCATCCAGGCTGCCAATCCACGGATCTCGCTGGCGCTGATCGATCTGATCATGCCGATGATGGATGGCTTGAAGCTCACCGACGAGCTGCGCCGGCGAGATCCCGAGCTCACGGTGGTGATTATGACCGGCTACGGCACCATCGAAACCGCGGTAGATGCGATCAAGCGGGGCGCCGAGGACTACGTCACCAAGCCGTTCGACTACGAAGCGGTGCGCAAGAAAATCGCGCGCCTGATGGAGGTGGTGGAACTGCGCGAGCGCGTGGCGCAGCTCGAGAACCACCTGGAGCGGCACCCTTGCTTCGAGAACATCGTCAGCCTGTCTCCGGCCATGGAGAAGGTTCTGGACCGCGCCCGCATGGCTGCCGCAACCGACGCTTCGGTGCTGGTATTGGGGGAAACCGGGACCGGCAAGGAGATGTTGGCGCGCGCCATTCATGCCGCCAGCCCGCGTGCGGGCAGGCCCTTCGTGGCGGTGAACAGCGGAGCCTTGCCGCGCGAGTTGGTGGAGAGCGAACTGTTCGGCTTCCGCCGAGGGGCTTTTACGGGCGCCTACGCCGATGCGCCGGGGATCTTTTCCGCGGCGTCGGGCGGAACCGTTTTCCTGGATGAGCTGGGCGAGATGCCCAAAGACGTGCAGGTGAAACTGCTGCGCGTGCTGCAGGAGGGCGAAGTGCGGCCGGTGGGGAGCACCCGGGCGGTGCAGGTGGATGTGCGCGTGATCGCTGCCACCAATCGCAGCCTGAGCGAGCTGCGGTCGACGCTGCTGCGCGAGGATCTCTATTTCCGCATCGCCACCATCGTAATGGAAGTGCCTCCGCTGCGCACCCGTCCGGAGGACGTGCTGGTGCTGGCGCAGCACTTTGCCGGACGGCTGTCACGGCGTTACGGCCGCGAGATTTCCCTGGCGCGTCCGGCGGTCGAGTTGCTGCTCGGCTATTCATTCCCCGGCAATGTTCGGGAGCTGGAAAACCTGGTGGAAAGCGCGTGCGCGGTCTCCGCGGAGAATCCCCAGATCATCACGGATAAGGATCTCAAGCCACTGCTGGGCGCGGGCGTGACCGCGACCGCGGATTCCCCGCATTTGAACGAATCGTTTTCCATGGAGCAGATGGAAAGGCTGACCATCCAGCAGGCTTTGCGCGTTTCCGCGGGCAACCGGACTAAGGCCGCGTCGCTGCTCGGAATCTCGCGCGACACGCTCTACCGGAAAATGCGGCAGTATCAGGTCTGATTCGTCCGATAGTCGGACACTGTCGGTTTTTGTGGCGCAAGCACCGGCCCCCTGGGAGCTGTGAACGAATCGCCCGCAGGCGGGCGAGGCAGGCGGAACCGCCTGCCCCACCTTTGAAGGCACGGGATTTGTTGTGGTGGCGCAGGCGGTTCCGCCTGCGAATCCGGATTCAACCCGGGCCCCCGGCCCCTGACGTGCTGGCACTTGCCTATGGCTCCGCTGAACAGACACAAACAGTTTCTTCTTTGGGTCGCCGCGGCATTCGTAGCAACGGCTGGCCTGGCTGCCACTCTGATCTGGGAGCACCGGCCCTCGGCTACCCGGCACTCGCTCTACGTGGTCGGCATCCCCGAGAGGGGCGCGGCCTTGTTCTTTGGCGAGAAGCACTGCTCCATCTGCCATGCGGTGAATGGCTCGGGAGGCCGCGTGGCGCCCGATCTCGGACGGATCCGCCCGGGCAAGCCGCCCATGGCATGGCTGGCCACCGTACTCTGGAACCACGCGCCCGGCATGTGGCGTCAACTGCGCGGGGCCAAGCCTCCCGATCTCGACCAGGAGGAGATGGCCAACATCCTGGCGTTCTTATACCAGGCGGGAACGAACGATCCCGCCGGAAATGCCGCGGCCGGAGAGCGTGTATTCGCCGCCAAGGGGTGTGCCCACTGCCACTCCGCGCAGAATTCCGGCGGCCATCTGGCTCCCGATCTCTCGCATGTCGCAGCGTCCGGAGACAGCGCCGCGTGGATGCGCGCGATGTGGAACCACGCCCAATACATGATCGATCCGATTACCCGTGAGATCGGGCAATGGCCGCAATTCAAGGGTGAAGAGATGAACGACCTGATCGCTTACGTCAGCGGCGCTGGGGCGGGCAGCCACCCGGCGGGCGCTCGCGGAAACATGGTGCTGGGGAGCGCGGACCGGGGCTGGCAGGTCTTCCAGGCGGAGTGCATCTCCTGCCATTCTGTCGGTGGAAGAGGCGGACACATTGGTCCGGAACTGGGGCCGGCGCACGATCTTCCACAAAGCTCGGCACAGTTCGCGGCGGTCCTTTGGAACCACGCCCCGGCCATGCTGGAACAGGTCCGCGCGGCGTCGATGGCGGCTCCCACCTTGCAGGGCAATGAAATCACCGACGTCCTGCAATTCCTGACCAGCCTGCGGTATTTCGAGCCCTCCGGATCTCCCTATCTAGGCGAACGCGTTTTCACGGAGCGGGGTTGCGCCCTGTGCCACGGGCCCAAAGCGGAGGGCACCAAAGAAGGTCCGCGGATCCGTGCCGGAGCGGATGCGTTCACCACCGTATCGCTGGCCAGCGCGCTCTGGCGCCATGGACCGGCGATGCGGGTTCGCGCCGAGCACCTGGGCATCGAATGGCCCACCCTGGAGGCCGGCGATGTGGGCGACCTGATCAGCTTCCTGAACGACTCGGAGCGGAAGAAGTAGCCGATCTTGCGGGCGGACCCGGCCCCCGGTTCTGGTAGGCTGTGGATATGGCCACGCTGCTCGAGAACCCGCTGGAGAAGGTTGAGGCGATGCCTGGATCTCACGGTTCCGCGCATACTCATTCAAGAAGCCGTGCGAGTTGACCTGGCGTGAAGCCGTCTTCACCTGGGCTGGCAAAGCCGGCGCGCGGGCCTGGCGTGACGCCTCACCCGCTCCGCTGGCTCATGATTGCGTTCGTGTTCTGGGCGACCGTGATCAACTACCTGGACCGCCAGACCCTCTCGGTGGCGGCGCCGGTGCTGCGCGGGCAGTTTCACATGAGCAATGTGGACTACTCGCGGGTGGTGTTCGCGTTCATGCTCGCCTATACCATCATGAACGGCGCATCCGGCCCGCTGATCGACCGCCTGGGGACCCGCCTGGGATACGCGCTGACCATGGCATGGTGGTCGCTGGCCACCATTCTCCACGCGTTCGCCCAGGGCGCCATAAGCCTGGGAGCGTTCCGCTTTCTGCTGGGAATGGGGGAGGCGGGAAACTGGCCGGCAGGCGTGAAAGTGGTGGCCGAGTGGTTTCCGGAACGGGAACGCGCCCTGGCGTCGGGCATCTTTAATACCGGGTCATCCGTGGGAGCGGTGTTGGCGCCGCCGATTGTTGCGGCGATCCTGCTGCGCTTCGGCTGGAGGACGGCCTTCGTGGCGGTGGGCGTCGTCGGGTTGTTGTGGCTGCTGATCTGGTGCCCGGTTTATCGGACGCCGACGGAGGCGCGGGACCGTGGGAAAAAAGGGGCCGGCGCGAACCAGGGGGACGACGCGCCGCTGCCGGTTTCCTGGCTGCTTCGCACGCGATTCGTCCAGAGTTTTACCCTGGCGAAAGTATTCATGGACCCCTGCGTGTGGTTCTACACGTTCTGGTTTCCGGAGTATCTCAAGCACGCGCGGAATTTCAACCTGGCGGAGATCGGGAAGTATGGCTGGATCCCGTTTGCCGTGGGGGGCGCGGGCAATCTCCTGGGCGGCTGGCTCTCCAGTTTCCTCCTGAGCCGCGGTTGCACACTCACCGTGGCGCGGAAATCGGCCGTCACCTTCTTCGCCGTCCTGATGCTCTCAGGCATCCCGGCCGTGTTGGTGCGCGAAGCCGCGATCTCGATCGCGCTGGTATCCGTCGCCCTGCTGGGGTATACCGGCAGCCTGGCCAATATGCTGGCCATGCCGGCCGATGTGTTTCCGAAGAACGCCGTGGCCTCGGTGTACGGCCTGGCCAGCATGGGCTCGGGATTCGGCGGCATGCTGTTCACCCTCATCACCGGCTGGGTGGTAGACCACTACTCGTACACCCCGGTGTTCATCGGCTTTGGAATCCTTCCGCTCATTTGCGCCACCCTTATCTGGACGCTCATGGGGCGGCTGGAAACGTCAGAAACTCAATTTCAGCGCGAGCTGAATGATGCGCGCTGATTCGCCGGTCTGGATAATGGTCTGGGTGCTGGGCGGCGCAACCGTGGCACAGCACGTCTGTCCGAACGTCGTGCCCAGGATGGACGAGGTTCCGGTGGTCGAGTTCACCGGGGTATCGAAGTTCGGGTGATTGAGCGCATTGAACATCTCGGTGCGGAACTGGAGTGTGACGCGTTCCGTCAGGTCGAACTTCTTGGTGATGCCCAGGTCCAGATTCCAATAACCCGGGCCGACGAACATGTTGCGGCCCATGCCGTCGCCACCGGGCGCCGGGATGGCAAAGGCATTGGCATTGGGAAACACTACCGGTCCCATCACGCCCGGCACTTCCTGGAGGCTGGTGGAAGGCAGGGGCCCGACCAGATCGGCGCGCGACTGATGAGAGTAGTTTTCCGTCAGCGCGCCGCTGCGCACGCTGAAACGCTCGCCGGTCATCGCCGTGAAAACACCATTCACGTTCCAGCCGCCGATGACGTGGTTGAGGAACCCCGGCGCGTTCTTCGCCAAGGGCTTCCCTCTGCCCACCGGCAGCTCGTAGACGCTGGAGACGGAGAGCACATGCGTGCGGTTGAAGTCCGAAACGGCGCGCTCGTTCTTCCAGTTCCGGATGTCGATGGGCGCGCGCGAGGTGGTGGTACTGAGCCCGCCTCCGGAAGAAGAGCCGACCGGGTCCACCGACTGATCGTCAATGGACTTGGAGAAAGTGTAGGCGGCCGCGAACATGAGGCCCGCCTGGAAGCGCTTGCGCAGCGTGGCCTGTGCGGCATGGTAGTAGGAGTCACCGCCCGAATCGAGATAAGTGATGGTGCCGAACTGCTGGTTGGGGCGGAGGTGCGCGGCGAGAGTGGTCTGCTCGATGCGCCCCGCGAAATTGCCGGCGGCGTTGTTTGCCAGGTCGCTGGACGTGGTCGAGGACGTGACGAAGGCACTGGTGAGGATTCCGGAAGTCACCAGCGGGACGGGCGTACCTCCGGTGCAGCCGGTGCCGTCCGCCTTGCATCCCTTGGCCACGTTTTGTTGCATGATCAGGAAGGACGGCAGGATCGGATCCGCGTTGATCTGGTTGAGGTCATAGGCGCGGAACAGACGGATGCCGCGGTGTCCCAGGTAACCCACTTCGAGCACCAGTCCACCCTTCGTCTCCCGTTGAATCGTGAGGTTCCACTCGTGGACCGTGGGCAGTTTCAAATTAGGATCGAAGGCGATCGCCGCAGGCGCATTGCTGAGCAACTGGGCCGGCGGCGTAAGCTGGGCCGAGGGCTGGGTACTGGGCGGCGGCAGATAGTTCGGGAAGCTCTGGGCGATGCGCACATCCGGAACCGAAGAGCATCCGGGAGTGGTGGTGCCGCCGGGAATCGAGGAGCAGTTGAACACCAACCCGGGAACCTTGCCGGCCACCGCCGTTGCCTGGAAGGACGAGACCGTGTCGAACGAGACGCCCCAGCCGGCTCGGATGACGGTCCTGGAGTCCGGGCTCCAGGCGATACCCAGCCGCGGCCCGAGCGCGCCCACGTTGTTGTTGCCGAACCAGCGGTCCGCATGGACGAAGGTCACCGGCCCCTTCGATCCATCGATGGGAAGATTGGGAACGTAGACGCGGCCGCCGGCTTCCGTCGGAGCGGTGTTCACTTCCCATCGCAGGCCGAAAGTGACCGTCAGATTCCTGCGCAGCTTCCATTCGTCCTGAATGTAGGAATCGTACTGCTTCAGGCGCTGGCCTTCGTTCCATAGCGTGACGCTGTTCCCCGAGAGGAACGGCAGAAACGTGTTGGAGCTGATGGCGCCCAGAAAATTCTGCGAAAGCCGCGCGGGGATGCCCATGATATCGTTGATGGCTCCCAACAGCCGTGTGTTGTCGGTGGAGTTGATTCCCGCGACGGTGCTGGTGGCTACCGCGGGCGTGTTGAAGCCGGTGGGAGGACGCACGGAGGCACTGAAGGAAAGCGTCGGGGTGACATTGGTGCCGCCCGGCTGCCCGCGCTGGTCGTTGTGCTGGTAAAAGCGGAAATTAATCCCGCCGCGGATGAGGTGCGATCCCTTGATCAGGCTCAGGTTGTCGATGAGCTGCGGCGTGGTGACGGCGCGGTAGGTGCGCGGCGTGTTGATGTAGGGCAGCGTCACGTTGGCAAAACTGTAAGGCACTACGTTGGGCCAATTCGGATTGGCCTCTCCCTGGGTGAACAGGAAAATGAAGCGGGACAATCCCGCGGTGAATTCGTTGACCATGCTGGGCGAGAAGACGTGGCGGTAGCTGGCGGCAAAGTTGCGGGTGGTGCGGAAAACCTCCCCCAGCGGCGGAAAGCCCGGGAATACCTGGGGACGGCCGTTCAGGGGGTCGCCTTCGCGCGTGTTGTAGCTGCCCCAAAGGACGCGGGCGAACATGGTGTTGTTCTGGTTGAAGGTGTGATCGGCGCGCGCCATGTAATTAGGACCGCGGAAATTCGCCGGCGGGTTCCAGGTATAGCCCGCGGTGTTGAGACCATCGCCCGAGTTGTAAGTGTTGGGCTGGGGGTAACTGCCGAAGAGTTTGGCGATGGCGCTGTCCACGCCGGTGTGCTTCGGGTCGTCAGCCGCGAAATTGTAGCTCTGCACGCAATTCAGATCCGACGGGCTGGCGCAGTTGCGCACGCCCGGAAGCAGCGCGCCCGTGTGTGGGTTCACCAGGCCGGGGCCGTTCCTGGCGATCACCTGCCCGTTGAGGGTCAGCGGATTTTTGGGATCGGCGGCGAAGTAACGGTAGACGCCGGAAAGGGCACTGGGGGTATAGACCGTGACCACGCCGTAGGTCTGGTCGACGGGCTGGGTGGTGTTGATCTTCTGCCCGGCCCAGCTAAAGAAGAAAAAGGTTTTGTTCTTGCGTACCGGCCCGCTCAACTCGAAGCCGTATTGATTCAATTTGATGTCCGGTTTGGATGCGCCTTGCGCGTTGGCGAAGAATTCGTTGGAATTGAGAGCGGTGTTGCGCAGGAACTCGAACATCGTTCCGTGAAACTGGTTGGTCCCCTGGCGGGTGGCGATAGAGATGTTGGCCCCGCTGTTGCGTCCCTCTTCGGGAGTCGCGTTGCTGGTGGTGACCTTGTACTCCTGGATGTTGTCGGGCGTGAGCCGGTAGAGGTTTGAAACCGGATTCGGAACCGTGGACTCGTTGGCGTCGATGCCGTCGATGGTGACATTGAATGCGCGGTCGCGCGAGCCGTTCACGTGGACGCCCGAGCCGGCCGCGCCGTAAGAGCGCTGCACTACCCCCGGCTGGAGGACCAAAAGCGTCAGAGGGTTGCGCCCGTTGAGGGGCAACTCAAGCGCCGCCTTCTGTTCCACCACGGCGCCGACCGCCGCATTGCTCGTCTGCAACTGCTCAGCGGAAGCCGCGACTTCTACCACGTCGGTGTTCGCGCCGACTTCCATCGTCACGTCGATCGTCAGCGGCGTGTTTACCACCAACACGTTGCCCGTCGCGCGGGTCGTCCGGAAGCCTTTCAGGTCGGCGACGATGGTGTACCTCCCAATCGGCACGGAAGGAAACGCGTATAGCCCGGCGCCGTTGGTCTGCTGCCGGTACGTGACTCCAGTCTCTTCATTGGTAGCGGTCACCTGTGCGCCTGGCACCACCGCGCCGCTGGGGTCGTGCACGGTCCCGGTAATCTGCGAAGTGGAAGTTTGTGCGAGCAGCGTGCACGTGAAGACCAATACCGCAATAACGGCGGTGAAGAATCGCTTCATGAGTGAAGACCTCCTGTATGCCAATAAAACTATCACAATAAAGCACGGAGAACAATGAAAATCGGGTGTGATAGTCCGTTGGCGCGAATGAAATCCGGCGTGGGACAGACGATCGGGTTTCGTCGTCTGTTGGCAGGCCTTGGCAGGCGAAAGCGCCTGCCCCACACGGTGGAGGACCTGGCTTACGTGTCATGCTACGGTAGCAGAGCAGGCCATGGAGCCCGAAACTTCTCTCCCTTTAACCGGCATTCGCGTGGTGGCCTTGGAGCAGGCCGTGTCCGCGCCGTTCTGTTCCCGCCAACTCGCCGACATGGGCGCGGACGTCGTCAAGGTGGAACGGTCCGACGGCGGCGACATGGCGCGCGCCTACGACGGTGTCCTCAACGGCGTGTCGGCCTACTTCGCCTGGCTGAACCGCGGCAAGCGGAGTATCGTGCTCGACCTCAAACAGCCGCGCGATCTGGCCGCCTTCGCACGATTGCTGGCGCGCGCCGACGTCTTCCTCCACAACCTGGTCCCCGGCGCCGTGGAGCGGCTGGGTTTCGGGTATGACCAGATTCGCGAGACCCACCCCCGCCTCATCTGGTGCGCCATCTCGGGCTACGGACCCGACGGACCCTACCGCGAGAAGAAGGCCTACGACATGCTGGTGCAGGCGGAAGCGGGCGTGGTGAGCCTGACGGGCAGTCCCGACGCTCCCGCCAAAGTGGGCATTTCGATTGCGGATATCGCAGCCGGCCTGTATGGCTACTCCTCAATCCTCGCGGCGCTTCTCCAGCGCGAGCGCACCGGATCGGGCGAGCGTATCGATATCTCCATGCTGGAATGCCTCACGGAATGGATGATGCCGCCTCTCTATGCGTGGCATGGCGCCGGCAAAATTCCCGCGCGCGAGGGCGTTCGTCACAATATGATCGTGCCCTATGGCGTGTATGCCTGCTCCGATGGACCAGTGATCTTTTCGGTGCAGAACGAACGGGAGTGGCGGAGGCTGTGCGCGGGGGTGTTGGACATGCCCGCGCTGGCGGACGATCCTGGCTTCGCGACGAATGCCGGCCGTTTGCAGAATCGCGTGGAGCTGGAGCGGCTCATCGAAGAGCGGCTGAGCCGGCACACGCAAGCCGAAGCGTTGGCGCGGCTCGACCAGGCCGGCATCCCCACCGGCGCGGTAAACGATGTACCGGCCGTGGCCGCGCACCCGCAGCTTGCCGCGCGCCGCCGCTGGGCAGAGGTGGATTCCCCCGGGGGCGTCATCCCCGCCCTGCTGCCGCCGCACAATCTGCAGCACGCGCCACCACGCATGGGCGCAGTGCCCGCGCTGGGCGAACACACGCGCGAAATCCTGGCCGAACTGGGCCTTGCGGAGGTAGAACATGGAGTATGAAACATGACGCGCAGCATGCTGTTCGTCCCGGCTTCGCGCTGGCCGATGATCCCGAAGGCCGCCGCCAGCGCCGCCGACGCCGTCTGCGTGGACCTGGAGGATTCGGTTGCGGCCGACGAGAAGGCCGCCAGCCGCACCATCGCCATCCGGGCCTTCACGGAGCTCGATTTCGGGCGGCGCCGGCGCATGCTGCGCATCAACGGGCTCGACACGCCTTTCGCCTACCGCGATGTGATTGAAGTGGTGGAGGCTGCCGGCGATCGCGTGGACCTGATC
Source organism: Terriglobia bacterium (assembly GCA_020073365.1). Classification (GTDB taxonomy): domain Bacteria; phylum Acidobacteriota; class Terriglobia; order Bryobacterales; family Bryobacteraceae; genus JAIQFL01. Next base: position 2,476 of record JAIQFL010000178.1, on the reverse strand, counting down.
ATGCTGCCGAAGGCCGGCTCGTCCGCAGACGTCGCTTTCCTGGACAAGCTTCTCACGCAAATCGAAATGCATCGCGGCTTTTCGCGGCCCATCGGCATTGAGGCGCAGATCGAAACCGCCGCGGGCTTTGTGTGGCTGCGCGAGATTGCGCGCTCCTCCCCGCGCCTGGAAGCTCTCATTTTCGGACCGGGCGATTACTCGGCATCTATGCGCATGCCTTCGTCCTCCATCGGAGAGTTTGACGCGCATGACGACCTCTATCCCGGCCATCGGTGGCATGCCGTGATGCACGCGATCGTCGCCGCGGCGCGGGCCCACGGCCTCCGGTGCATGGACGGGCCGTATGCAGGCTACCAGGATGCGGCCGGCTTTGAGCGGTCGTGCCGCATCGCCCGGGCCATGGGCTTCGATGGCAAGCAATGCATTCACCCCAGCCAACTACCTACCGCCAACTCCGTCTTCGGCCCGACCGCGGAAGAGGTGGCGCAGGCCGAACAGGTGGTGCAGGCGTACGAGCAGGCAGTGGCCGCGGGACGAGGCGCGGCTACCCTGGACGGCAAAATGATCGATGCGGCCAATCTGCGGATGGCCCGGGTGGTCCTGGAGCACTGGAGGGAAACACATGAGTAACGCACCCCATACGGGCGGACGCTGTTACGAGGACTTCGAGGTGGGGATGGTGATTCGCCATCCGCTGGGGCGGACCCTGACCGCCACCGACAACACCTGGTTCACCCTGCTGACAGTGAACTCGAACCCCATTCATTTCGACCGTCACTATGCGGCGCAGACCGAGTTTGGCCAGCCGCTCGTGAACTCCACCCTGACGCTGGCGCTGGTCACCGGGTTGTCGGTGGCGGATGTTTCGCAGTACGCCGTCAACCTGGGATGGGATGAGGTTCGGATGCCCGCGCCGGTGTTCGAGGGCGACACGATCTACGCGCAGACGGAAGTGCTGAGCACGCGGGAATCGAAATCCAGGCCCCACATGGGCCTGGTGGAAATCAAGACCACCGGCTTCAAGCAGGACGGTACCGTGGTGATGGAGTTCCGCCGCACGATCCTGGTTTACAAGCGCGGGCAGGTTCCCAAAACGCCGCTGCCCGCGCCGGTCCGCAAGCTACCGTAACTCCTGCAAGGCCTGGACATATCAGCCCCGGACCACCATGTCCTCGGCAGCCCTCGAGCCCACCCGCGGGCCAGCCGCCTACAGCTTGATCAAGTCCCACGGCTTGCGCAGCGTACGGGTGAGCAGGAGGGAGGCGTCCGGTGCGCCGATGAACTCCTCCTTTTTTTCATCCCAATGCAGCTTTTTGCCCGTTTTCATCGCGATGTTGCCGAGGAGCGCCACCGAAGTTGACCGGTGTCCGATCTCGATGTCGGCATTCGGCGGCTTGCGCGAGCGGACGCTCTCCACGAAGTCAGCGGCGTGAGCCTTGGTCGGCTCCTCGACGTTCTCCCACATCCGCTTCACTGTGGGGGCCCGCTTGCGCGGCGCGAGAGCCTCACCCGCTGCAGCCCGGCCTCCGGACTTCTCCGGTTCCGGGTACATCTCCCAGCCAATGCGCTCGGCGAAAATGGTGGCCTCGGTGCCGTAGAACGCGATGCCGTTCGGCTGGTCCCACTCACCGCGCGAGTTGTAGTACCGCTGGCCAGGCGTGCGGCCACCCATGCCGTAACCGTTCAGGTTCGAGCCTTCATAGGTGGCGATGAAGCCATCGTATTCGTAGGTAACGGTCAGGAAGTCCGGCGTTTCGCGGGCATCATCCAGCACCAACTTGCCGCCCGAGCCAGAGATGGTGCGCGGCGCCGTAACACCCATGATTTGCTGCATGGTGTCCAGGCGGTGGTTGCCGAAGTCCGTGATGTAGCCTCCGGAGTAGTCCCAGAAATACCGGAAGCTGCCGAGGAAGCGGGCGGGGTTGAAGGGGACCTTGTGGGAAGGGCCGAGATACATGTCCCAATCGAGGCCGGCCGGCGGGTCCTGATCCGGTTTGCGGCCGATGCCGTTGGGCCATTGATTGATGTAGTTCCACACGCGGACGAACTTCACCGGGCCGATATCCCCTCGCTGGATGATCTCGGCGATGGTCCGGAAGTGGGGCGCCGAGCGGTGCTGCGTCCCGACCTGAACGATGCGGTTGTACCTTCGCGCGGCGCTGACCATGGCGCGCCCCTCGCGGATGGTCAGCGAGGTGGGCTTTTCGACGTAAACGTCCTTGCCCGCCTGGCAGGCGAGCACGGTGGCGATGGCGTGCCAGTGGTCGGGGGTGGCGATATGTACGGCGTCGACATCCTTCACTGAAGCCTGCGCTACTCAGGCCGGAATCTTCAGCAGTTTACTCATTGTGCCGCCGAGAATCGCAATGCGGTCCGCGTCGCTCAGGCCGCGCAGCGCCATCACCTGCTCGACGGGAGTGACCGACCACGGAAAAGGGTAATCGGTGCCCAATCCGATTTGCCCGGCGCCCACTTC
>JAIQFL010000177.1 GCA_020073365.1 Terriglobia bacterium | reverse complement strand
GTGGTGGGAGCCGGCATTGGCTCGCTGGCCGGCCTGCTGGTTTCCTTCTTGGGGGTCGGGAATTCCGCGCTGATCGCCGGGGCGGTGGCCGGCGCCGTGATCCCCTTGGTGGCACTCGGGCCGCCCGGCCGCTAGCTAGTGTTTATCCCGTCTCCGCTCTGCACGTGCCGACTCGTACATTCACGACAGGTACTGGCACTTGCGTGATACAATCCGTACCGGTAGATTCGGAAAGGGAGGACAGCTATGCCATTTTGTGCGACGTGCGGTGCCCCGGTAGAAGGACGTTTTTGCGCGAAGTGCGGTAGCAGCGTTGCCGCCGGTGCGGCACCGGCGGGCTCGGCGCCTTCCGGTGCAGGTCCCCAGCCGATCGGCGTAGCGGCCCCCATGGCGGATAATCTCGCTTCGACGTTGTGCTATGCGCTGGGCTTCATCACCGGCATCCTGTTCCTGGTGCTGGCGCCCTACAACCAGAGCAAGGCGATTCGGTTCCACGCGTTCCAGTCCATCTTCTTGTGCGTGGGTGTGATTCTGATCCGCATCGTTCTTAGCATTCTGCTGGGCATGATGTTTTTTGCGGGAGGCGGCTTCACCATTGCCTTCGGTATCTCTTCGTTGTACTCGGTGGCATGCATTTGCGTGTGGCTCTACATGTTGATCTCGACCTACCAGGGCAAGACCGTGGTGCTGCCGATCATCGGACCGATCGCCCAGCAGCAGGCTTGAGCGAAATCTGCCCCGCGGGCGGCAACAGGACCGGCGTGGCGCGCGTCTGAGTAGTGTGACGCGAACTCTGGCAGTGTTGGCCGCTGTGTCCACCGCGGCCGCCCAGGCGCCGGTGGTCGGTGAAATCGACTTCTACGGGCTCCACAAGATCACCCCGGAGCACATTCTCAGCACGCTCCATCTGAAAGCTGGCGACCCTCTTCCCCCGTCGAAAGGCGACCTGGAAGAGACCCTCGAGAAGATTCCGGGAGTGGTGATGGGGCGCGTAGAGGCGGTGTGCTGCGAAGGTCCACAGGCCGCCCTGTTCATCGGGATTGAAGAAAGAGGCGCCCCGCATGCCGTGTTTCGATCGCAGCCCGCGGGCGAGGCCACTTTACCGCAAGACCTGCAGGATTCCTATGGGCAGTTCGTGATGGCCGTGCAGCGTGCCGCCAGCCGGGGCGAAACCGCCGAAGACCTCACAGCCGGCCACCCGGTAATGGCTGATGCGGAGGCCCGCGCCTTTTCCGAGGGCTTCATTTCCTTCGCGGCGGGGCACCTGGACCAACTGCGCGACGTGCTGCGGAATTCCGCCGAGCCCGACCAGCGCGCCATTGCCGCCGCGGTGATCGGCTACGCCCCAAACAAGAAAGGGACTGTCGACGATCTCCAGTATGCCTTGCAGGATCCGGAGGAATCCGTCCGCGCCAATGCCGTGCGGTCGTTGACGGCCATCGCCGTGCTTGCCGCCCGCCAGCCGGACCTGGGAATCAGGATCTCCCCTACCTGGTTTATCGAGATGCTGAACTCCATCGTGCTGAGCGATCGCGTGGAATCGACCAAGGCATTGCTGGTGCTGACGGACCACGGCGGTGAGGCGGTGCTCCGGCAGATCCGCGAACGCGGACTCCCGGCTTTGGCGGAGATGGCGAGGTGGAAGACGCCACGCTACGCCCTGCCGCCATTTCTACTGTTAGGGCGGGTGGCAGGACTGGCGGAGGCCCAGATCCATCGGAGTTGGGAAAAGGGAGATCGCGAAACGGTCATCGGGAAGGCGCTGGGGAACCCCGCAGGACCCGCGCGGAAAAAGTAGGACCGGCCAGGGATCGACTACAATAGCAAGGGAGTTTACCCTCCATGGGACTGACGAGACGGCAGCTTCTGTCTGGGGCGGCGGCCGGCGCATCGAGCGCGGTGGCTCAGTTTCGAGCCGGCAATGGCCCCAAGGTGCGGACGACTCCTGCCGTCTGCCTCTATTCGCAACTCTTGATCAAGGTGCCGTACGACGAACTGGGTCCGGTGCTGCGCGGCTTGGGGGTGGATGGCTGCGACCTGTCGGTGTTTCCGGGCGGACACGTCAACCCGGAGTTGTCCTCGGTGGATATGATGCGCTCTGTGGAAGCCGTCACTGGTGCGGGGCTCGACGTCCCGGTGATTACCACGACCTATACGTCCCTCGCGGACCCCACCATCCGCAACGTGGTCGGCATCTGCGGAGAAATGGGTGTACCGCTGTTCAAGGTGGGTCATTGGAAGTACACGGCGGGAACCGAGGTCGAGGCGCGGCTGGCGGAGGTACAGCGCGATCTCGCCGGTCTGGCGGCCCTGGCGCGGGCCGTCAACATGGCGATAGCGATTCAGAATCTGGCCGGTGAGAACGTGGGCGAAGCCGTCTGGGACATCAACATGATGATTCGCGGCATGGACCCGAGGACGGTGGGTTACGATTTCGACGTGGCTTCCGCCACCGTGGAAGGCGGCCTGGGGGGCTGGTCGGTAGCGTTGCGGCTGGCACTGCCGCGCCTGAAAATGGTGACGGCCCGCGATTTTGTCTGGAGCAAGGATGCATCGGGCGCGTGGAAGGTGGTGCCGTGTCCCTTAGGCGAGGGCATGGTGGACTGGCCTAAATTCTTCGCGGTGCTGGCGCGCGCCCGGTTCGCAGGACCGATCTCAATCCAGATGGATTACCAGCCCAAGGACGAACTAGCTGCCATGCGCCGCGATGTGGACTTTGTGAGGAAGCAGGTGAACACGGCTTACGGGGGCGGTGCCGGGGGGCGGCAGGGATGATTGCCACAGATCGGCAAGATAAGAATTCTGGCCACGAATAAACACGAATGCACACGAATAAGAAAAAGCACACGGACAAGAACATGCCGTTTGAGCCTTTGTGTTATTCGTGTCCATTCGTGTTTATTCGTGGCCAAAAACGTTTTTCTTTTGGCGGCCTAGCCACACACGCGGAGAGAGTTGTTACGTATGCAGTCCCATAGGGCTTGGTTGTGGCGGTTGGGATTAGGGCTGGCTCTTCTCGGCGGCGCCGTGTTTGCCTTCCAGCGGCCCTTCCGCGTCTATCCCAGCCTGGAGGGCTACGACGACATTCCCCTGCCGCCGGACTACCAGGAGCAAGCCGAATGGGTCCAGGCCCGCTTGATGTACCCCAACCACCCCAATAGCATCCTCCTGGGGTTTGGCCGGCGCTTCCGCCGAGGCATGCCGGACTGGAGGGAAGGCGGAACCAGTTGGACGCAGGATTACCCACGAGCCGACCGCCACTTCGCACAGGCTTTGCGGCGTTTGACGCGGATTCACGCACGGTCTTCGGAACAGCCCGCGAATCCTGACGACACAGACGATTTCTTCAACTGGCCCTGGATGGTCGCCGGCGAAATGGGCGATTGGAAGCTGACCCCGGAACAAGTGAAAACCGTGCGGGAGTATCTGCTGCGCGGCGGATTCATCTACATGGACGACTTCTGGGGTCCGGTAGAGTGGGAGCGCTTCGACGAAAGTATGAAACTGGTTTTCCCCGAGCGGCCCATCGTGGAGATCGACAATAAAGACCCAATCTTCCACGTAGTCTACGATCTGGACGACCGGTACCAGGTGCTGGGCCAATGGTCGCTCCGTGGTGGTGGCGGTTTCATGGCCCAACGTGCCGCCGGAACCGTGGCGCACTGGCAGGGCATCTATGACGACAAGCACCGGCTGATGGTGACCATGTCCTTCAATTCCGACATCGGCGATTCCTGGGAATGGGCCGACGACCCGAGATACCCGGAGAAATACTCCGCCCTGGGGATTCGGCTCGGTGTGAATTACGTAGTCTACGCCATGACCCACTGAGGGCCGCTCAGTTGCACCATAGTGTGCAAAGGAACCAGAAGACCATGGATTTTGCTTCCCGCCCGTGTCGTTACGCCACAAACGCCGCGTCATTGTTCGCCGCTCTGTTCTACCTTGGTTCCGCCAGCGCCCAAACGCCGGGCATGAAACTGATCAGCTTCGGCGGCAACGACCAGGAGTCTCTGGCCGGTTTCGCCATCGATCATGATGGGAATTACTACATCGCCGGCACGACAGCCTCGCTCGACTTGCCCGTCAACGTCCTGCAGAAACATCCGGGCGGGGCTTATCTGTATCGGTTTCGGGCCGGCCGCGCCGATCCCCTCTACCCCTGGCCCGCCCCAGTCTCCGCCATCGCCAGCGATCCAAGCCATCCCGGATATCTTTACGCCTCGTTCAACCGTGCCATCTGGAAATCGCCCGACAGCGGTGACACTTGGCAGCATCTCGATGCAGACTGGCCCACCGACAGCGATTGCAACGGCATTACGGTCGCGTCGAAGGACGGCCGCTCGATCTACGTGCTATGTGCACCCTTCTTCCCCGCGCACCAGATGTACGCGGGACAGGTCCTCTTCCGGTCCACCGACGCAGGTGCCACCTGGACTCGCGCTCGTATCGATCAGCAGATCCTGGGGTACGATCTCCCCAATTACGCGCGGTTATCGAACCTCACTGCGGACCCCTTCAATCCGCAATCGTTATGGGCAGCCGCCGAGGTCAATAGTGAGACTGGATGGACCGTCGGGCTTCATTCCACCGATGGTGGCGACACCTGGACCGAGACGCCGCCCGTCTTCCTCCAGGTCGCCTTCGATGACCGCCGTCCCGGGGTAGCGTACGCGATAGGCGATGGGTTCTACAGGAGCGGCGATTCCGGACAGACCTGGACCAAGCTCACCGGTGCATCGCAACCAACCGACTATTGGCTTGACCACGAGATAGCGATACTTCCGTCTGGCGGTGCCCTCTTCTTATGGGGAGATCTGCTCCAGCGCACCCGCGATAACGGCGCAACATGGCAGACTCTCCCTTTACCAGGAAGCGGAAGGCCTTGCTACAACCTTTACGGCGGGCCGGATTCGGCCTTGCGCGCCGATCCCCTGACCGGCTCGGTTTACTTCCAGGTCTGCGGCTTCCGGCAGTCGTTTATCTTCCGCAGCGATGACGCAGGCACGAACTGGGTGCGCGTGAACGCTTTTGGCCTGCCTGCCCTCACAGGACAGGCAATATCACCGGCTCCAACCGGCGCCGATTACTTCGCGATCGTTCGCTCGTCGTCCGACGTCTTTGTGGCAAAGCTGAGTCCTTCCGGCGATATGATCTGGTCCACGTTCCTGGGCGGCGTCCACGACGAAACTGCCACCGGCCTTGCCATCGATCCCGGCAACAACGTCTACGTGATCGGCACCACTCTGTCGGACGACCTCATCTTTACCGGCGCGCCGCTTGCGAAGGGATTGCCGGATACATCCATCACCCCGAAATCCTTCGTAGCAAAGTTGTCTCCCGACGGCACGCGACTGTTGTACTCGACCCTGTTTGCCTACGACGCCACTGCGCGGGGGATTGCGATCGATTCGTCCGGAGCCGTTTACATTACTGGCTACGCCGGTCCTTCCTTACCGACCACGCCGGGAGTGGTCCGGCCCGCCGGGGGCGGGCCCTTCGTGCTGAAGCTCGATCCGTCGGGAGCGCGCGTTATCTATGGGACGTTTCTGGCCGAGGGTTCCTATAGCGTGGTGAATATTGGCTTTCCAGCCAGTATGCCCCTTGTCGCGAACGCCATCGTAGTGGACTCGGATGGCAGAGCGTATGTGGGAGGTACGTACATCTGGCGGCTCAACGCCGATGCGACGGATCTCGTAACCTCGACTATGCTGTTCTCGACGAAGTCCTGCTGCCCAAATGCCGTCAATGCCGTGGCTGTCGACGCCAACCGAAACCTGTACGTCGGCGGCGGCACCGACACGCTGGTTTTCGCAACCACCGCGGGTGCGTTTCAGACTGAACTGCCGCCGACGGAATGCGGTTGGGTGTGGGACAACAACGTCGGGTCTTACGCCTGCTCGGCCACCCCTGCCTTCGTCACTAAATTCAATCCGGACCTTAGCCAGTTTCTTTATTCGACATACCTGGGCGGCGACGGCTGGGATGTTGCTCGTTCACTTGCCGTGGCTCCGGATGGAACCGTCTACGCTGCCGGGCACACCACATCGCGCACGTTTCCGACAAAACTGCCCCTACAGGGATCGTCGCTGCCGTCATTCGGCCAAACCGGCTTCCTCTCCGCCCTGCTTCCGAATGGCTCGGATATCGCCTTCTCCACCTACATCAGCGATGGGCGCGAGATGGATGCAATGGCGGTCGCGCTGGACCCGGCGGGCAATCCCGTCATAGCCGGCCACAATGTGGGACCGAGCCCCTCCAGCGGCGCATGCTGTACCGCCACGCCGGACTCGGACATTCTCATCTTTCGGCTGGATTATTCCCACGCTGGTAACCTGCAGCCGCGTCTCGATTCAATTCTAAACGCCGCCAGCCGCATCGGCATGCCACTCGCTCCGGGCCAGCGCGTAGCACTTCAGGGCGCGGGTTTCCTGCCGGACTCACAGGTCTGCTTCCACCAGGACTGCGTCAGTCCACTTGCCGTCGCCGCGGGCGAGATCCTCGCCGTCCCGCCGGCCTCCATTCCCGGCGGCGGTTTGGTGGCCGTCTCGGTGCAGTCGCCCGGCGGCGGCCGTTCGAATGAAGTGCTCATGAGCATCGGCCCGGCGCAGCTTGCGCTCTACTCGGCGGACAACACCGGCACGGGCCAGGCGCTCGCGCTCAATGAGGATGGCACGTTGAACTCGCCAGCGAACCCCGCGCACCGCGGCTCGGTCGTAACCCTCCCCGCGAACGGGTTCGATCCCTCCGCCCCGTTCCGGTTCGGGTTTCCGGGCTCACCAATCTATCCGCCTCAACGGGCGCGTTTCCAGGCATCCCCGGGCAAGTTCCATTGATCCGCGCGATCGTCCGCCCGGACAGCCAGCCGATTGTCCAGAGTCTTCCGTTATGGGGGAACGGACCCGGCCACATGCCTGTGACGCTCTCCGTCGGTCCTGCCCAGCCGCCGCAATAAAGGACCTAACCCCGCCGGATGCTTGCACAAACGTGAACAACAGTGAAGCGGCGCTACACAGCATCACACGCGGCGGCCGGGTGTCCGCGCCTCGCGTCCCAGATACGCGGTCCACCATCGCTCCTTCCCGGCAGCATCGAATACTTCCTCCCAATGTTTGCGGAACTCCTTGGCCTTTCGCTCGGCCCGCTCCTCCAGGAACTTGTCCACCCGCGCCTGCTGCGCCTTCTCACGCATGGACTTCGCCAGCAGACGCGCGGCCGCGGCGCTATCGTTCACGTCCCCGAGCAACTGTTGAATCTCCCGCAATTCGGCCATGCGCGTTTCCAGTCCCGGGCCATAACACGGCCGGAACAGTTCCAGGGTGTAGCGCAGCCGCTTGGTGGCGAGCCTGAGCCGATGCAACTCGGCTGGCTTGGGGTCTTTGGCCAGCATCTCGCGTACGTCGGCAAAATATCGGGTCACCAGGCGAGGCAGCTTCTGGCGTGCGTTGGCCGCGGCGGTGGCCTTCTCATCCCACTTCACATGATGCGATTTGCCCATAGCTGGCGCCCGTGCTCAGTTCTTCCACCATCCGGCCACCGTGCCGGCGGGCATCTTGCTCAGGATATGCTGGGCCATTTCTTTGAGGCGGTCAGCGGAATTCTCCGGCCCGCTGTAGCAGTGACCCTTCATCGCCCCGTAAACGAAGTAGCCTTCGTAGTGCGGATCCTTGGTGGTCTTCATCCAGTCTTCGAGCAGGTGCACGCCGTTGTTGAGGAAAAAGTTGTCGGCATCGCCGACGAAGACATGCACCTGGTCTACCAGCTTGGGCCCGAGCTGGTACCAGTTCTTCTCCAGGTGGTAGCGGATGTCGTAGTGCTCCTTCCAGTATTGACCGACTTCGGGATTCATCACGCCGGTGCGCTTGTCGAACAGCGGCTCAAAATAGCCGTCCGTGCCGATCGGGCCGAAAACCGCCGACCAGATGTCGAGTTGCTCGCCAGACCGCCCGTGAGTGCCATTGACCAACTCGAAGTGGTTGCGCTGTTCCGACGTCGAACGAACCTGGCCATTGATCTCGCGGCTATTGATGGTGGGCTCGCGGCGCCAGTCGATCTCCTTGTAGAAGGCGTTGGTGTCCTTATACACGTTGATGCCCTCCACGTCGGAGAAGTCCACCGAGTCCGGGCAATAGGCCCACGTGCCGCCGTAGAAGTCGGGATAGAAGACCTGCAGGGCCAGCGCCTCCCAGCCGCCCGTCGAGCCGCCTGAGAGCACTCTCGCCCAAGGCTGCCTGATGACGCGGAAGCGCTTCTCGATCTCCGGAATCAGCTCCTGATGGATGGCGTCGCCGTAGGGGCCCACATTCACGGAATTCACTGCGTAGGAGTCGTCGAAATAAGGGTTGGGATGCTGGAGTGTGACGACGATCATACGCGGGAAGTTGTCCTTCATCCACTCGCCATACAACTCCTGCCCCCTACCGCCGCCTCTTCCCTGCGCGGGACCTGGTTCGTCTCCGGGTGCCTGAACCAGGCCCGGTCCCCGTGCCGATCCCCTTCCCTGTCCAGGCCCCTGCGGGAAGCCGAGCGGCGCTCCCAGTCCGAAATGGCCCTGCTCGTACAGCACCGGATAGGACACGGTGGAGGTCTGGTAGTCGCGCGGCAGCAGAACGGTGGCGCCCAGATAGACGGGGCGTCCCCAGAATTTGGTGAGGATCCGGCTCTGAATCTTGAAACGCTTCACCCATTCGGTGTCGGCTGGAACCTGGACGGGCGGGATGACCCGATCGCAAACCAGCGGGATGCGATATCCCTTGGAGGCATCCAGCGTGACCTGCGTGACAGCGCTATAGAGATTGCCGGGCGAGCGATTCCAGCGCTGCCCCTCCCATTGGTCATCGTGCATCCACAGGACGTGGCCATCGGACCGCCGGAACTCGGAATAGACATTGATGAAAGCCTGAACGAAGTAGTCCCCGGGCGGGATGGCCGCGAGGCTCTCCACGGGAGTGCCCAGATCGCCGGCATCGATCACCGCGGCCTGACCCGGCGCCAGCTTCTCGATGTCGCGGCCGAAGAACGGTACACCGATGCGTGAAATCTGGAGCCGCGGTTCCCTTTGGTTGTTCCGCGAGATCATGATGAAGACCCGGCCGGTGATCGGTCCCGCGTTGGCGGCCGCCGGATAAGAGATCTCGAACCGGGTTTCGGCGGCGAGGCACCAGGAAGCAGCCATCGCGGCCAGGGCGATTCCACAAGCAAGCCTGGTCATCAGGGAGATTCTACCAGGAGGAGGGTCTGCGCATCTTGCAATCGTTGGACGATCTCTCCGAGTGTCACCGCTTTCCCTTACCGTTACTGTGCTCGGCGGTGATTGCGCGGATCAGAGCATCCAGGTTTTCTTCCAGACGTTTCGTGCGCGCTTCGGCCGCATCCACATACTTAGACACGGATTCGTTTAACCGCGCCGACGATTGTTGGTTCAACACTTGGGCTTCGATCAACCTGTCCATCGCCCGTTTCATGTCCTCCCGCCAGCTCACCTGCGAGCTGGCGAGCACGCCTAATGTTTCGGTGACTGCCTGCAAGTTAGCTTCGATGCGCTCGAACCTCTCTTGTGACGTCATATTCCCTTCGTCGCGTCCTTGGTGCTAGGATACCATCTGGCTCATGAGGTCCCGCATCGCAGCCGCGTCTTCCAGCGTGATATCAAGATCATATTTGGAGGGTGAAGCTTGCACTGAGGTTGGCTAACCAAAATCTTGGTAGACCGTCTACCCTGTGGGGTAGCCTTTTCAGGCTGCGACCCGCTTTCCGGCGGGTCCAGCCGGCCGGAAGGGCCGGGGGTGCCCCGTGGGCCCGGCCAGAATTGGCCGCCCCACAGACAGGCTTAACGGGCTGTCCGGCCGGGGCGGGGTGATATGAGCTGGTGGCGGCGTACATCGAGGGAGCAGGATCTCCGGCGCGAGATTGAGTCGCATTTACAGGCCGAAGCCGACGAGCAAAGACGTAACGGCCTGGCCGAGGCGGATGCCGGTTTCGCGGCCCGGCGGCTATTTGGCAACGCCACGCTCGTGGAGGAGGACACGCGAGCGGCGTGGGGCTGGGGATCCATCGAACGACTTGCACAGGACGTCCGGTACGCGCTGCGGCTGCTGCGCAAGAGTTCGGCCTTTACGGTCACGGCGGTGTTCTCGCTGGCGATTGGAATCGGGATGAACACCGCCATGTTCACCCTCCTGGATACCATACTGCTCCGCAGCCTTCCTGTTCCTTCGCCGGAGGAACTTGTGCTCATGGCGGAGCGGGTCGGCCCGCAGCAGTCTTTTTCGCTTTCATCGCCGGCATTTCGAACACTCGCCCAAAGCAGCGCGCTTACGGGGCTGGCCGCGTTTCGTCCCTGGCGTATCCGGACGGCAATCCATGACGAATCGCAGTTGACCAACGGCCAGCTTGTCTCCGGCAATTACTTTTCCGTGCTCGGCGTGAGCGCCATTATCGGACGCACGCTGACCCCACAAGACGACCTGGCGGCCGGCGCAGGTCCCGTGGCCGTCTTGAGCTACGGTTATTGGCAGCGCGCACTTGGCGGGGACCGCGGCACGATCGGGCAGACCATCGAACTTCAGGGCCATCCCTTCGCGATTGTTGGCGTGACCGATCCGAATTTCTCTGGCTTGGAACCGGGCAAAGAGATCGACATCACTGTTCCGCTGACAATGCAAGCCGTGATCATGCCCGGCACGCCGTTGTTGAACTCGCCGGATGCCCGGTGGCTGCGCTTGATAGGACGCACGAAACCACACGTACCGCTCGCGCAGGCGCAGGCCAACATGTCGGTCCTGTGGAGCCAACTGCAGGCGGCCTCTACACGGCGTCGCGGCGCTCCGGACTCCTACCTGGACGTACTGCCGGGCGGCCAGGGCCTTTACGATCTGCGGCGCGAGTTTGCGCTTCCCCTGCGCGTCCTGATGGGCGCCGTCGCCCTGGTGCTGCTGGTTGCCTGCGCGAATCTCGCCAGCCTGCTCTTGGCGCGGGCCACCGCGAGGCGGCAGGAGATCGGTCTCCGGATTTCCCTGGGCGCAACCCGGGGCCGGCTGTTGCGCCAGTTGCTTACCGAGAGCATGCTGCTCGCCGTAATTGGCGGGGCATGCGGCGTAGCGCTGGCCTAGTGGGGAGGACCCCTGCTGGTCGCGCTGATGTCCCGCGGCCGCACTCCGATTGCGGTGGATCTGACGCTACACGCGCGCACCTTGATTTTTACGGCAGTCCTGAGCCTCGCCACGGGGCTGGTCTTCGGCATTGCGCCGGCGCTTCGTTCGACGACCGCGGCCAGCCTTCACGGAGCCCGGCTGGTCCCTGGCAGACCCAGACGATTGACGGGGGCCTTGATCGTCGCGCAAGTTTCTCTGTGCGTGGTCGTGCTGGTGTGTGCCGGACTTCTGCTAGGCAGCCTGCGAAAACTGCGGGAAGTGGACGCCGGCTTTCGGAAGGACCACGTCCTGCTCATGAGCATACGTCCGCCGTTGAGCGGCTATGACGGATTGCGAGCCGGCCAACTCTATGGAGACCTCTACGGCCGGGTCAGCGCACTGCGTGGTGTGCAGTCGGTAACCCTGTCGATGGACACACCACTGGGCGGTGTTTCCTACACCGCGGGAGCCTCGCTCGCGGGAGGGCAGCCATCCGATGGAATCGAGGTCAGCGTAAACAGCGTAGGTCCCCGATTTTTCGAAACCATGGGCATTCCTCTTTTGGTGGGGCGCGACTTGAGTCCTCGGGACGACGACCGCTCGGCGCGGGTGGCCGTGATCGGCGAAAGCGTTGCGCGAGGCCTGTTTCCGGGCAGGAGTCCACTGGGCCAGCGGATCGAGATCGGTCACTCGTCCATGGAGATCGTGGGCGTGGTCAAAGACACGCGATACCAAGGTTTGCGCGAATCCGCGCAACCGATGGTCTACCGGCCCTATTGGCAGATGCGAGATACCTGGGAGGAATTGTTCTTCGGCATCCGATACTCGGGCGATCCGGACAGGATCGCAAGCCTGGTGCGGCACGAGCTTCGCGAGACTGCGCCGAATGTCCCGGTCTTCTCGTTGAGCACGCTGGAAGAACGCGTGGACGCAACCCTGGTTCGAGAGCGCATGGCGTCGGCCCTCTCGGCGTGGTTTGGCGGCTTCGCGTTGTTGCTGGCGGCCGTTGGTCTCTATGGAAGACTGGCTTACGCGGTGGTCGAGCGTACTCGGGAGATCGGCATCCGGCTTGCACTAGGCGCGCCCCGAACCGCGGTGATGTGGGCAATTCTCCGGCAAGTACTGGCGCTGGTACTCGGCGGGATTGCGATCGGAGTGCCGCTCTCGATGGCTTCCGCGGGAGCCATACGGAGCTTGCTGTTCGGCTTGGAGCCCTTCGATCCATCGACACTGAGTGCGGTCGGGATCGTGATCCTCGGAACCACGGTCCTCGCCGGCTACATCCCAGCCACCCGCGCCGCACGCGTCGACCCCATGTTGGCGTTGAGATACGAGTGATTGGCCCGCCGCGCGGTCAGGACCTGGCGGTCATGACTGGCTGGCTCTCACTCACCGCACAACCGGAATGGCCGCAGTTGCAGGAGATCTCCGTAGTTCCGGCCGCATCTTCACAGTACTGGCTGCAATATTTGCCATTCTCGCCGGCCGGGCAATTGCAGGCCGGATGTGCGCACTTCTTCGTCCCTTGCGTCATTGAGAAACCCCCTCTCTCCGAATCAGTTCGAGCAGTTTATCTTCCACCGTGAGGCCGGAACTGGCAATGTGGTATTTGTCACGTTCCGCAAACGACATTCGCCAATTCGGCAGATGCAGTGCTAATCTCGATCTACGGAAGGAGGAGAACCATGTCCGAAACCATGGCTTCCATTCTGAACAGCAAGGGCAGCGCGGTCTGGTCCGTTGCCCCGGACGCAACCGTCTTTGAGGCCATCGCCACGATGGCGGACAAAGGAGTCGGGGCCCTGCTGGTCCTCTCGGAAGGACACCTGGCGGGCATCGTCTCCGAACGCGACTACGCCCGCAAGGTCATCCTGCAAGGGCATTCCTCCAAACACACCCTGGTTCGCGAGATCATGACATACCCGGTGATCAGCGTGACGCCGGACTACACGGTGGAGGAGTGCATGAGAATCATCACAGAGCATCGAATTCGCCATCTTCCCGTGCTGGAGGGAGACGATGTTGTGGGCGTGGTATCGATCGGCGACCTGGTACGCGCCACGATCTCCGCGCAGGCCGAAACTATCGGTCACTTGCACAGCTATATTGCCGGCGACTACCCGTCTTGAACGGTCGCGGAGTGGATCGTTGGGTGGACCCCTGGTCGGCGCAGGCCCCCTGGCCCCGTGGTGACAGACGACGAAACCCGATCGTCTGTCCCACCGAATTGGGGCAGTCCGGCATCCGCCTTGTCGCCCAATGAATGTCCGAAGCGGCACACACTCCACTGCTATCCTGGAGAGAAGTGGCCTTCAACCCATCCTCTATGTCGAAGGTGTTGGTACGCGCCACCAACTGGCTGGGCGATGCCGTAATGTCTTTGCCCGCCATCCGCACCGTCCGCCAGGTTTTCCCTCATGCGCACATCGCGGTGGTTGCGCGTCCCTGGGTTGCCGATCTCTACGCCCGAGAGCCGGCCATAGATCGCGTCATCCCCTATACCGTCCAGAAGGGACTCGGCGCCAAACGCGAATTCGCGGCGCGCCTGCGCGAAGACCGTTTCGACGGCGCGATCCTCCTGCAAAACGCCTTTGACGCCGCGCTCATGGCGTGGCTGGCCCAAATCCCCGAACGGATCGGCTATGACCGTGATGCCCGCGGACTTCTGCTCACCCAGCGCATTCGGGTTCCCGAACCGGGCGAGATCCCGCGTCACCAGCGTTTCTACTACCTGGAGCTGATGCGCCGTGCCGGGATGATCGAGCGCTTCCCCCAGACCGGCGCCATCCGCCTGGGGGGCATCGAAGCGGCACGCCAGTCGGGCACAGCCCACCTGGCCGCAATGGGCATTTCCGGTCCGGTGATGGGCATCAGTCCAGGCGCTGCCTACGGCAACGCCAAGCGCTGGCTCCCCGAGCGTTTCGCCCAGGTAGCAGGGACATTCCTGCCCATGTGTCCCCTCGTCCTGGTCTTCGGCTCTTCCTCCGAACGCCCGCTATGCGAACAAGTCGTCTCCGAACTTCGTCAATCCGGCATCGAAGCCCGCAACCTCGCCGGGGAAACCACCCTTCGCGAATTCATCGACCTGACGTCTGCCTGCCGGCTCTTCCTGACCAACGATTCCGGGGCTATGCATGTCGCCTCGGCTCTGGGAGTCCCCACGGTGGCGGTGTTCGGCGCCACTGACGACACCACTACCGGTCCTACCGGTCCGCTGGCGCGTGTGGTCCGAGAGCATGCCGAATGCAGCCCGTGCCTGCTCCGCGAGTGCCCCATCGATCACCGCTGCATGACGCGCGTCACCGCCGCTCGCGTGGCCAAGGTCGCACTGGAGCTCTGGGAGGAATCCGCCCCCGCGTGGACACAAGAAGCAAGATCCTGACCCTCGCCGCCGCGGCTGAAATCCCCGTGCGCCCGCTCGCCATGGTGTCCGGCACGTTCGATATTCTCCGCGCCGAACACGCGCGCGAGTTGCAACAGGTGCGCGACCGCACCAGTGCGCGGGCGTTAATTGCGGTGGTCCTGCCGCGCGCCGGCGAACTGCTCTCGCAGCGCGCCCGCGCCGAACTGGTGGCCGCGTTGCGGGCCGTCGACTACGTGGTAGTTGCCAGTGCGGCCGAGTTGGACGGCCTCATCCGTTTGCTGCGGCCCGCCCTCGTGATCCACATGGAGGAAGCCGACGAACGGCGTTTGCAGGAGCTGTGGGACCACGTTCGGACCCGGTTCACGGTCTGAGTCACCGCCACAACACCGGTGAGAGATAATGAGGAAGCTGCTTCTGCCCGGCCATCACTCTATCTGGCTTTTACCAGAAGCGGCCCAGTATCCGGTACGCGTCTTGTTTGCAACAAGTCTCTCCGATTTTCCGATGTGGTTGTTTCGGAGCAGACCGCGGCGGATCGCACTCGCGTTCCTGGCGCTGGTCGGCCTCTGGGGCGCGCCCGACTGTCACGCAGCGGCCTTATCGCCCCGCTCCGGATGGACCTTCGCGCCCGGCGCCGAGGATCTGATTCAAGCTGGTAGCTGGAGTTGCGTTTCGCAGGTCACGGCGAACCCAAACTCTCTCACGATCACGGCCGCCGCATCCTACGTGACTCCCATCAACACTTCGGGCCCCAGGCTGTTGGTGCAGGGCGATTTCAGCGTGCTTGCCACTCTCTCGGCGCCTGCCAGCACCGGCACGTTCCTGACCCTGGTCGGCACGTTGCAGACCGGCACGGCCTTCTGGACCGGACTCAAGCGGCTCGACGTGGGCACTGCCAACGGCTCCATCTCGGTCAACTATTGGATGGGAGATTCTCCCAACGCCGTAGCCACGGGGTTTCCACTTCCGCCGGGCGCTGGCGATCCGATCAACCTGGAAGTCGCGCGCATCGGCTCCCAGATCGTAGTCTTTGTGAACGGCTCGGAGGCGGGACGCCTGGCAGACCCCGGCATCTTCGGTTCGGGCCAGGTCTACCTGGGCTTCAACGCCGCCCCGCAGAATACGCTCACGGTCCTGGCGTTGGCCGCCGCGGTTCCGGCCGGCGGATCATCCAAGGTCAGCCTGTCTTCGTCCTATCTCCAGGTGATCCCGCGCACGGGTTCCGCGCTTCGGGATCTGGCCGGCCAACGCGGTTTCCTGGTGGGAGCGGCCGTCAATCCCAGCCTCCTTTCGATAGATGCCTATGCACGCACGTTGGGCGGCGAGTTCAACCTGGTGGTTCCGGAAAACGCCATGAAGTTCGCCGAGACCGAGCCGGCGCGCGATCAATACAATTTCTGCGCCGCCGACCAAATAGTGGCCTTCGCTCAAGCCAACGGCATGAAGATTCGCGGGCACAACCTGGTTTGGCAGCAGGACCTACCGGCATGGCTTACCAATGGGAAGTTTTCCAGCGACGAGGCCGCCAAGATCCTGCAGGATCACATCGTCACCGTGGCCGGGCGCTACAAAGGCAAGCTGATCGCCTGGGACGTGGTGAATGAGGCCATCGCCTATGGCCCGCCTTACGACCCGCAGCCATCCTACTGGCTGACTACGCTCGGCAGTGGCTACATCGACCAGGCGTTCCGCTGGGCGCATGATGCCGACCCATTCGCCAAGCTGTTCTACAACGACACCGGAGGCGAAGGATTGGGCGCGAAGTCGGATGCCGTCTACAATCTGGTGCAGGGGCTGATCAGCCGCGGCGTGCCGATCGACGGAGTCGGTCTCCAGATGCACACGACCACGACCGGCGCTCCCAGCGTGGACAGCATTTCCGCGAACATCAAGCGTTTGGGCGCGTTAGGACTCGAAGTGCACATCACCGAAATGGACGTGCGCGTGCCTGTGCCGGCATCTGCCAGCGATCTGGCGGCTCAGGCCACAGTCTACAAGAACGTGGCTTCGGCGTGCCTGGCGAATTCCAACTGCACGGCGCTGCTGACGTGGGGCGTTTCCGATGCGAACTCCTGGATTCCGGGCGCCTACCCTGGGTTTGGCGCGGCGCTGCTCTTCGATCAGCAGTTTCAGCCCAAACCAGCCTGGCAGGCGGTGGCCGGGCTGTTCGCGCCCCCGCCGGGATCGGTCCAGATCTCGAACGGCGGCATTGTGATTCATGGAGGCACTTCGCCTAACGTATCGCCCGGCTCTCTGGTGGACGTCTACGGGTCCAATCTCGCGACCCTCCCGGTGAGCGCCCCGGCAGACGCGGCCACGCTGCCGGTCACTCTGGGCGGGGTTCAGGTCGCCATCAACGGAATACCCGCGCCGCTGGTTTATGTCAGTCCCAGCCTGATCATCCTGCAGGTGCCTTATTCCACTGCGGTCGGCTCCGCGACCACTGCGGTGATTTCGAACGGAACCTCCAGCGGGCCTGCGCCCATGAACGTCCAGGCGGCTGCCCCCAGCATCCTCATCTACCGGGCTAATCGCGCGGTGGCGCAGAACCAGGATGGCAGCACTAACTCGTCCTCCAACTGCGCCGCCGTGGGCACATATGCCACCGCGTATTTGATAGGCTCTGGCCCGCTCGACAACCCCATCCCGACCGGCGCGGTGGCGCCCACCCTGCCGCTCTCATCCGAAACGCTGACCACCACCGTGACCCTCGGCGGAACTGCGGCGCCCCTGATCTTCGCCGGCATGACGCCAACGTCAGTGGGTTTGATGCAGGTCGATTTCCAGGTGCCCAGCCTGCCCGCCGGCGATCTGCCACTACAGGTAACGATTGGCACCGCCCAGAGTAACCAGCCGCTTTTCTGCGTGGGTCACTGAGTCCGTAGCACAGAGCCTGTGAAAGAATGGCAGGCGGAAGCGCCTGCCCCACCTGGGACTCAGTAGAATGGTTGTCGATGGTACACCTCGCGCTCAGCCGAATCCTGGTGGTCCGGCTCGGCGCCATGGGCGACATCATTCACACGCTGCCGGCCGTCGCGTCTCTGAAGCATAGCTTCCCGGGTTCGCGGGTCACCTGGATCGTGGAGCCGCAGTGGGCGCCCCTTCTGGAAAGCAACCCGTTCATCGACCGCCTCGTGCTTCTTCACCGCGATACCCCCGCCGGCCTCTTCCGGAGTTGGCGGGCCTTGCGCGCCGAGGGCTACGATCTCGCCATCGATTTCCAGGGCCTCATGAAATCGGCGCTGTCCGCCTCCGCCGCAAACCCAGACCGGATCTTCGGTTTCCATCACACGCAACTGCGCGAACGAGCTGCCGCCCTGTTCTACTCCGACAAGACGCTCAGCCAAGCCGTGCATGTGGTGGACCGCAACCTCGATCTCGCCGCCGCGGCGGGCGCCGCTAGCGCCCTGCGAAGCTTTCCGCTGCCTCCCGGCTGTCCGGAGGGCGATCTCCCGGCCGGCGATTTCGTGCTGGCATGCCCGCTGGCCGGCTGGCGCGCCAAGCAATGGCCCGGTGAGCGCTACGGCGTCCTCGCCGAACGTTTGCGCCGCGAACTGCGTATTCCGCTGGTCGTCAACGGCCCGCCGGGCTCCTCGTTCCCCCAGGCGGGAAATGCGTTACCGCACTGGTCCGGTCTGCCGGGCCTGATCGACGCCACCCGCCGCGCCGCCGCGGTGCTGGGCGTGGATAGTGGACCGCTTCACCTGGCGGCCGCCCTGGGCAAGCCCGGGGTGGCCATTTTCGGCCCCACCGACCCGGCACGCAATGGCCCCTACTGCGATTCGCTCAAAGTACTGCGCGCGCCTAGTGCCGCCACCACATACAAGCGCGGCGCCTCAATCGACGAGAGCATGAAACGCATCTCCGCCGGCGAGGTCTTCGAAACGTTGCGCCTGGTACTGGGCGAGCGCCGCCACCCTGCCGGGTGCCTGGTTTGATGGTCCAGTTCCCCAAGCCCTATGCCGACCTGGTGGCCAGGCTTCGCGTCCCCAGCGGATTCCTCATCGTCATCGTGTTCGCCTGGCTTTCCCAGCCAACCGCCGGTTCGCTCGCGGTCGGCCTGCCGATTTCCGTTCTGGGACTGGGCCTCCGCGCCTGGGCCGCCGGATCGCTCGCCAAGAACCGGCAACTCGCCACCGGCGGCCCCTACGCCTACACGCGCAACCCGCTCTACGTAGGGACGCTGCTGGTCGCAACGGGCCTGGTGATCGCCTGCCGCAGCCTGTGGCTCGGCGTTTTGTTCGCTGCCGTATTCCTGTTGGTCTACCTGCCGGTAATCCAACTCGAGGAACAACATCTGCGGCGCCTCTTTCCGGAATATGCCGCCTACGCCGCGCAGGTTCCCGCGCTCTTTCCGCGACTCAGGCCACTTCCGCAAAGAAATCCGAATCCTTTTCAGGTGGCCCTATATCTAACCAACAAAGAATATCATGCCGGTGTGGGGTTGGCCGCCGGGATGCTGTTTCTACTTTGGAAGTTACTGGGATAGAGCCTGCACTCGTGGGGCAGCCGGCGTGGCTGCCCTATCCACCTGCGCCACCACCGTGCGCCAAGCAATACAAACCCCCATGGCGTCTCACAGCGGGCCGATGTGGATGGAGCCGTCACCAGTCCGTACGGACAAAGCCTTGCCGCCGCCATTGAGCCTGGCGTGTACATCCTGGCCCTGCTTTTCGCTGACGGCGTTCAACGCCGGCAGATCCATCGTAATGTGACCATCGCCCGTATGTAATTCCAGGTCCGCTCCGAAATCGCGAGGGAGCCGCATGGTCACACTGCCGTCCCCGGTTTCCACGCGCCAACCCGAGCTCATCTTCGACCCGGGAAGCACGTCGGCCTCGATGCTTCCATCCCCGGTATGCAACGTCAGCAGGTCGAGGCGGCCGCGCACACGCATGTGGCCGTCGCCACTCTCGGCGCTCAGCGATCCGTCCAGCGGGCCCGCATCGATGCGACCGTCGCCAGTGTGCAAGCGGGTCTCGCCATCCAGGCCCTGGATGTCGATATTGCCATCGCCGGTCCGCACATCCGAGCGGATCTGGCGCGGCACCTGCAACTCGACCCGGATCCAGCGGCCGCTGGAATTGAAGGTAAAGGGCCGATGGGTAATGCGAACTATCAGTTCCACCCGGTCGCCGGTCTGGGACTCACGCACCTGTACTTCTCCAGGCGCGATTTTCCAGCCGAGTGTGGTGACACGGGCGACAATCTTTGTGTCCTCACCAGGACGTATCCTGACGGAGCCGTCATCGGTTTCAACGCGGATCTCGGGCCTGGTCCCGACCGCAAAGGTCTTGGCCCAGTCATCGGCGAAGGCGGTTCCCCCAGCGAGGGTGGCCGCCATAGCAATTTGACACATCACACGCATAGGCACGGACTCCTTTGCAGGTCAGTACGTACCGCGGGGCGTACTTGTTCCAGCGATTCGGTGCCTACCCTGGGGCCGGGTCAGAAGGCGTGAACAAAACGGATTGGGCCACGGATGGACACGGATAAGTCGGATAAGTCCCGTCTTTGCTTATCCGTGTTGATCCGTGTTAATCCGTGGCCATAATTGTTTTCACATGTTCTCAGACTCAGGGAGCTGTCCTTCATTTTCCGCGCTCCTTTATCGCGGCGATGGCGCCCTCGGCCGCGCGCGACAGATTGATGGGCGGCATCAAGCCGAATCCTCGGCCGCGTTGGGCCAGGCTTTCGCGACTGCCGGCGAAAATCTTCTGGAGCGCCGGCAGATCCGACGAATTCCCCGTTGCCCCGATCACTCGAATGCCGTACAACTGGTCCGGTATTTGAGAACTGGCCAGCAGCTCACGGGCAACCTGGAGCGCTGCGCCGGGGTCGATCTGCGCCAGGCGATCCAATGCCATGTCACCGGTCATGCCGCCCTTCCGGGAGAGCGCAGCCAGGTAGGGAACCACCGCGGCATCCCGATATTGGCTCAACCCCGCCAGCGCGTTGGTCGAGACGAGCGCATTCTCATCCTGGGCCGCCTGGTTGAGGCTTGCCAGCAATTCCGGTTTCTGGAAGCTCCCGAGCACGCGGGCGGCCGCCGCGCGCACCTCGGCGGAAGGGCTGGCAAGCGCCTGCTTCAGCGCATCGATGGCGCCGGCGAGGCGAAGGTTCTCGGCCGCGCAGGCGAGCAGTTCCGGATCCTCCATCGCGCGGCCCAACGCGCCGACCGTGTCGAGGTCGGCTTTCCCTCGCAGCTCGAAGCAGGCATTGGCACGCTGCGTAGGATGCAGTTTCGCGTCGAACAGCCGGACCGCCGCCGGTGGTTCGGCGGCAAGGGCCAGCACGGATACGAACAGCAGAATGCAACTTTTCATTTGGCAGCCCTTTCAAATGCTCGAGAAATCGCTTCGGAGTGTTGACGGAACATGGGCTCCGGCGTTTTGAGGGCCATCGCCTTGTCCATATACTCCCGCGCCTCGGCGTACCGATGGTTCTTGTAGAGCGCCCAGGCGAGCGCATCGTAGCTATAAATGTCCTTGCGGAATTCCAACTCCCCCTTGGCCAACTCCAGGGCGCGGTCCAGCTTGATATCGTGGTCGGCGAACGCCAATACCAGGTTGCGATTGGCGGTCTCGCCGGTGGCGCGGGAAACGCGGTCGATGGCATCCAGCAATTCCATTTGCTTCTTGGCCAACAGTTCCTGCCCGGTCTTCTGGTAGAGGTCGTAGAGAGCCGCAGCGTAATCCGGAAGCGGTGTGATCTCCTGCGCGCGCCGGTAGCTTTCAATCGCGCCCTTCCAATCGCCCCGCGCGGCGAGCACTTTTCCGAGACCCGCATAAGCCGGGTGATAGTTCGCAAACGTGCGCAGGGCATCCGTGAAGCTTTGGCCGGCTTGAGGAATCTGGGCGGTTTTCAGATAGATGTTGCCAAGGTCCACCATGCACCAGGCAACGTTTTCAGGCGAGGAACTGCCGGAGTCAATGGCCCGCTTCATGATCTCGATGGCGCCGGCGGCGTCGTTGAACAGAAAGTGGAAATGCGCGGCGCGGTTATAACTGGCCAGATCCGGCCGCAGAGTCACCATCTTCTGATAGGCCTCGGCAGCGTCATTATATTCGCCCCTTTCGGTGAGGGCATCTCCGAGCGTCCCCCAATTCCACGGATCCGCCGGAGCGATCTTGATCAGACGCCGCGACGACTCGGCCGCCTGGGCGAACTGGTGACGCTCCAACTGGGTCTCAACCCGCAAGCGGAGCGCTTCGTAGTTGGCGTTGTCCGTGGAGATCACGCTGTCCAGAACGGAAGCGGCGCGCTCCAGATAGGAGTAGTCCGTGGTCTCCCGCGTCTTCTGCACATACGCGCCGGCCAGCAGAACCTGGTAATGCAGGTCATCCTGCTTTGTTTTGGCCATCAGGCTGTACATGGCGATGCGATCGTCGGTCTTCATCCCGGAGACCTGTTCGGCGAGGGAGCGGTCGGAGAGAGCTCCCAGAATGCGGTCGGCGGATGAGGGCTGCCCCCAAGCGGTAGCGCCGCACAGAAGAAGAATGCTGGCAAGAGTTCTCATGAATTTCGGATCTCCTGGGGGCCGGACTGGGCCGACCCCTCTGAAAGGATCGGCGGTTACTGGCCGGTCACCGTGCCTTTTCCGTTGGTGCCGTTCTCCTGGCTATGCAGATAGCCGGCATGGGGCGCGGCGTGGAACGGGAAATGGTCCAAAGTTGGGACGTCATT
>JAIQFL010000176.1 GCA_020073365.1 Terriglobia bacterium | reverse complement strand
GCGATTTGATCTTCGAAACCCGCCTGCCGGCGGACGAAGGGGAGGACTGGAATCAGGTTTTGCAGAATGCCCGAACTGGATCAAACTGGCCTTGCCAAACAGCCAGCCGGTAAGGTAAAACAGGTCTGTCCAGGATGATGGTCCGTTGGCCGGTTTTGAAGTGACCCTCTATGGCCGGTTTTGAAGTGACCCCCGAGGGAACATCGTCATCTTGGTAAGACGAGGCGCGACGGATTTGTTCCCAACAATGCGTGCGTTGTTCTGTTCGCTAAGAGTCCACTCGGACCGTTTCCAGGATGCAAGGTCCGTTTTTTGCGGTTCGACGGAGAAATTGAGCTTTCTGGCGAACGATACAATGTTGTGAAGGATGTTTCAATAGAGGGTCCGATTCCCAATTTAATAGAAGAGTCAGCTCGTGTGATTGAATCCCAACTTCGGGAGTTTTCGCGGCTAGGGGATGATGGCAAATTTTTCAGTGCGTCGGAGTATCCTCGTGCCGCGTGGTTCGAGGCCTTAGTCAACGCGTGCGTGCATAGGTCCTATGGACTGAAGAACATGAACATATTTGTCAAGATGTTTGATGACAAGATTGTCATCGAGAGCCCCGGAGGGTTTCCGCCTTCTATTACTCCGCAGAATATCTACGGTGCACATCACCCGCGCAATCCGCACCTTATGGACGCGATGTTCTATCTTGATTTAGTGAAGGAGCACGGGGAGGGGACGCGTCGAATGCGCGACACGATGTCCGGGATGAACCTGCCGCCTCCGGAGTTTAAACAGACGGAGACTGGGGCCGGGGCCGCAACGGTTCGCGTCACGCTTCGGAATAACGTAAAGCAACGCAGATTTTGGATTGACACCGATGTAACGAAGGTATTGGGTGAGTCCTTGCTGAAAACGCTCAGCGCGGACGAGCGATCGATCCTGAACTTCATAGTTGTTAACGGCCGGATCAACGTCAGCCAATGTCAGCGCCAGGTTAGGTCCATTGCTCGTTGGCACAGCGCAAAACAGCTGTTGATGAAGATGGTTGGCAAAGGATTGCTTGAATACCACAAAGATTCCCCGATTGAAAGGAGCCCAGCCTTCTTCACGCTCCCGTCAGAATCGATAGATCGACAACACAGCGACGGGAGGAGCGGCAAGCAAAAATGAACAAGCGATTTCGCTCTCGGTGCCGGCCTTGATGATGCCGGTGCTGGTGAGTCACTTGGCCCGCGTAGCGCTAGATGCACCACCGCTCGACACGGGCCGGAAGTTGTTGTGGGAAATTTGGCGAACGTCCGCCGAGGAGACCGTGGCGACCCGTGGTCGCCCAGGAATGCAGGCTCGTGGTTGGGTGAGTCGATTGCGCCTTTACACCCACCCGGCAAAACCGGCAAAACCGGCGGAACCAAACTTCTCAGGAAACGTACCAGCTCGCAATTTCTGACGGCAGTCCCAAAAGGCCGCTCCGGGGTTCGCATGGTCCACATGGCCGGACGTGGAGTCGCATCGCTCACCGCCCCAACGACGCGAAATGCGGCTGCTTGAGGCCTGCCCTTAACCGGCGCTGCCCACCCCCGGCCCGCACCGAAGAAGGCTGCCTTGAGCCTGTGAGGGCCGTCAACGGGCGTGCTTTACGGTCGGTCGGCCCCCCCGCGGCGGCCCCGTGAAGGCACCGCCGATGGAATCGGACTTCAGCCCTGCACTCGTCCTATGGAGGCTGGATGAGCGTCGAAGCTCTTCATTTGAAAATAGTTCGCTAATTCTCCAGAATTCAGGCGATAACTATTTCCGGTCAGCACACGCTCGCACCGGAGGTCGCCATTACCGCAGCAATCGCAGAGAACGTCCGCATCTCTTGGCAGCAGTTGCTCCAGGATGCCGTCAACAAACCGGGCACAATCCATGAAGCCTACACACGGTTCTGGAATTACAGCCTGGGCAATCAGATTCTGGCCCTAATACAGTGCCGGGATCGCAGCATCGAGCCGGGTCCACTGGCGAGCTTCCGCCGCTGGAAGGAACTCGGCCGGCATGTCAAGAAGGGCGAGAAGGCCCTGACGCTATGCATGCCGATCCAGATCAAGGCCAAGGACTGGGATCAGAAACTGCAGGAGGACCGTCTGACGCCTGAGGACGGCGCCGGCCAGCAGAACGGATCACGGACGATCTTCGTCTTCAAACGGAACTGGTTCGTCCTCGCCCAGACCGAGGGCGATCCGTACCAGCCGGAACCGATTCCTGGGTGGGATAAGGCGACGGCGCTCACGGCTCTGAACATCCGCGAAGAGAACTTCACGATGCTGAACGGCAACGCTCAGGGCTATGCGACCGGAGTGGAGACGGTGGCGGTCTCCCCGGTTGCAGCCATGCCGGCGAAAACGTTGTTCCACGAAATCGCTCATGTGATCCTCGGACATCACGCGGATGGAGAGTTGAACTCGCTACACGAGGTCGAGGCCGAGTGCGTCGCTCTGATCTGCTGTGAGGTGCTGGGCCTGCCGGGTCCGGAGTTTAGTCGGGCGTACGTCCAGCATTGGCTCCGGGGCGATTCGATTCCCGAGAAGTCGGCCCAACGGATCTTCCAGGCCGCGGACCGGATTCTGAAGGCTGGCACTGCGTCCGAGACGAACCGTCCGACTTCGGAAATGTGAGGATGGCCAACCCGATCTCGTAAAAGACATTCGGATTCCGCTCGGTCACCTCTCCAATTACCACGTCGGCGGCATTCAACTGTTGTTGGATCTGGCTGACAATGAACCCCGGCTCCATCACTGCGTCCGCACGCGTGCAAGCCCAACCGAGTCTGGTACAGGTCTCGTAGATGCCGAGCTGCCACAAGTCCTCGGTCCGCTCAGATATTGGCATTACCGCAAAAACGCTGTGTCTCTCCATCGCGGTATGAGAAGATTCATCATACTGCATCGGATGCGACCTCCTCGAAGGAGGATGCCAGCCAGCAGAAAAGCACGCCCGGGGGCCAGACAGTCGCCAAGGGCGTTAAGACTCGGCCGCCACGCGCTCTGAAGCCCTCCCGCACCCCTGCGGACCTCCCAAGCGGCGAACGCCGCGCGGATCAGCCCCACGTGGTGTGGGCCCAATGACGCGGGATCAGAATACGAACCGCGCGGACAACTCCGCCTGTTGGTAACAGTTGTTCAGCACCCCGAGAATCCTGCCGAAGTTCGGCGAATTGGCGGCCGTGGTGTTGCCGCCGGCCGTCATCTGGCCGCTAGGCACACCCAGGTTCTCGGTTCCGAACAGATCGAATACCTGCAGACCGAGCTCGACCCGGCGCTTCTCCGACTTCAGGGCGAACGTCCGCGAAAGCTTGACGTCGAAGGTGTTGAGCCGGCTGCTGTCGATATTGGAGGATGCCAGCGGGGCCAACCCGAGTGTCCCCCGATAGGCATTCACCGCACTGAGACTCAAGTCGCGGTTCCCCTGGTTGCGCGAGGTACCGGGCACGTAGGCGCGTATGGCATCCGCGTCGGTGGTGGCTATGATGGCGCTGAACGGCAACGCAGAACGGACCGTCCAAATGGCGCCCAGCGTGAACCGCCAGGGCAACTGGACCGAGGCGCTGGCGATCAGGTTGTGGCGCCGGTCGGCGTTGGCAGGCCCCCAGTCCAGGCCGTAGTTGGAGGGCACGGTCACCTGCGCCTCGGGGTTATTGTCCTGGTTGCTGGAGAGTGAGTAGGAGACCATGAACTGGTACCGCCGGGCGAAACGCTTGTCTGCCCGGATGTAAAGCGCCTTGTACTTCGCCGCTCCGATAGCGCTGTGGTCCGAGATGCGGGCGAACTGCGGATAGGGCCGCACGCCGTTGACCGGATAATTGAGATCCACCGTGCGGTAATCGCGGAGCGAGTGGCTGTACGCGCCATCGAAATGGATGGAAAAATCGTGCGTCACCTCGCGCGAGTAGCCCAGGTTGAACTGCTGCGTATAGGGATTGCGATAGTTGGGGTCCAGGATGGTGGGATTGGGAGCGGCAATCTGGCAGAATGTGCCCCAGTCCTGGCCGCCGAACGGATCCGGATACGCCGGCTTGTTGATGAGCACTGAGCACTGCGCGAAGTTGCGCAGCTCGGGGAAGTTCTGGAGCGTCTGCAGGTTCTGATAGTAAATGCCGTAGCCCCCGCGGACCACGTCCTTGCTGTTGCCACGGACGTCCCACGCGAAGCCGAAGCGCGGGCCGAAGTTTTTGTTCGAGCTCCTCTTGCTCGGATCGCCCATCCCGGGAATCGGCACAATCGCGTTGTAAGGCCGTCCGGCCAGCGAGCTGGGGTTGAGGAATTCGTTCAGCGCGCCAAACTCGCGGTCGTAGCGAACCCCCAGGCTCAGGGTGAAGTTCCTGCGCACCTTCCAGTCATCCTGGATGTAGAAGCCCAGCTCGGTGGTGGGATCCTTGGTGTAGATCGGCGGGCGCGTGGCGAGGAACACGGTCGCGTCACCCGAAGCGGCGAGCGCGGCCAGGGACGCCGGGTCGCTGGGGTTGAAGTAGTGATCGTGCGCGAAGGTGTACTGGCCGGCGTAACCGTTGGGAGCATCGTCGGCGAAGGGCACGCGGCTCACGTCGATACCGAGCTTCAGGGTATGCGAGCCCATGGCCACGCTGATGTCATCCTTGCCCTGCCAACGCTTCTCCACACCGTTGTCCGCGTAGTTGTCGCCCCAACTGAAGCTGGGGAAGACCACGGCCGTCTGGAGAGCGTTCAGGCGCGCCGCCGGATAGGTTCCCAACTGGGTGAAAACGGGAACGCCCGAGGGGCCCAGCAGGTAGGAGGAAAATGCATATTGAAACCGCACCTCGTTGACCACGTTGGTGGTAGGGGTCCACGTATGACCGGCCACCAGCGCGTGCCGCGGAATCTGGCCGTCGTAGCAGTTGATCATGGAAGTTCCGCCGCAGCCGTTCCAGGTGATGAAATTCCACTCTTGCGAATAGCGCGCGAACAGGTGCTGGCTGTTGCTGAGCTGATAGTCCACGCGGGCGTTGAACATCTGGTCGTGGATGGGCCGGTCGTGCACGCCCTGGAAGGTGGAGTAGAACTGGCTGGCGGCCCCGGGGATGAAGATGGTATAGGCGGTAGCGGTCTGGGTGCGCTCGAAGGCGGTATAGAAGTGCACTTTGTTGCGGACGATCGGCCCACCCGCGTCGCCGCCGAATTGATCGCGGCGGAACGGCGCCTTGGTCAGCCCGACGTTCTGGTTGGCTGCCTGGGTGAACCGATCGTCACGATTGAAGATCTGGTCGCGAGCGTACTCGAAGGCCTCGCCGTGGAACTGGTTGGTGCCGCTCTTGGTGACGATGTTGACCACCCCGCCGGCGGACAGGCCCTGGTCGGCCTTGTACTGAATGGTGTTGACCTTGAACTCCTGTATGGCGCCCATGGGGAGGTTCTGCCGCGGCTCGCCCATCTCGGCCCAGGTGTTGGTCACGCCATCCACCGAGAAGCCGTTGGACCAGTAGTGGCTGGCGCCGCCCATCTGGACGCTGTTGTAGAACGTGCGGGAAGAATCCTGCGCCGTGCCCGGCTCCAGCAGGGCCAGGTTGATGAACTGCCGCGTGTTGATGGGTAGGGTATCGATCTGCTGGTTGGTAACGACGCCTGAGACGTCGGTTTTGGTCACGTCGATAGGCGGAATCTCACCCGAGATCGTGATCGACTCCTGCACCGCGCCCACCGTCAGGGAAACATCGTGATCGACGTGAGCGCCGATGTTCAGACCGATCTCGGAGATGGTCGCCGTGACAAAGCCGGTGGCTTCCACCTTCAGCGAATAGCGGCCCGGCAGTACTGCCGCGAACCGATAGCGCCCATCCGCATCGGATTTGAAGGTTCTGGTGACGCCGGTGTCCTCGTTGGTGAGACTGGCCGTCGCGCCCGGAATGGCCAAGCCGGACGGATCCTTGACCAGGCCAGTGATTTCGGCGTCGCCGGTAGTCTGGGCGATGGCCGGGCCGGCGATCACAATAGCCGCAGCGAAGATCGCGAGCCAATGGGAAGCAGTCTTGGTTGATCGTGAACAGAGCATGGAATATCCACTCCCGACAGATGTCTTTTCAATATCTCTACCGCTGTGTACCCCTGGCTGGCCGTTGAAGCGCCAGCCTGCTCAACGACAATCTTTGTGTGGCACAAGTATAGGATGGGCTTGACAGGCGGTCAAGCGATTTTCTTGCGAGTGTTCTGGAAGGCAGTATTCCGCCTCTGGTCACACCCTTCGATGACCGCGAGGAACCGGGCGAGCCGGCGTTGCGGAGGGCGCTGGAGAGGCTGGCGCAAGGGGCGGCGACGGCTCCGGCGGAGATACGCACACGATCCTGGCCCGGCTAAGATACAAGCATGATCCGGCTCGCAATTCTCGTCTTCGTGCTATCCGGAGGTCTCATGGCTGCTTCCGACTTCGACCAGGCCCAAGCATCTCGATTTGCCAGGATGGCGCTCGACTGCGTCCACAAGGAGTTTCCCAACAAGATCGCGCACGTCCTGAACGCTGACGCCGACGTGAAGCCGCCTCGCGAGCTGACCCCGGCGTTCTTTGGCTGCTACGACTGGCACTCCTCTGTCCACGGGCACTGGCTGCTGGTGAGGTTGGCGCGCCTCTTCCCACAAGCGCCGTTCGCGCTCGATGCGCGTCGCGCGGTAGCACAGAGCCTCACTCCGGCCAATATCGCGCAGGAGGTCAAATATTTGAACGCAGAGGGCCGCAATACCTTCGAGCGCCCATACGGACTGGCATGGCTGCTGCAACTCGCGGCCGAGTTGAAGGAATGGGATGACCCCGAGGCGCGCCAGTGGCACGCCATCCTGCAACCGCTCGATCAGGCCGTCACCGAACGTATTGCCTCCTGGCTGCCCAAACTCGATCACCCGATTCGCACCGGTGAGCACAACAACACGGCCTTCGCCATGGGACTGATGCTCGACTATGCTCGAGTTGCCGGCAATGCGGAGTTCGGCAAGTTCGTGGAATCGCGCGCGAGGGATTACTACCTGAAAGACAGGAACTGCCCGCTCTCCTACGAGCCTTCTGGCGAAGACTTTCTCTCTCCGTGCCTGGCAGAGGCCGACCTCGTGCGGAGGATCCTCCCCCAAGAGGAATTCGTCCGGTGGTTCGCCAGGTTCCTTCCGCACGTGGACCTGGAACATCTGGAACCCACCCGGGTTGCCGACGTAGCCGACGGCAAGCTCTGGCACCTCGCGGGTTTGAACCTCAGCCGCGCGTGGATGCTGGAAGGGATCGTGTCGAAACTGCCAGCTGCCGGTGCGCGCCGGAAGCCCTTGGAGGTGCTCGCCAACAGACTCAGGCAGACTGGGCTCGAAAGCATTAAGAGCGAACACTACGAAGGTGGCCATTGGCTGGGCAGCTTCGCAGTCTATCTGGTGAGCGGCCGGGGGCTTCGCTGAGGCATCGAGGTGGCCGCGACGCCTCAGCCAGCACACAGGCTTATCTCGAACATCTGTTTGCGTGCGGCTCTCGGCCGACGGAATCCGGCTCTGGAATTCAAACTTGAGTGCACCGGGTGGTGCTGGTCCGGCATGTGTGACAAATTGCTGGCAACTCTGGGCCGGCG
The DNA here is from genome assembly GCA_020073365.1 of Terriglobia bacterium. Lineage (GTDB taxonomy): Bacteria > Acidobacteriota > Terriglobia > Bryobacterales > Bryobacteraceae > JAIQFL01. Next base: position 14,639 of record JAIQFL010000176.1, on the reverse strand, counting down.
GCGCAGCATCTTGTCAATGCGGTAGAAGCTGTGGTGCAAGCCATTCTGAACGAATTCAGTGCGTGAGGACTCGAACGGCGGAATTAGACGGCGCAGAAATTGTTGAATCGGATATTTTAAGTTGCCCTGAGACATACGGTTGTCCTTTCAGGGCATCAAGACGAGGTTTTGTTGACGGGCCTCTTGACCGCCCACATCCAACGGCTAAACCAATGCCTGGTTCTCAAGAACGGCACTATTACCACAAGCGACAATCCAGCGATCACCAGGGCGACCAGAAGCGTGAACGCACCCAGGATCCATCCCCGGCCCCATACCCGTGTTGCGCACCAGCCCGAAACGAACCTCTCGGTCGACCCAAGCGTGGACGCCACTACTTCCGATGTACACGATCATTGCCGAGGCTTGCGAAATGGCTTCTTCGAGAGTTGCCATCCAATGGTCTCCAGGCTGCAAGTTGTCCTTATCGAACCAGACGTTGAGGCCGTTGAGGCGAAGTATTTCCGCGAACTGGCGAGCCGCTTGTGTGTCTGCGCCGGCGTGACTAAGAAATATGGGGCCCTTGTGAAGGATCTTGCCCGGCACCGTGTGCATCGCGCCCAGTATAAATGACGGCGATCTGGGACGTTTGGACTGGCGTGGCCGGACCGACGCTTGGCATCTTTTGCGTACTTTGCGCCGTGTGGGCGCCGGTGCGGTGCCTTTCCACCCGGCTGGCCCCTAGGTCCAGGCAGGTGGCGCGGGCCCAACGTGGGCGCTTTGTGCGTGAACCGGTGCGGAAATGGCTGGAAACAAGGCATATACGTTCCATTGCCGCCCGGCACTCCAGTGTCATATTCAGTGCAGTTGTTATCTGCACGCCTGCCCGTGCAGACATTAACTGAACACCAGTTGAACCGTGAGTGCCGGTGGAACACCCACAGCAAAACAAAGGATTTCCGGGACTTCAAGCCCGCGGCGGCGAATTGGGGCGGATTGGTCCCCGACGCACTTTCTTCGAGTAGCTTGATCCGCCGGAGCAGTCGATGGCGCTTCGGAGTTGTCGGTAAATCCTTCGCGACCAGGCAGGAGCCAAGGAAACCGCCAACAAAGGACTTCCGGACCCACTCTCTCCGAGTAGCTAAAATTAACCGGTCCAAATCTGCTTGCACTCATATCTCAGCGTAAGCGCTCCATAATCAAGCAGTTTGGCCGGTTAATTTCGGCATTACTGGTCCAATCTGTGCGCGCCCTTAACCTCAAGATTCCACTGGAGTAAGATGCGCGCGGGCATCACGATTGGCCAGTTATGCGCGTCATCAGGACAAACCACCCTGCCACCAGCGCCACTGGTACGGGAGGGGCACGCTCAAGTGGCCGGCTGTCGCGCGGCAGAAGTGAGAGTTGAGCCGCCGTACTTCCCGGCGCATTTTCCAAATGGTCTTGCGCTACGACTTCTGAGAGGATACCGACACCGGAAATTCTCGACCATTTGCAGGTCGCCGTGCCCGTCCTCTGCCGCCACGAACAAGAGCCAGCGGTCGTCCGGTGAAACGCTCAGGCCCTGCCAGAACATCTTGTCGATTCGGCGGATGCGCTCCGATTTGCCGGTGGAGAACCGATACAGCCATAGTTCAAACCAGTGTATCGGGTCTGAAGATGAAGCGTAGTAGATGCCCTGCGCGCCCACCGCGAAGTTCAGGGAACGGCGTCCATTGACGCGGAAATCGCCCACCTGGCTTTCCTCACCGCCTTCCACCGGCACTTTCCAGATGCTCGCCGATGGCCCTTGCCTCGCAAAGAACACGGTCGATCCGTCCACTGCGAGTAGCTCGTGATCCGACCGGAGGGTCTCGCTCGTCGTCAATTTCCCACAAGGACGGGCCCGTGTCGGGCCACTTTCCGATAAGCCGGTTTCACGGCCATTGAGCCTGGGCGGAACCGTCGGGGCGAGGTGCCGTCCGAGTGCGGCACGCCAGGTTCAAAGTGGTCGCATTGCCGCCGCCATATTAAAGTTTCTCGGTTCTCGACCTTGCGGGCAGGGTGACAACCCCGCCTTGCGGGACTGAAGACGGCTCCCGGAGAAAGGAATGCAACTTGCCAGATCAAAAGGACGGCGGTTGGGTTTACAGGATCAAGGATGGCGGTTTGGTTTATACTGAATGTGGGACCTGGAACTCCAAAATGGAAATTCCGGTTCACCAGACTCTGGTCCGATCTCGATCCTGGAGACCATATGAGCAATTCCTCAAGGCGGGCACTGTACTGGGCGCCTCGCGCCTTGTCGATCCTATACATTCTTTTCCTGAGCATGTTCGCCCTGGATGTCTTCGGTGAGGGGCGCGGGTTCTGGCAGACCCTTGTCGCCCTCGCCATGCACCTGATTCCGAGCTTCGTTCTCATTGTGGCGCTGGTTCTGGCTTGGCGGTGGGAATGGATCGGCACGGCGTTCTATGCCGGCGCAGCAGCGCTGTACCTGGTGTGGCTGTTGCTGCGACCGAGTCCCCCGCCGGCAATGAAGCTATTGTGGTTCGCGACCATAGCGGGGCCGGCCCTGCTGGTGGCCGCCCTGTTCTTTGCCAACTGGCTGAAGCGCCAGGAGCTACACGCGCGGGCATAGGGGACAAAGAACAGTGTTGAGGCCCAGAGCCCAGACCGTTGATGTCGTTCCTGCAAGCCCCCGTCGATTGTGGTCGTGGGCTTATCGTACAGTGGGCTGGGGACAGGGCACCACGCCGGGCCACTGTACGAGAAGGCGGTTTCACGGCCAGAATGCATCCGAACTCCAGATACCCGTTGGTAAACGCTACGCGACCAGTGAGGATCTAATCCCCCGCGGCGTGTTTAGGATACCGGCCCGGCCGCGGGGATGAGGGATTTTGCACAGCCATCCGGCAACCCTTCCACGCCGCTGTTTGTGGCCAGTTTCAGGGTGGCCGACCAACCGCACTGAGAGCGCTGGCCGGCCCAACTCTACGCCTAAAACGCGACGTGCCCGGGTGGAGTGTGTTCGGCCCGTATGTCCTCCGGGAAGGCGAATTTCCTAGCGCTTTTCCGACTGACCAGCGCCGAGGTGCAGGTTTGGCAAGGCCAAAGATGGAAGATAATGGGCTCCAAGGAAGGCGATTCGGAGATACAATCTACGGTGGTTAGGGCACCAAAACCCATATCCGGGTGTGATGCTCCCGTTAACTAGGTCTCGCAGGGAGGAGCCAGAATGAAAGTTCAAATCGGCTTGTTGAGCATCCTGGCGTGCGGCTGCGCGTTTGCGCAGACTAACGCCACCGATGCCGCTATAGACGGCTACGTCCAGGACCAGACCGGCGGTTACGTTACGAACGCGAAAGTGTTTGCGCGCAATCTGGGAACCAACATTGAAGTGTCCACCGTGACTAACGAGTTGGGATACTACCGGTTTCCGCTGCTGAAAATCGGCGAATACGAGGTGCGGGTGACAGCCGCCGGTTTTGGGGAGTACCGCCGCAGCGGCGTGGGATTGAGTGTCGGCCGCCAGGTGCGGCTGAATGTAATCCTGAAAGTCGGTAGCGCCGCCGACTCGGTGACGGTGACGGCGGACGCAGGCATCGTTGAGCCCGGCACGGCCGCCATTGAAGAGGTGGTCAACGAAAAGGCCGTTCGCAGCCTCCCGCTGATCTCGCGCAATATCTATAATATGCACCTGCTGGGACCCGGAGTAAAAGGCGTTCCCAGCAACACTTTCGGCACCACCCAGTTCGCGTTCGGGGGCGGCGATCGCGCCAACTGGTCGGTGGACGGATTGGACGACACCTCGCGGCAAGGGAGCCGTCAGATCCGGCTGATCATCAACACAGCCGAAGCGGTCCAGGAGATGCAGGTCGTTTCGAGCACGTATTCTGCTGAATTCGGACGCGCGGCCGGGGGCCAGGTGAACACGATCACGCGGTCCGGCGGAAACGAGTACCACGGGTCGGTCCTGCTCTTAGAACGGCCCAACGAACTGGCGGCGCGGGCTCCTCTGGCGGCCACCAAAGCCCCTTACACTTGGGAGGATTACGCCTTCAACATGAGCGGGCCGATCAAGAAAGACCGGCTGTTCTTTTTCGCCAACTACGAGTACAACCCCTATACCGCCCCCACTCCAATCACAATCACTGATCAAAACGCCAAGGCTTTGAATCTGGCACCGGAGGACCTGGGCGCCTCCCGCCTGGGGGAGACCTTTCACACGCCGAGCGGCAAGCTGAATTTCAAACTGAACGACAAGAACATGGGTTTCATCCGCTACAGCCGCTTCACCAATCACCAGCCTACAGGCCTAGGTGGCGGACTCACGGCAAACAGCCGGCTCACGAGCTTCGACGACCATATGAACGGTGGCGCCGCACAGTTAGCGACCATCATCTCTCCCACGATGTTGAACGAGTTCCGTTTCGGCGTGAACACGCGGACCCAGTTGAACACGCCCGTCGGGACGGCCCCGGTGGCAATCGATATCGCCTCAGTGGCGAACTTCGGCACCAATCCCCTGGGCGCCTCGGGGAGCACGGAGACCAGCACACAGTTAATCGATAATCTCACCTGGACTCGCGGCCGGCACACCTTCAAGACCGGCTTGGACTACCAGACTACCGGTTACTCCGCCTTGTCGGCTCTCGACACCCGGTTCGTTTTCAATGGATTGGCTGCCGCCAGCGCGCGTGCCGCCGTGACTCCGCTCAACCAGTACCTGTGGACGGTGGCCGGCCTGGTCGATCCGGCTACGAATAACCCTTACAGGATTCTCCGTTTCGGAATCGGGAATCCTGATTTTTCAATCGTCGCATGATTTTGCTCCGGAACTGGTTTGGACCGACCCATCGGGCCACGAGCTGGGACGAATCCGGCAGCGTGGATTCCGGTCGCCGGCCATCTCTCCCGATGGCCGATTTGTCGCGATCTGCTCCGACGAACTCCACAACGGCAGGTGGCGCATCTGCATTCATGACCTGGAGCGCGGGGTCACCACCCGTCTGACGGATGGAGGAAGCGACTGGCATCCCTCGTGGTCCCCCGACAGCAAGAGAATTCTATATGACTGCACCGAAGGCCATACATCGTACACCTACGAGACTGCGGCCGATGGCTCCGCCCTTCCTCAAGTGTTGTTGGAGCGCGGCAGCGTAATCGCCCACCAGTCCGCGAGCGGCGCCATAGCGTTTATGCAGTTCGACCGTGGCCGGCCTATGGTATCCGTATATACTCCTGAAGATGGCCGGACGATTTCGATGGGAGCAGGCGCCGAACCGCAGTTCTCGCCCGGCGGCAAGTGGCTTGCCTTCTCGGAACCGGGCGGATCCGGAATTGTGGTTCGGCGCTTCCCAGAACCCGGCCCTCGGATTCAAATCTCCAACGGGCCTGCGGCACAGGCTCGCTGGAGCCGGGACGGCACGCAACTCTTTTATATCGCCCCTGACAAGAAGTTGATGGGAGTGCACTTCAACGGGGAAACCGGGCGCGTGGGGGCTCCGCGCACGTTGTTCCAAACCCGCATCATCGCAGCGTCTCTTTCAGGTTTCCAATATGATGTCGCTCCGGACGGCCGCTTCCTGATTAATTCGCTGCCGTCCGACGCGTCTCCGCTGACGCTGCTCACCGGCTGGACTGCTGGTTTGAACCGATAGGCGGCGCGCCGGCGCCGAGACATAAACTGCCGCTCTACTGCGCTACCGGCTCCATGAGTAATCCCTGCTTGAATCGCATCCGAATTCTCTTCGTCGCCGCCCAGTCTGCGAGCGGATCGGCATCAAGGGCGAGAAAGCTCGCTTCGTATCCTTCCTTAAATGCACCAATTTTTCGGTTCGGGAAAATGGCAAGCGGCGTAGCCGTGCCCCACATACGCAACATGGCCGCGTTGTCGAACGTTCCGAGGCTCTTCAGATACGCGGCTTCAGCGATTGTCGTATCAGTCGGAGTGTCAGCGCCAATGATAATGTTGACGCCATTCGCGGCCAGAGTTTTTAAGTTGTTCGTCGCTCCCAAAAGCCCCGCGGCCGCCGCCGCTCGCATCGCAGGGGGAATCTTATCTACAGGTCCGGCCTTCTGTGCCATGGTCGTCACTACCGGCACACCGCGTTTCGCCGCCAGTGTCGCCATTTCGAGGGAGACGTTCCCAAACCCGGGGATATGTGCGATTTCATCGGCTCCACCCTCGATCGCCACTTTGAAATCTCCCGCACTGATGGTGTGGACAGAGACGCGCAGGCCGGCGGCGTGGGCTTGGCTCACAATGGCCCGGAAGACGTCTGGTGTCAGCGCGTGCTTCCCCATCAGCGGCGGCGGACCGACAAAGGGCGCATTGTCAGTGAGCCAGAGATAGGTTTTAATGAAGTCATTTTTCTGCGCAAGTATCAGCGGCCATTTGCGGTTGAGCTCTTGTTCGTTATCGATTTCGAAATAGCGGACATTGTTCAGAGTCTCCAAAGTGTAGCCAGGAAACATGCCCTGCGGCAGGATCATGCTGGCAAAGAACGCATGAAGAGCGCTATTGTGCGAAGTCAACGTAGCGTTGGAGAAAGCTGCGTCGATGCCCTCCGGGGTATTTAATCGGATCGCCATTCTGTCGGCGACGGTCATTGGCAGGTTGCCCTGGCTCTGGACGTAAAAAACGCCGTCCGCAAGATAGCCGCGAGCGTACTTAGCGTCGGCGCCGGGAATTCCCAAGCCGAAGGAATGACTGTGTGCATCGGCGAACGGCGGCACGATCCATGCATTATTCAGGTCAATAGTTCGATCGACGCGTTGAGGTTTCTTGAACGTAAATCGCCCTTCTACGCTGTACATGGGCTTTCGTTCGAACGACTGGCCGTCGAACCATTGCCCATTAACCAGTGCGATATTCCCTGGGCTTCGTGTCTGCGCGGCAACTTGAGCGAGAGCGAGAATTGTTGTGAGCAGCAATGGAGCCGTACTCACCAAAACAGTGCGCTGCCTCTTTTTCATGGCCGTCTCCAACATTCATTTTACTGGCGCTTTTCGCTGGCTGGTGTAATTATACTCAAGCACCTGAGTGCTACCCAAGCTCCTCAAGCGCGGAACCACCTGCTCCCGCAATCGGATGAATTTCTGATGCGAGCGCAGTGGATCGTAAGCCGGAAAAACTAAAGCGGATGCCAGATAAGAGTCGTGTTCGTTGAGCGCGATTTCCATCCACTCGAGGCAGGCATCCAGGTCGCCCAAACCGAGCAACGTCCAGGCAATTGCGAAAGCGGGGCTGTAGCTCCGCTGGCGACGAGCCGTCAGTTCCGCGATCACGCCGTGTGCTTCGGTAGTTCGACCGAGAATGCCTGCGACGTACCCGAATTGGCCCTCGCACAGGGCCTGACCATGCCCCAAGGTTCTGCCCCGCTGCGCCATGCTCCAGGCTTCCTCGTTCGCGCCCGTTGCCAGCAGAGAATAGGCCATATACAGGTAGGTGTATGGGAAATCGGGCGCGAGTTCGATCGCGGTCCGGCTGCAACGCACAGCAGCCTCGTATCGCCGGGCGTAGTACGAGCATTGGACAACGCGAAAATTCATCATGGGATCGCTTGGGTCCAGTTCCAGTGCAGTGCGAGCCTCCCGCAAGGCTTCGTCGTGAAGACCCACGAAAGAGCGCTCGAGCGCATACATCATATGCGGATGCGGGTTCAACGGCTCCAGTGCAATCGCGTTTTCGTAAGCCCGCTCGGATTCCTGCCATCTCCATTGGAACATTCTGAGCATTGCCAGCGTGTTCTGCAGCATGGCGGAATCCGTCTGAATCGCCAGACCCTGCTCCAGCAGTTGTTCGGCTTTCGCAAATGCCTCCGCCGGCGGCGCTTCTCCCATCAACGTATAGAGAATGTGGACCAGCGAGGCTCCGTGGTAGGCGAGCGCGTAGCCCGGGTCGTGGCCGATCGCCTCCTCAAAATACTCCAAAGCCCTCTTCGAATTTGCCGGAGTATGCCGCTTGATGAGGTAGTGACCTCTGAGGTACGCCGTGTATGCCGCTGGGTCGTGCGTCCGGTTAGCCGGCGCCCTGTGAATCAAGCGGGCCTTGAGGGCCTGGGCAACGCAGTTGGTGACTCTGTCGTGTACAGCCAGGATTTCCTTCAGGTCATCGTCGTAGCGCTCGGACCAAAGCTCAAAGCCGTCCTGCCCGTTGATGAGGTGAACGTGAATGCGAATTTGGTCGGCTACCCGCCGGACTGTGCCTTCCAGGATCGCATCCACTTCCAGTTCTTTCGCCACCGTTTGAGGGTCGTACTTTTGATTCTTGAAGCGCCAGACCGTAGCGCGCCCCGCGACGCGTACCCCTTCGATCCGCCAAAGCGCGCCGATCAATTCTTCGGTGAGCCCATCGGCGAAGTAGTCTCCATCCGGATCCGGACTTTGATTTACGAACGGTAGTACCGCCACGGAAGGTTGTCTTTGAACGGGCGCGAGAAATCGGTATCCGCGCTTCGGAGTGGTTTCGATGAAGCGCGGCGAACCGGGGGGATCGTTCAGGACCTGGCGCAGGCGGCTGACGGCGGTATTCAGACCCACGTCGAAATCGGTAAACGTGCCGTGATTCCAAAGCCGGCGCCGCAACTCGTCGCGCGTAACCAGTTCACCGGGCCGCTCGAGCAGCGCGACCAGTACCTCCATCGCCTGGTCTCGCAAGCGAACCGTGTGTCCGTGCTTACGCAGTCTCCGGCCGGTGGTATCGGCCTCGAACGGCCCGAATCGCACAATCACCTAGAGATTATATAAATCAATGAGTTACGTGTCAATGTTTAATCTATGTCGGAATCATGTCGCTTCGCCCAGGGCTTCGGCTAGAATCTGAGCAAGTTCGGCGAGGGACAGAGTGGAGGGCACTATGCACAGATTCGCAAGAGGGTTGATTGGCGTAACTCAAATCTCCCTGATGATCTGCGGTGTACTGCAGGGTCAGGAATTCCGCCCGCAGATACCGAGGGTGTGGGACGATGCGGCCATCGCCTCCGTGACATTGCCCTTGGCCGTGGCCAGCGCCACGCCAGCACAAATTTCTTCGAAATACTATTACGGGATTCCCGTTCGCCCCATTTTCAAGAGCTATCCGGTATACGGTCCGGACCGCGAGCCGGCGGGTTACCTGGAGTGGCTCAAACAGCAGGAACCGCAGATTGTCTTTGACGCCGCGAAGCTAAAAACGAAGGACGACTGGATTCGGGCGGGCGAAATCGTGTTCGACGCTCCCATGTCGTACGGCCACATTTTTCGCTTGGCCGCTTCCGATCTCTACCTACGCCTGCCGGACTGGTATTCTTCCACGGGGGCTCCGTTATTGAAGGACGGGTCCCTACCTTTTTACCGTTACGTGATCCGCGAAAAAGGTAAAGTTGAAATCGGCGTCAACTCTTGCGGGATGTGTCACACGCGGGTGATGCCGGACGGTTGGGCGATCAAGGGCGCGCAAGGAAATTTCCCGTTCGACCGGGCCTTCGCGTGGGAACTGCGCGACCAGCCTGCAACGCCGAATCCAGCTACCAGCATGATCGCGAGACGCGCTTTGCACATGCTCTATTCCGCGCCGTGGATTCATCCCGATGCGTTTCCGGAGATCGACAGTCTGGACTGGGCAGGGATGGCCCAGCGGCATGAGGCGGTTCCCCCGGGTGTGCTCTCCCGGCATGGCACCAGCCCACACGCTCCCGCGAAGGTTCCGGACCTGATCGGGATTCAGGACAGGCGCTATTTTGATGCCACCGGCCTGACGCAGCATCGCAATATCGGAGATCTGATGCGTTACGCGGCGATGAATCAGGACGGTGACGTGATGGGCCGCTACGGCGATTTCGTCCCCGTGGACGCATTGGCGAAGGCGCCCGAGGATCCGGCGAAACTTGCGGGTGGCCGCTACTCCGACGAACAGCTTTACGCGCTCGCCCTTTTTCTCTACACGCTCCGTCCGCCAGCGAATCCAAACCAACCAAATGCTCTGACGGCCGCCGGAAAAAAGGTCTTCGAACGCGAAGGGTGCGCCGGTTGTCACACACCGCCGCTCTACACGAACAACGCGTTGACGCCCGTGACCGGCTTTCGCCCTCCGGCCGGGGATGCCAGGAAGTTCACTGTGATGCCAATTGTGGTGGGCACGGATCCGGACCTTGCATTGAAGACCCGACGGGGCACGGGTTATTACAAGATTCCCTCGCTCAAGGGTCTTTGGTATCGTGGACCAATCGAACATAGTGGATCGGTAGCGACCCTGGAGGACTGGTTCGACCCGCGGCGACTGCGGAGCGACTATGTCCCAACCGGTTACAGAGGCTACAGCGTGAGCCACCGCGCCGTGCCGGGGCATCCGTTCGGGCTTAACCTGGGGTCCGACGACCGCAGTGCCCTGATCGCATTTTTACGAACGCTTTAGCGGAGGAAGATTCAGCACATGCAAGCCATAGCTCTTCTCGGAATCATTACTAGTCTGTTGGCTGCGACGGCGATCGCCCAGGATAACCAGCAGACGGACACGAACAGCCCGCCCGCAGAAACCATTTCCAAGCGGGAAGTGGTGGAAATTGAACGGCAGGGCAGACAGGCATCGCGACAGAATGATGTGGCGTTCTTCGAACGTACCCTGGCCCAGGACTATTTCGGCATCGGCCCGAGCGGCGATCACGTGACGAAGGAGAAAGCCATGGCCGAGCGCGTGAGCGGCAAGTTGCGCTGGGAGACCATCGACGCCTCGGAGGAGACTATTCGCGTCTTGGGTGCGGCGGCAATCGCATGCGGAATCTGGAACGTAAAGGGCACCCTCGAAGGCCGCGACATCAGCGGCGCCATCCGGTACACGCGCATCTGGCACAAGGTTGACGGCAAGCTGATTCTAGTCCATAACCAGATTACGTCGGTTCGACCGCCGCTTTAACTGCCGCACCTTGTCGATCGAACCGATAACGAAACGCTACTGATCGCCTTTTTGAGAACGCTATGAATGTGACACGCAGGGCATTGCTTGGCGCAGGGGCCGCTTCCGCCGTGCATGCCGCTGCCGGCAATTTCAATCCCGGCTTCGCCACCGCGAAGGAAAGCGCGGAGGCCATCCGCCTGAAGAAGATCTCGGCCACTGAACTACTGAACGCCACGTTCCAAAGAATCGACCTTTACAATCCCAAGCTCAACGCCATCGTTCTCGAATTTCGCGAGCAAGCCGCGGCCCGCGCCAGGCAGGCAGATGCGACGCTCGCCCAGGGGAAATCATGGGGACCGCTACACGGTGTTCCGGTCACCATCAAGGAGGCTTTTGCTTATAAGGATTCGCCCAATACGTGGGGTCACGAGCGGTTCAAGGACTTGAAGAGCGGCCGCACAGCCGTCGCGGTGGAGCGCCTCGAGAATGCGGGAGCCATCGTCATTGGCAAAACCAATATTCCGGTGGGGCTTACCGACTTTCAATCGTACAATCCCATCTACGGAACGACGAACAATCCCTGGGACCTGACGCGCTCACCCGGCGGTTCTACCGGCGGTGGCGCGGCGGCCGTCGCTGCCGGACTGGGCTCACTGACACTCGGGAGCGATATGGGCGGCTCGATCCGGGTGCCGGCGCACTTCTGCGGTATCTACGGACACAAGCCGACCCTCAACCTGGTAAATCACGCCGGTCATATTCCAGGTCCATGGAACGGTGGGCCGCCAATCACCTTCGACCCCGCCGTCGCCGGCCCTCTCGCGAGAAGCGCAGCTGACCTGGATTTCGCAATGCGCGTGCTCGGCGGCCCGGTCGGCGATCAGGCAAGCGCATGGAGTTGGCACATGCCGCCGCCGCGCCATGAGCGGCTCAGCGATTTCCGCATCGGTTACATGCTTGAGGACGCCACAGCGCCGGTATCCGCGGAACTTGCCCAACTTCACGAGAATCTGATTACCCAATTGGGACGTACCGGCGCCAGGCTGACGCCCGGCTGGCCGGCCGGAATCGACCCTGCGGCGGAGTGGCGAACAGGCCTTTACCTTAGCCATTCAACCTCGCTTCGAACTCCAAGCGAGGAAGAACTCGCGCCGCTGCGCAAGCGCTTAGAGACAAATCCAGATGATCTGGCGGCTGCTGTTGCGGTGAATCCGCACAGCCGTTGGGTCGCCGAAACGCGGCGCCAGATGAATTCCCGCACGCTCTGGCAGCAGTACTTCCAGAGCCATGACGTCTTCCTTCTTCCTACAGCGTTCTCTGTCGCATTTCCGCACGATCACACCACGCCCGCGGAAAACCGGAGAGTCGAGACGTCCTATGGCAAGCAATCCATGGATTTAATGGGTATTGGGCAGCTTTCGCCAATCTCTCCGGATTGCCGGCCACGGTGGCTCCGATTGGTAAGACCCCGGTTGGTCTTCCTGCTGGCATCCAGATTGTGGCGCCGATGTGGGAAGACGGAACTGCGATCGAATTCGCTGCTCTTCTGGCGGACCTCGTCGGGGGCTACACCGCGCCGCCCGGGTACGGAGGCTGAACGCCAGCAGCCTGGCAGTAGCTGGTTGCGCCGGATTCGGCTACCCCGGTGACCTTCGGGTCTGGATGAGCACTAGGCGGAGTCGTTGCGCGACCGAGACGAACCGCGGCTCTGTTCGCAAATCGTCGAACTCCGGGTCTCCCATGCTGATCACCCTCATCAGACGTTCCTCATACGCATGTTCAAGATGGTCGAGAGCAGCTTTCCGGTGCCCAACTCCGGCAAAGCACAGAGCGATGTCGTAGGCAGACACGTAATGCAAACGCGCGCGGTCGATCAGGTCCTGAAGAATCGATTCCGCTCCTGCCCGGTCACCGGCCCGGGCACGGGCGAAGCTCAGCTCGGCATCCCACATCGGAAGATGGCCTGCAAGCTCGGCGGCAGACTCCAGTGTCTCGACTGACTCGCCGACCATCCCGGAGAAGAGCTTGGCCCGCCCGAGTTGCCAGTGGGCCAACGAGGAATACGGCTCCAGCTGCACTGCCATCCGAGCTTCTTCCAATGCCCGGCGATAGTCGCGCGCAGCCAGGTAAATATACGGCACGTAAGCATTGATGGCGGGTGAAAGGGGATCGGTGCGCCGTGCGAGTTCGATCTGCGCAATAGCCTCGGTGTGCTGCCCCCGTACCACGAGCAGCTGTGAATACCAGTGATGAGCAGTCGCGTAGTTCGGATTCAGCTGCAGCGCTATCTGAAACTCCGATTCCGCTGCAGACCAATTCCATTCGTAATCCTTCAGCACTTCAGCCAAACAACAATGCGCCTCGGCAAGGGAGGCATCGAGGTCTAGGGCACGTTGCGCCGCGACCTTCGCCATTCTGAATGCCGTGTGCGCCGTCTCGAGCCCCCAGACTCCGAGCAGCACGTGTGCATCGGCAATGCCGGCGTGGGCAAGAGCGAAATCAGGAGAAATCTTGAGAGCGCGCTCGAATTCCGCAATACTCGCAAAGAGGTCTTTTCCGCTCCTCCGGTTCCAGAGATACCGGCCCTTGAGGTACGCGATGTGAGCTTCAGGCGCAACCCCTATGAGCTTCCTGGGACTGCTGGCTCGTCCACCACGCGAAGCGCTAAGTTCTGTGGCAATTGCCTCCGCTACTTCGTCGTAGAGCGCAAAAACGTTTCCTAGGTCGCCGTCGTGCTTGCCCTGCCAAACGACTTGCTCGTTGCGCAGCCTGATCAGGCGCAGGCTGACTCGCACCGTCGTACCGGAGCGCATCACCGAGCCTTCCACAACACCGTCCACGGCCATATCCCGTCCGGCCAGCTTCGGTAAAGTTGGTCTACGAGTGCACGCCGTCGCCGTGGTTCGGGAAATGACTCGGAGGCCTTCTATGTAACCCATGCGCGTAATCAGCGCCTCAACTACTCCGTGAGCCAGAAATGCCTGCTCGGGCTATCCGGTGAGGTTTTCAAAGGGCAGAACCAAAACAGAGTCGATAGTTGCGCCGTGCGCAGGCTTTGCGTGGCCGTCGTCCACGGATGCGATAAGCCGGTATCCCCGTTTGGAGATGGTCTCAATGAAGCGCGGAGCCCGAATGCTATCCCCAAGTGCCGCACGGAGTTGGCTCACAGACTTGTTAATGGCAGTTTCGAAGTCGACGACCGTGCCGTCGGGCCAAAGGACCTTCTCGAGTTCATCCCGGGCCACGACCTCGCCGGCATTCCAGAGAAGCACCGCCAGCAATTGGGATGCCTGATGACTCAGCCTGCGCTTTACCCCCCGCTTGCGCAATTCGCCCGAGGCTGGGTCGAATTCAAATAGACCGAAGCGAACCATACGACGTTGACTCGGCTGGCCTGCGGAATTCAGGAAGTTAGTATACCATGCCCGTCTTGCGGGATTCAGGACAGAATTGTCCAATGCAAGATGATCCTGAAATGAAGTACGTTTCCAATGCAAGATGATCCTGAAATTCGTGGTCTGCCACCCTTTCAGGTGGATGCGAATTGGGATGAAGAACGTGGAGGGGCTAACGCCCCAGGAAAGGGTGCGGCTCTTTTGCGTTTTGGGCTAAGACTCCATCTATCAATACGATAGCTGGCATGCGGGGTCTTCATGCTGCGCGGATGAGAGGGGATATCCACACTCCGGCGGGATATCGGGTGAGTCCTAAACTAAGGTGATGACGTGTTGGATTACCGGGTGAAACGCCAATCAAGATGGGCGTGCAGCGATTTTCCTTCAGAAAAATCGAGAAAAGCATG
>JAIQFL010000175.1 GCA_020073365.1 Terriglobia bacterium | reverse complement strand
TCCAGGTCCCACACCTTCAGCGTGCGGTCGTGGGAGGCAGAAACCGCCCGCTTCCCGTCCGCCGTCACCGCCACTCCACCGTAGCTGCCTTCCAGGATGCGCAGCACGCGGCCGGTGTCCAGATCCCACACCCTCAGCGCGTCGTCACTCGTCAAGGATACCGCCCGCTTCGCATCCGGCGTCACCGCCACGCGAAGGACCCAATGGCGACCCTCCAGCGTGAGCGTGCGAAGGGCTCGGCCGGTGTCCAGGTCCCACACCCTCAGCGTGCCGTCATGAGACGCGGAAACCGCCCGCTTTCCGTCCGGCGTGACCGCCACGTCGTCGACAAGATCGGAGTGGCCCTCCAACGTGCGTAGTAGAGGCGTGCCTGGAGGGTGCAGCGCAGGATGCAGCGGCCTCAACCATGGCGTCGGGGCGCCGGTGGCGATTTCGTCGAGGAATCGCTGAATCGCCGTTACATCCCCGCGCGATAGCAGCCGCCCAACTAGCTGCGACGCGAACTGATGCGGATCCTTCTCGATGACGTGCGAGGACAACCGCAGCGCGCTGTGGATCAATTCGAGAGCTTCCCGATCTGCATACCTCGCTCGCAAGTAATCCAGTTGCAGATCGTGCAGGCGGATGCCGCCCTCGTCATCTCGCTGCGTCAGCGACCGGTCTGCCAGCCGCCGCCCGATGCGCCGCGCTTCGGCTTCGTCCACGTTCCAGAGAGTCTGGAGAATTGGCAGCGCGGCCGGCATGTCCTCCAGCAGAACGGCTAACCTTCCATATCGCTGTTGCATCTTCGGATCGAGTGTTTTCACGCTGACGTCGATGGCGCGGAAGAAGCTCTGCTGTCCTGGGGGAAGCTGTTCTTCGATGGCGGCGAGATCCGCGTTGTGCAAAAGTTGAGCGGTATCGGTCCATTCAGCCGGCGCCGCCCCGCGCAGCAATGCGCCCACGGTGGACAATGCCAGCGGCAAACCGCGGCACTCCCGAAGGATGTCATCGGCCGCGAACAGAAGTTGGCCGGTCTCCAGGCCCGCCCAGAGCGCCAGCAGTTCGCGAGATTGCGCTTCGTCCAGCAGATCGACCCGATGTTCCCGCGCGCCGCTGAACCGGGCTATCGAGGCGTCGCGCGTAGTGAACAGAAAGCGGGAGCGAGGCGACTCGGCAAGAAAGGGGTCGAGGTCGGCCTTGCTCCAGATGTCATCGATTACGATAAGGGCGGCTTTGTTGGCGATCACGGTCCGGTACAGGGTCTCGGGCGCGACCGCTTCATCGCTCGCGCCTCCGAGCACCTTCACGATTTCGCGGAGCCTCGCGGCGAAGTCACGCGTCGATTCCCGACCCACCGTGATCCATACCAGGCCATCGGGAAAGGCCTGCCGGACCACCTCGTCCTGGAAGAGTGCCTGCGCCAGGACGGTCTTACCGATGCCGCCCATGCCTTCGAGCGCCGTCAAGGCGATGGCGCGGTGGCCGTCTGCGGCGAACAATGTGTCCCTCAGCGCGCGAACCGCTTCCGGCCGATGGATGTAGTTCGCAACCGTGGGGGGAGCAGTGATATAGGTGGCCGGTGTGGTGCGGTAGCTCGCGGCCAGACCGGCACCTTTGCGCTTCTTAATATCACCGAGCAGTAACTGGTAGCTTGCGGCGTAGGCCTGTTGATGGGCGAAGTCGCGGTAGTTCTTTGTTTCGAAATACAACGGAATGTCGGATCCGGTCGCGGCGAACAAGGGAACGACGCACTTGCCCTTTCGGAGGGAACGAAGTTGCTCGGCGCGGCAGATCTCGGAAGAGTAAGAACCCGGGGTAAGAAGCGCGAGAACCACCTGGGCCCGGTCAATCGCCTCTTCGATCTCCACGGTCCAACTGTCGCCGCCGCCGATGCGATGCGCGTCGAGCCACACGTCGAAACCCGCCGCCGTCAGATCTTTCTGGAGACGCAACGCCAGTTCCGCTCCGTCCCTACGGGCGTAGGAAACGAAGATGCGTGCATGTCCGGCCTTTGCCATCGGCTCAGAAACCATGATACCGGAGTGAACCGCCGGGACCGTCGCGCGCTGAGATTAAGCTTTTGGCGGGCGTCTATGCTTCGGGGAAGCAGCCACACGAGCACAGCATTTGCGGGGCAGGGTCTCCCGCAGGGGGCGCATCAAAGCGCGGCAGGCGGATTAGCAATCCGCCGCAGGTTAACAACCTGGCCCCACAGAGCAGCCTTGGCCCCAACCGCCATGCGTCGAGACGAGTCTCGGGCTCAGAGGGCACACGCATCGCACCGCGCGCGCCACGGGGATCGGTCGCGGCCCGCGAAGATTCTCAGGTCTGGTAGTACAAGCCTCTGGTTTGGTCTTCAACGGGATTTTGCGGTTCAGCAGGGAGATCGTTTTGCCGGGCGCACTCACAGCCACCGGGATGATACCCTTAGTACTTCTAAAGGTAACCGGGGGTATGCAAAGGCCCGTCTGTGGTTTATAGTGTGTTTTTGGACAATCATGCCTTATTTTTTTGTACACACTCATACCAAACGCGACCGTCCCGGCTCCACCATGGCGGACAGAAGTGGCCCAGTGGACCCCGGCATCGGGTTGGAGGGTGAGCACGGCCTGAGCGCGGAGGCCATCAAGACCGGCGCTCAGCGGCGCGCGCTCAAACACGGCGAGATTGCCAAGTTGGCGTATTCCTATTGGGAAGCGCGTGGGCGCCAGGATGGTTCGCCTTGGGAGGATTGGTTCCGCGCCGAGCGCGAACTGAAGGAACGCGGAGCACTGTAAGCCGGTTCGCGTGCAGCTTCCTCGCCACTCAGCAGGTCCGTCGAGACCCCCTCGCGGGCGTGAAGGGAGATCCGGTGCCTGTGGTCCCACCATTTCGTCAGTGCAACCAGGGCGAAGAACAGCAGCAGCGAATAGATGGTGTTGGATTCCGGCGTCATAGTGCTTTTCCCCCGAAACACCATTGCAACCGAATTCGAATGGCCGTTCGAGTCATGGTAGTAACAGGCAGGTACCGACGGGTCTATGTCGGACGGTTATCAGGAAGTCACCTGTCCAAACCGGATGGATGTTCCGTTTCTCAACCCTCCAAGCCTATGTCGGCGCCCCTGCCCATTTCCCTCGCCCCCCTCGTGCACAGCGTTTGTGCGCTACTACCAGACGGCGTCCGGCGAACTCGACACTAGCCGTCAGACTCTCGCTCCGGGTGCACTTCAAGGTCCGACTCCTTGGCGAAGGCGCTACGGGACTGCCAAGTGTCTCGAGTACTGCAAGGACGCACTGGCCTGAAGTTCCGGGGCGCGGCTGAAAGCGGCGGAGGCAGGGTACCACACACTGCAGGGAAACATCCTGCAAACTTGCGCGATGAAGGGAAAGTGAGATATGTCAGAGCACCGGTTTTCCAGACGGTATTTCTTTTATGGCACACTCCTCGCGGGCGCCGTTCCACGAGGTGGTTTCGGCAGCACGCCGTCGCTCAAGGCACTGGGCTACAAATCGCCCAACGAGAAGTTGAATATCGCCGGTATCGGAGCGGGAGGCCGGCCGTTCTCAGATCTGGTCGCCTCCGAGGCCGGCGTGGAGAACGTCGTGGCGCTGACGGACGTCGATTGGGTCCGTGGGGCGCAGGGGTTCAACCGGTGGCCGAAGGCCGAGAAGTACCGGGACTTCCGGCAAATGATCGAACGGCAGGGAAAAGGGATTGACGCCGTGGTGATCGGGACCGCCGACCACATGCACGCCACATGCGCGCTGTGGTGCATGCAGGCCGGAAAGCACGTCTACGTGGAAAAGCCACTGACGCGGACGCCATGGGAAGCCCGCTTCCTGACGCAGGCCGCGGAGAAATACAAAGTGGCGACCCAGATGGGCAACCAGGGTTACTCGCACGATGCGACGCGCGTGGCCTGCGAGATTCTCTGGTCGGGTGAAATCGGCGAGGTAAGAGAGGTCCACGCGTGGCATGGCGGACCGGGATGGCCGCAGGGCATGCAGAAGATTCCGCCGCCGACTCCGGTTCCGGACACACTCGATTGGGATCTCTGGCTGGGCGGAGCGGCGGCACGTCCTTATACCGCCGGCGACGACGAGTACCGGGCGTTCGTGATCGCCAACATGGGCGGACGAGGGGGTGGCGGCGGCCGGGGCGCGGGACGCGGCGCACCGGATGGAGCCATGGCAGCGGAGAACGCCGGTGGTCCGCGGGCGGGCCGGGGCGGCGGAGGTGGCGGGGACCAATACGGCTTCTACCTGCCGTTCAACTGGCGCGGCTTCTTCGATTTCGGTAGCGGATTGTTTGGCGACTGGGGAGTCCATATCCTCGGGCCGGCGAACTGGGGGCTGCAGTTGAGTCCGGAGTACCTAATCAGCGTGGAGCGGATCAAGGCGGAAGGGACGAGTCCTTTCACTTACCCGGTGAAGAACGCCGTCAAGTACGAGTTCGCGGCTCGCGGGAGCATGCCGCCGGTGACGGTCTATTGGAGCGACAGCATCCAGGGCGACGCCTACCTTCCGCCGGGAATGACGGCCGAAGAGGCGCGGAAGATTCCGGGCCAGGGGCCGCAGGTGGGTCCAGCCGGGCGCGGCGGATTCGTGGGCGGGCGGGCGCCCGGCCCCGGAGGTGCACCGGGCGGCGGAGCGGGTGCAGGCGCTCCTGGTGGGCCGGGCGGGGCTCCGGGCGGCAGGGGTGGTGCGCCACAGTCGAGCGGCTACAACCTGATCTTCGTCGGCTCCAAGGGCCACCTGGGCACCAGCGGGCGCGGCGAAGGAGTGGGACTTCTCCCGGGGTCCCGATGGGCCGAATACAAGCTGCCGAACGCGTACTTGCAGCGCTCACCGGGGGCCAGCACCGGCGATAATGGCTCGGCGCATGCTCGCGACTGGGTGCGCGCGTGCAAGGGCGGAGCGCCCGCCTGTTCCAACTTCAGCATCGCTGGGCCGTACACCGAATGGCTCGTGCTCGGCGCGGTGGCAACGCACTACGAAGGCAAGCTGCTGTGGGACAATGCGAAGGGCGAAATCACCAACAACAAGGAAGCCAATAAATGGGTGAAGCCCACATTCCGCAAGGGATGGGAACTGAAGCTGTAGCGTTTTTCAGGGCGCAGAATCGACATCTGGCAAGGACATTCGGGGTGGGCGTTCACCCGCGAGGAGGCGGGAGACCGTCGGCGCCTTCCGCCAAGCCACATTCTGAATAGACTCGACTCTTAACATGCAAAGCCTCTACATTACTCTCGCAGTCAGGTTTGGGTTCGCCATCATTTGTGTCCTGGCGGCCCACGCTCAGGGCGGACGCGGAGGTGGTGATTGGATCACCGCTGGTAGTGATGCCCAACGTTCCTCCTGGGTGCGCACGGATCCGAAGATCTCTCCCGCCAGCATGGCGAACCCCGGCTTTGGGCTGGTGTGGAAAATAAAGCTTCCCGGCGAGCCCACGATTGCTTCCACCGTCGACCGCTATATCGGGTACCGCGGATTCAGATCGTATGCGTTTATGGGCAGCAAGAGCGGTGAAATCACGGCGATCGACAGCGATCTCGGCCGGGTCGAGTGGAAGAAGATCCTGCCGGGCGGTTCGGCCAAGCCATCCGGTTCCGCACCGTGCACGGGCGGCATGACCGCCAACGTGGTTCGGCCGACCACCGGTGCAATGCCAGCCAGTAGCGGGGGCCGCGGTGGTGGCGGCGGACGAACCGGAGGAGCCAAGAGCTCCGTCGGGCAACCGCTGGAAGGTGCAGTTACGATTGCTGAGGCCGCCGCTCGTGCCGGAGTCGGACGCGGTCCTGGAGGTGGACGAGGTCCAGGAGGCGGACGAGGTCCGGACGCGAACAATCCATTCGGCCCGCGGGTGTCGCCTTTGCTCGCCATCTCAAGCGACGGCATGCTGCACATCATGTATGTCTCAAATGGTGAGGAACCCAAACCCCCGGTGCCGTTTCTCCCCGCCGGCGCAAACGCGCACGGATTCATCGTGGTGGATAACATTACCTATGCCGCCACCTCTCAAGGTTGCGGGGGCGTCGCCAATGGAATATGGGCGCTCGATATCGCTGCCAAGCAGACAGTCCACTGGACGCCTGAGGGCGACATCGCCGGGTCTGCCGGTTTCGCGTTCGGCCCCGATGGTACGGTGTATGCCTCGACGAGCGGTGGTGTGTTGGCCGCGCTTGATCCGAAGACTCTGCAGCTTAAGAGCTCATACAAATCGGGCGGACCCACATTCAGGTCCTCGCCGGTTGTCTTCGAATACAAGGCGAAGACACTGATCGCGGCGACCTCTCAGGATGGCCGGATACATATCGCAGACGCTTCGTCGCTCAGCGGCACCGGGTATCCCGCCGCAGCGTCGGGCGAGTTGGCGAGTTGGCAGGATGCCGCGGGTACGCGCTGGTTCGTTGCGCCTGCAAAAGACGCGATCGCCGCCTGGAAGCTTGATGAGCAGGACAATACGCTAACTCTTCAGCCTGGCTGGACCTCGCGCGAAATCCCTTCGCCCCGCTCGCCGATCGTGGTAAATGGCATAATCTTCGCCGCTGCGAATTCGTCCTCACCGGTTCTCTATGCCCTCGATGGATCGACGGGGCGGGAGTTGTGGAATAGCGGTAAGATAATGACCGCCCCCGTTCGCGAGAGCGGAATCTCCGGCAGTGGCAGCCAAATCTATCTGGGAACGAGCGATGGAACAATCTATGCTTTTGGGTTCCCAACCGAGCACTAACTCCGGGGGTGCGGCTCAGCGTGGGCCAACCCGAGATTTTGTCAAGAAAAAACTAACTGAACCGAGGGAAATCCATGAAGCAGACGAACTCCGGGATCATAACAAGTGGCTTGGCCGCACTGTTTCTGCTGGCGCCGTTCGCGCCATCGCAGCAAACGGCTCCACAGACCGGTCAGCAGCCAGCAACACCAGCAGCAGGAGTTCCGGCTGCGGCAGGCGCGCCGGGTCCGCAAGGTGCGGGCCGCGGCGGCTTCGGACGCGGCGGACAGCCATTCGATTATTCCGACAACGACGGGTGGATATCGTTATTCGACGGCCAGACCCTCAACGGATGGGACGGCGACACCAGATTCTGGAGCGTCAAGGATGGCTCGATCTATGTAGAGCCAACGTGTGAGAAACCGACCGGCACGATTTACCTGGTTTGGCAGGGCGGTGAACCTTCCGATTTCATGCTGAAGTTCGAATCCAAGGGTACGGGCAATGTCAACGGCGGCGTTCAGTTCCGGAGCTACCTCACTGCGGATCACAACGTTGCTCTGAAGTATCCGGGCCGGGGAGGCGGCGGCACGTTGGCGGGTGCTGGTGCCGGTCGTGGGCCTGGAGGTCCCGGGGGCAGTCCGGGTGCGGGCGGCCGCGGGGGGCAAGGAGCACAGGCAGGCAGGGGAGGCGCGGCAGGCGGCCGCGGCCCTGGCCGTGGACCGGGGTGCGAAAATCCCGGCACCCCTCCAACTGCCGCGGAGCGCGCCAAGTGGGACATGGCCGGCCCGCAATTCGACTTCGACGCCAACAACAGGTACAGCGGACAATATTACGAACAATCGTCGAGCCGCGGTATCGCCGCCAGTCCGGGCGCGATTGTCCTGGCAGAACCGGGACAACGGCGTGTGCTATCTACAATTGCCGACAAAGCAACGCTGGATTCCTGGTTCAAAAAAGACGATTACAACCAGTTTCTGCTCATCGCCAAGGGCAATGTAAGTAGCATGTTCATGAACGGCCACCTGATCTCTGTGTTCATCGACAACGATCCGACCTACTTTCGCCCCAGCGGTAAGATCGGTCTCGAGGTCGAAGGGATTGGCGGATACTACACTCGCAATATCTGGTTTAAGAGGATGTAACCGCGAGGATGGTGCGTTACCACCTGCAAACACCGGTCCGGCAGTCTGCGCAATTCACCCGTGAGCCGGGTTTTACCCGTCCCACCCACGTGGCTAAATCGTTGATAAGCGCGAGCCCCTTGACATTCTCCCATTTTTACGCTACATTTTGTAGCGCATCATGTTCAATGCTCGAAAACCTCGCAGACCCCTCAGCGAACTGGAACACCTCTTCATGGAGATCGTGTGGGCTCGGGGCGCCGTCACGGCCGATGAGGTGCGGGCTTCGCTGGCGGAACGGCACCCCATGAAGGAATCCACGGTTCGTACCATCCTGAAGCGGCTTGAAGAGAAGGAGTACGTCAAGCACCGCGTTGAAGGACGCACTAATGTCTACAGCGGCCTCGATGCGCCGCAAAACGTGGCGGCCAAAGCGGTGCGTCAGATCATCGAACGGTTCTGCGGGGGCTCCGTGGAACAGCTCCTGGTCGGGATGGTGGCTAACGACGTGGTGGACGAACAGGAATTGCAGCGGCTGGCGCAACGCATTGCGCGGCGGAAGAGTCGCGAGGAGAAGTGAGATGGAGCTCAACTCGACGGTTCTCTACTATCTGGCGAGTGTCACGGTTCGCTCGCTGGGGTTGGCGGTGGTGGCGTTCGCGGCAGTGCTCCTGTTCCGTATCAAGACCGCCGCCGCGCTCCATGCGGTTTTCACGGTAGTCGTGGCTGGCATGTTGGCGTTGGCCGCACTTTCCGCGGTGCTCCCCCCGCTGCCGCTCCGCGTGCTTCGAGAAGCGGGACCGCCGGAACGCGGGAGCGCGCTATCGCCGCCCGCGACCGGTGTCCCCGACTTGCCCGCGACCCCGATGCAGATCGGAATCCCCACCGGCCCGCCAACGAGCAGCCTTTGGCCTCTAACTTCCGGCGCCCAACCCTCCTGGCAACAAGTGGCAGTGGTAGCCTACGGAGCCGGGGTGCTCGCCTTCCTGATTCGCCTGGCCTTCAGCTACCTTTTCACCCGGAGGCTGGTGCGGGCCAGCCGCACGATTGACCGCCCGTGGGCCACCGGGACTTACGAATCGAGCTGGATTTCGGTGCCCCTGACCGTCGGATGGCTGCGCCCCAGGATTCTCCTGCCGCTAGGGTGGGACGAGTGGGAAGAGCCCAAGCTCCAGGCCGTGATGGCGCACGAGCGGACGCACGTCGGGCGGGGAGATTGGGCCATCGCGGTGCTGGCGGGGCTGAACCGGTGCGTTTTCTGGTTCAATCCGCTGGCGTGGTGGCTGGAGCGGCGGCTGGCGTTTCTGGCGGAGCAGGCGTGCGACGATTCGGCGCTCCTTCAGGTGGGGACGGAGCCGTACGCACAGGCGTTGTTGGAAATGGCCGCGGCGGTGAAGGCCGGGCAAGGACGTTTGGTTTGGGAGGCAATGGCGATGGCTAACGTAGCGGAAGTGCGACTGAGAATCGAGCGGATTCTCGACGAAACGAGGCAGATTCCAAAAGGGCTGACGCGGTCCCGTTGGGTGGCGCTCCTGGCTTGTAGCGTGCCTCTGGTTTATATGGCTTCGGTGATTCAACTGGCGCCGGCCCAGGTGCAACAGGTCCGGACTCCCACGGAAATCAACGAACTCCTGAAGGGCAAACGGCAGTTGGGTCCAGGTGATGTAAGCGCCATGGAGCAGTATCTGAAGACCAACCCGCACGATCTCGACGTGCGCAGCCAACTGGTCCTCTACTACTTCGCGAACGGCATGCGGGAACCGCGGCTCAGCCACATCCTCTGGCTGATTGCCAATCACCCGGAATCGAATCAGGCAGTGTTCACGTCAAAGGGCATCACGCCGCGCACCACCGCCTTGAACGATGCCTCCGATTACACGCGGGCGGCGAGCCTGTGGAAGCAGCAGGTCACGGTTCATTCCACCGACACGCGGGTGCTCCTGAACGCGGCGGAATTTCTGTCGCAGCCGGGAGGCGATTTCGATGAGGCAGAGCGGTTGCTGATGGCCGCGCACAAGGTCGAGCCCACCAGTGTCGAGGCATGGAACAAGCTCGGGAGGCTGTACACGGCGGCGATCGTGGGCAGTGCGGGGGATCCGCACTACCCGAATTTGAATCCCACGTTTGCCGACCGCGTGAAGCTGCAACTGGAGAATTCCACTGATGGACCGGTTTTGAATATCACCGGCAGAATGCTGGCGGCTGTGGCGCAGCGTCCCCAGCCGGGCCGGAGCCTTCCCGAGGGAGTCATGAATCTGGACGAGCACCCCATGTTGATCCCCGTGGTGGAGATGGGGAATCGGCTGATCGCACGTTCGCAGCAGTTCGGCCAGCCGGGCATCGCGGGGAGCATCGATTCTGCTCAGGCAGCGCTCCTAAACCTGGCCCGGGAACAGGCACTGTCGAACGCGGGGGCGCCGATCCGGGTTGATAATTCGTGGCCATCCGGGCAGGCCGCTCCCTCAGTTCCTCCGCTCGCAACGGTCCCTCCCTTGATCACCAAGGTGGAACCGGTCTATCCCCCACTAGCGCGGCAGGCGAGAATCCAGTCGGATGTACGTCTCAATGTCACGATCGGCACAGACGGGCACGTTCAGCACATCCAGGTAATCATGGGACATCCGCTTCTGGTGCTCTCTGCGCTGGAAGCCGTTAAGCAGTGGGTTTTTGGGCCGATTGCCGCGGCTGGGACAATCCAGATCACGGTGCCGTTCCGGCTGGACGGCGGGAGTACGCCACTAGTGACGACCCAACCGGCGGCGGCTTTCGTCCCACCGGCGGCTCCTACGCTTGCCACGGCCCCTCCCTTGATCAGCAAGGTGGATCCGGTGTATTCCCCGCTGGCGAGGCAAGCGCGAATCCAAGGGGATGTACGGTTGATGCTGACGATCGGCACGGACGGGCACATTCAGAAGATTGAGGTAGTCAGCGGGCATCCGCTCATGGTTCCCGCGGCGCTGGAAGCGGTGAAACAGTGGGTCTATGCCCCTATCCCGGTGGCTGGGACAGCCCAAATTTCGGTGCCGTTCCGGTTGGACGGAGGGGATGCGCCTTTGGGGACGATCACACCCCAACAGGCCATGGATGACAAGGGCGGAAAAGCGTCTGGACCACCGTCCAGAATCAAAATCGGCGGCATGGTTCAGGCTGCGATGCTCATCTCCAAAGTGGAGCCGATCTACCCCGACCAGGCCCGCGCGGCGGGAATCGAGGGCAACGTGCAACTGGAGATCACGGTCGGAGAAGACGGCCACGTGCTAACGGTCGATCCTAAAGACGGCCATCCCTTACTGGCCGCCGCCGCCGCCGATGCAGTGAAGCAGTGGGTCTATCGGCCGACCTTACTGAACGGACAGCCGGTGACCGTGATTACCACCGTCACGGTGCCGTTTCAGTTGAACTAGCGGGCCAAAAGTCTGAAGCGCGCGTTCGCTCCCGTGGCAACACTGTTGCCATGGGAAAAATGGAAGCTGTTGAAAACAATCAGTCGGGCATTGGATCCGTGGCAACAGTGTTGCCATGGGCCAAGTCGGGGACTGCCGCCGACCTGCGCCACAGAGGGAAACGTGTACTCTATTTCTAATGACCCGAATCCTCTCGCTTGGCTCGCTGGCGTGCGTTCTTCTCCTCAGCGGGCAGACGCCGGACACCACTATCCCGGTCAGCTATCAGGCCGTCATGATTCCCATGCGCGATGGCGTGCGCCTCGAGACCGTGATCCTTTCGCCCCGGAATCCCAAAGGGCCGCTTCCCTTCCTGATCGACCGTACGCCCTACGGCGTACCTTCGAAGGAGTCGACCGACAAAGGCGTCCCGGCAACCTCGCGGGCCCGGTTTGAAAACTACTATGTGGTGACGCAGAACATCCGCGGCCGTTTCAAATCGGAGGGGCAGTTTGTGATGGGGCGGCCACCTCACTCTCCGGACGATCCCAAGGGTGTGGATGAGACCACCGACGCCTGGGACACGGTGGACTGGCTCATCAAGAACATCCCCAACAACAACGGCCGCGCCGGCATGGCCGGAACGTCGTACGACGGATGGACCGCCGTCATGGCCGCTCTCGATCCGCATCCCGCTCTGAAGGCCGTGATCGAGCAGGCGTCGCCGGCCGACCAGTTTCTGGGCGACGACTTCCATCACAACGGCGCATTTCGCTTGAGCTACGGCTTCGAATATTCGGCGCTGCTGGAAACCACGGCTACCGAGAACCATCATTTCAATTTCGACCGCGCCGACACCTACGATTGGTATCTCGCCTTAGGGCCGCTCTCCAATGCCGACGAACGCTATTTTCACGGGAAGCTCCCCACCTGGGAAGACTTCATGCATCATCCCAACTATGACCCGTACTGGAAAAGGCTGGCCTTTGCCCCCTATCTGAACGCGGTCAAGGTTCCCATCCTGCACGTCGCCGGCTGGTGGGATCAGGAGGATTTCTACGGTCCTCAGAAAATCTACGAGATGCTGGAGCCGCACGACACGGACCATCGCAACTACTTCGTCGCAGGCCCTTGGAACCACGGACAGATGAATGGAAATGGCCGCCGGCTCGGCGCGATCGATTTCGGATCGGACACCTCGCAGTACTACCGGGACAAGATCTTTCAACCCTGGTTCGACTACTGGCTGCGCGGGCAAGGCGAGCTGCACATGGCCGAAGCCACGACGTTCGAGACCGGCACGAATGAATGGCGGCAGTACGACGCGTGGCCACCGAAGCAAGGCATCCAGAAGCGGCTGTTGTATTTCGGTGAAGGACGGCGGTTGTCCTTCGATGCGCCGGTTGCCGCCACGGGGTTCGACGAGTACGTGAGCGACCCGGCCAATCCGGTCCCGTACCGCCCGCGGCCGGTGCCCCCCACGTATCCAGGGCCGGAATGGAAGGTGTGGCTGGTGCAGGACCAGCGCTTTGTGGATCGCCGTCCCGACGTGCTTTCCTGGCAGACCGACCCGCTTGCCGAAGATCTGCGCGTGGCCGGGGACATCGCCGCCGAGCTCTTTGCGTCCACCTCCGGGACTGACGGCGATTGGGTGGTAAAGCTGATCGATGTGTACCCGGAAGACGCGCCCGAGGATTCCCAAACCAAAACCCGGATGGGCGGTTTTCAGTTGATCGTCGCCGACGAGATCTTCCGCGCCCGCTTCCGCACCAGCTTTGAACGGCCGGAACCCGTGCCGGCCAATGAGGTGCTCCGATATGCCATCGACCTGCACACCATCGACCACGCATTCCTGAAGGGACATCGCGTCATGGTACAGGTGCAGAGCACCTGGTTTCCGGTATACGATCGGAACCCGCAGACATTCGTACCCAACATCTTCGAGGCGCGCGCGGCGGACTACGGCAAGGCGACGCAGCGGATCCACCGGGCCGCCAAGACCCCCAGCGCGATCGTGCTGCCGGTTAGAACCCCGTAGAGCGGGCTTTCAGCCTCCCACGCCTGCATTCGTGCAGGCGTACCTGCGGGGACAAGAATGTCGGCATGAATGCCGACATGGCAGGCCAAAGGCCCGCTCCACGCTATCACGCCAGACGCCAGGGACTTCGGCACGGGCGCGCGAGCATGCGGTTGGCTTCGGCGTCGCCGATCACCTGCTCCTCGGCGGCATCCCACCGGAGGGACCGGCCCAGGCGGGTGGAGATGTTTCCCAGATGGCACATCACCGCCGAGCGATGCCCCTCTTCCACGTCGGCGTTGGGGCGTTGGCGGCTCTTGACGCAGTCCAGGAAGTTGCGGGCGTGGGCTGCATTCAGGTCGTTGCCCTTCACCTGGAGCGCCTCCATCGCGGGCGTCTTGTCCTTCCCGGCACCGAGCATCTCGGGGGCTACCTGAAAACCGCTGCGGAGCAGTGTCAGGGTGCCCTTCGTGCCGTAGATGTCCAGCGTGAGCGGCTTCCCCTGGGCGACTTCACTGGAGGTCCACATCACCACGACTTTCGGGAACTGATAGGTTACCTGCTGCACATCGGGGGTCTCGCCGCCATCGGTGAGGGCATAGCGGCCGCCGAATCCGGAGACTTCGGTGGGGGCTTCGGCGCCCGTAATCCAGCGCGCGATATCCAGATGGTGGGCGCCCCAGTTGGTCATCTGGCCGCCGGAATAGTCCCAAAACCAGCGGAAATTGTAGATGCAGCGGAAGGGGTCGAATGGGCGCATGGGTGCGGGGCCGAGCCACATGTCCCAGTCCAGCGCCGGGCTTAGGCCGGAAGCCATTTCGGTGGGCTTGAGGCCAGGAGCGATGTTGCGCTGCATGCCCGCGTGGATGCGGTGCACCTCGCCGATTCCGCCATCCTGAATCAGCTTTACGGCCTGGGCGTAATGCGAGCCGGAGCGCTGCTGGCTGCCCGTCTGCACGATCTTCGCGTGCTTGCGGGCGGCCTCCACCATCCTGCGGCCCTCCACCACCGTCAACGAGAGCGGCTTCTCGCAGTAGACGTCCTTGCCGGCATCGCAGGCGGCGATGGAGATGAGCGCGTGCCAGTGGTCGGGCGTGGCGACGATCACGGCGTCGATATCCTTCTGGTCGAGGAGCTGGCGGAAATCCTTGTAGCCCCTGGCGCGGCCTTCGGTCAAGGCGATGCCTTTTTCGCGAAAGGGATCGTAGACGTCGGCGACCGCTACGGGCTCCATGTCCGGCTGCTTCAGGAAAGTGCTCCAGTCCTCGCGGCCGCGGCCGCCGCTGCCGATCAGTCCCATGCGGATCCGGTCGTTGGCGCCAATGGCGCGGCGGGCGCTTAGGGCCGAGAGTGCGCCGATTGCGAAAGCTCTTCTGTTCATTGCTGCCCCCTCTACAAATCCGTACACAATCCCGGGCCATCCAGGCCGGTGGTGGCCATGTACCCGTCCCTCACGTCGAAAATACCCGGGTAGCGCTTCTCCCATCCGCGATTCGCGGCGGGGACGTATTCCCGCGCATTCGCCTCCAGGGCCGCAGCTCCCGGGACATGCGCCGCAATCCCTACCGAGTGCACCAGCGCGGCCCCCGGACACGTCAGGTCCTGCACGCACCGGAACATCTTGTACTTTTGAGTGGCCGCCGCCAGCAGCAGGGTCTGCGACTGCCCCTTGCAGGCCTTCAGGGCGGCTCCGGTGTAGCCCATCTCCCGCGCCAGCAGGAGCGCGTCCAAGCCGGTTAAGGATTCGTCGATCACCACCGGCCGCAATTTCGCCGCTTCGAACATGGTATTCTGCCGGTTCGCGGCCAGGTCGCGCGCGGTGGGCTGCTCGATGTACTGCACGCGCTCGAACGCGGACGACGCCTTGCCCTTCAACTGGCGCTCGAATTCCAGCAGGTACTCGACGTTGGGACACCGCTCGTTGAAATCCAGCGAATAGATCCAATCCCGGAAACCGCGTTTGGCCTGGGCCTGGATGGTCACACGATCGATCGCCGCCACGCGATCCACGTCCCACGCCAGGTCGTTCCCGTTCAGCTTGATCTTGATCGCGGTCACCCCGTTGTACGGAATCCAATCTTCGAGCGTTTCCGGCAGACCGTCGCCCGCCGGCTTCTTCACGTCGGCCGCGGTCAGGGAATCCGAAGCCCCCACGGAGTGATACATGCGGATCCGCGGCGCGGCTTTGGGCGAGATGTACTGGTCCAGGTATGCCCCGCGGAACTCGCCGTTCAGGTAGTGGGAGAGGTCGTAGCGCACAAAATCCCTGCCGCAAGCCGTGAAGCTGTTGCGCCCGTGCAGCCGGCCGAACGCATCGTGCAGGGCCGCGTCCACGGGGCTGGCCGTCACCAGGGTGCACAGCTTTGGAATGGGTTGGGCCAAGCGCATCTCGCGCGAGGTCTCTGCCGCGGCCTTCAGGTACTCGGGCTCCAGTGCCCGGTTGATGTCCAGCGGATGGGCGTACTCTTGAAAGCCTCGCGTGACGCGCTCGATCTTCAGCGCGAGCGATTTCATGGCCGCCAGCGTCGTATCGTACGGAATGTTGGGGGCGGGGAACGACCACACGTTTCCCAGGGGCATCGCCGCGAACCCCTCTGCCGCTTTGCCCGCTTTGCTGCGCAGCCGGCAGTGCACGTTCAGCAGAGTAACCCGGTCCACCTCCTTGCCGCCGAATTTGTACGGGGCGCGGTAGCGGTAGTCCTCGAAACCGGTGCGGATCTCTTCGATACGCGCGTCCGTGGAACGCGCGGCCGCCAGGAATGCGGGCATCGCCAGAAACTCCCGGCGTGTCGGGTGGGGGGAACCGCTCGAGGACGGGCAGGCCGCGCAAGATGCGGTGACAGGCAACGCTGTCTGGCCCAGGGGGCGTCCCGGGGGGTGTCCCGGGGAAAGACGGCGCCTTGGGACAGCGAAGCTTGTCGCCGTTTTTTGCGCACCCAGCGCCTTCATAAGTTGGCCTGCGCCAGGTACCCGCGCAGCTTGCCCAAATCCCGCTTCATGGCGGCGAAAGTCTCTTCAGGGCCGCCCAGCGGATACTCGAAATGGACTTGCAGCGGGCCCGCGAAATTGGCCTCGGCCACCATGCCGAAGAATTGCGGAAACCGCACCATGCCCTCGCCCAACGGCTTCCATTGCGGCTGCCAGTTGCCCTTGGCGTCCTTGGCCCAGAGGAAGTCCTTCACCGCGATGCCCCGCAGATGCCGGCCAGTGATGCGGAAGCTGTTGATCCAGCCGCCTACGCCTCCCTCGATCACGGCGTGGCCTACGTCGTAGTTCACTCCCACCGCGTTCGGGTCGAGATCCTTCAGCAGGATGTGGAGGTCCCAGATGGAAGCGCCCACCACTCCCGTGCCGGAATGCGTGTGATACATGGCGCAGACATGGTGGCGGGAATTCAACGCGGCCAGCTTGGCGATGCGCGGCTTCATCTGGTCGAGTTGCGCCGCGTACGGTTGGCTGGCGGAATACTTGTACCCGCCCCAGCGGTAGTTTCGAATTCCCAATTCCGACATGGTCGCCAGGATGTCTTCGGTGAAGGGGGTTTCGGTGTCCACGATGTCGGTGGTGATCATGGGCACGCCCAAACCGTGCTGCCGGATGGTGGCCACCAGAGGAGGAAGATCCTGGCGAACCCGCTCCGGGGCGACGTGGCCGCCCTTGCGAACCGTGATATCGATGTCGTCGAAGCCGATATCCCTGGCGGCCTTGGCGAGTTCTTCCCCGGCGACGAATTGCAGGTGTTTTGAGAAGATCGCTACCCTCAGCTTGTGGTTGGCCCGTTTCTCGTCGGCCGCATGAGCCGGGACGGGACGGGCGAAGAGCGCCGGCGCGCTCGCCAGGAGGACCCGCCGGGAAACAAAACCGCGTTCACGTTCTTTTGGTTCCATGGGAGACGGCATTCCAATGCTGCCGATATATCCTACTGTAGCGCTAAAACGTGGGGCACTGCTTTAGCTTGCCCGAGGATCAGACACCTGCGATTTGGGCCAGCAAGCCACGTCGCTCAACGGGCAAAAGGCCGTCGGCGCCGGACCATCTCGGCCGGAAGCGGAAGAGTGCCACTGCTGGCTGGAGCATGGTGTATCAGACGGAAGTTGGCCAGCGGCCGCCCGGTTTGCGGGGGGAGATGGCGCTGCGCTGGCGGGTGTCTGCACTACTCCGTTGTGCGACGTCCCGAGGATTGACGCTCGATCGAGTTCGCCATGCGCCGGATTATCCTTGCCAGGACCATGACGGGAATCTCGTCCGTGTCACACATCTGTTCGAGCTGCCGGATCGGCTCCCGATAAGCGGGCGATGGGGTGGTTGCGCCCACCATGCCGAAATCCTCCAGGTACTGGATTAACTGTTCGGCGACCACAGGCTTAAGGAGACAACCATCCGCGCCAAGCTCGATCGCTTTTTGTACCCGCCCCGGCTCCCGGGAGGCGGTGATCACGATGATGCGAGCCTTGACGGGCAACTGCCGCTGAGCTTCAGCAGCGCGAATCTTCGACAAAACGGCGATTCCGTCGAAATAGGGCAGCCCCAGATCCAAACAAATCAGATCGTACGGGCGGCCATCGCTTAAGCCGCGAGTATGCGCATCCATCGCTTCCTGCCCGTTCTGCGCCACGTCACACTGGCCGTAGACAGTCAGAATGTGCTGAACGAGGATCCGGATTGTCGGGCTATCATCAACGACCAGGGAGCGCATGAAGATCGGATTACATCCCGTTTACCACGGCTATATTGGCGTGCCCGGCAGATGAATCAGACGCTACTAAGTTGCCGCCTGCGCCGACTCCGATCCAGCCGACGCCGAGGCTTTCCTGGTAGAGCGTTTCCCGGCGGCTGCCTTTTTGGCCGGCTTCTTGGCCGCCGCCTTCGCCTTGGCTGCCCGGAATTCAGCCCAGCGTTTTCTTGTGGCTTCGGCGATGCGCTCCCGGCCTTCAGGACTCATCTTCCGTTTCTTCGCCTTATTCGCCGTAACTCCCCTTGTCTTGTGGAATTCGGCCCAGCGCTTGCGTTGAGCTTGTGCAATCCGGCTGCGTGCCGCGGCATTCATGACACGCTTCTTCGGCTTCTCGACTGAGGCCGTCGCGGGGGCATTGCCAAGCTGAAGCTGTATCTCGGCTATTTTCGCTGCGAGAAGCTCACGTTGGTGCTGGTACCCAATAAGTGCAGCTTCGAGCAGGCTGTTGTCAGTTCTCATTCCTGTAAGTTTATCACGATCAGGCAAAAGTGAGCCAAAATTCAAGCCAGGCCACTTAATTTCCAGTCAAAAAATGATGGAGAGGCAGGTAGCGGCCTCACTGATGTGAGCCAAAACCCAGGACTGGGGTATATGTGAAGGACGTATAGGACGTGAACCATCTTTTGCGTCCTGGTACTAGCCGGGGCTGAAACTGAGCGGACCGGACGGATGTATCCGGCACTCAGAACACTCAGAACCTAGAGAGGCACTCCTCTTTGACCGGCAAGAACCAGCGCACCGGCCCCAGAGGGTACCCCGGGGCTGAGAGCATAGAGAAAGCGCGGAAAGCGACAGTGATTCTCTGCTGCCTCCGCTTCCTTGCTCCCCAGCAAACCGGTGAAACCGCTCGGTAGAGCCAAGAGGCCGCTGTCGGACCATGAGTGGAACCGATAGCAAGCGGAGACCGCAGACCTTCAGGATCTTCGCGTTCCTCCGTGTCTTCCGCGGTGGTACCGCTGGGTCCGGTGAGTTGGGAATTTGACTCATTTGCATCGAATTCGGGGATGCTAATACTCTAGAGATACCATTCGGATAGCGGGTCAGTTGGACGCCAGGCAAGGGAGGGTTCCAGGGGTATCCTGCGCGCCGGGTGGGGTACTTCGGGGCCCGGCAAATCAGGCGCGCTACCAACCCACCCTAGTCGGGGTGGGGAAGCCGCATGGTTGAGGCTCAGTGTGCCAGACGCCTGGCTCGACACCCGGCAACTTGCGGGCGTTGCCCGGCGCCGCACGCGGTTGGCAAAGCGGTACACTGGAGAACATCTCCAAGGTGAGTCTCCCGGGAGGACTGTCATGTCACAAGCAAGTTGAATGAACTGATCACTCGCGGCGCTCGCCGCGATCGCAGTAGCTGGAGGGAACGCTACGCCCAGGCCGACGCCCCGCCGAGTTCCCAACTGAACCCCTACCGCACGATCGAGAACCTTGCGAGGCTCCCCGAGGGTCGGACGTGGGGATCCACCAGCGCGGTGAAACTTGACCGCCGAGGCAACCTGTGGGTCGTCGACCGATGTGGCATGAACAACTGCGCCGGTCGAGCCGAAGCGCCCATCCTCGAATTCGACTCATCCGGCAAGCCGCTGAAGAGCTTCGGCGCGGGGATGTTCGTGTTCCCTCATGGCATCGTGGTGGACAGACGACTCCGAGTCGAGGGAGCGCCCCGGTTACGGACACCACCCGGGCACTGCCGGCCCAATGTGAGGTATCATACCTGTATGTGGAAGGTCATTACCAGGTTGGCGTCCGGTTCGCGGGCACCTCTTGCGCGATGGCGAACCTTCCACCGTCTCCCTCACTCCACAGGCATTAGTACAACGGCAAAGAAGATCCCATGGCGCGCATACTTGACGGAATCGATTCTCCCGGGGACGTAAAGCGGCTATCCATCCCCGATCTCGACAAACTGGCGGTGGAGATACGGGAAGAGCTGATAACCGTCCTCTCGAACAATGGCGGTCATCTAGGCCCCAATCTGGGCGTGGTGGAACTAACTATCGCCTTGCACTATGTATTCTCCACTCCGACGGACCGTTTCCTATTTGACGTCAGCCATCAGGCCTACGTGCACAAGCTGCTCACCGGCCGCCGGGATCGGTTCCACACCATACGGACTCCTGGCGGCCTCAATGGTTTCATGCTGCGCACCGAGAGCGCGCACGATTGTTACGGCGCCGGACACGCCGGTACGGCTCTTTCGGCCGCGCTCGGAATGGCGGTTGCCCGCGATCAGGCCGGGGGTAAGGAACACATCGTAGCCGTGGCCGGAGACGCCGCCTTTACTTGCGGCATTACTTACGAAGCGTTGAACAACATCGCCCACCACACCAAACGCATGATCGTGGTCCTGAACGATAACGAGTGGTCGATCGACAAGAACGTGGGCGCCATTGCCAGCTACCTCAATAAGATCGTCACGAGCCCGCAGTACGACTACCTCCACGACCGGGCGGGGAAATTCGTCGAAAAAGTTGGCGGCAGAATCGCGTTGCGCATGGCGCGTAAGGCCGAAGAAGTTGCCAAAGGCATGCTCTGGCCCAGCGTCATCTTCGAGGAACTGGGACTGAAATACTATGGCCCCATCGATGGGCACGACGTTTCCACGCTGATCAAGACCTTCGAGTTTCTGAGGAAACAGGATCGTCCCGTTCTGCTGCACGTGCTCACGCAAAAGGGTAAGGGCTTCGAGCCGGCTCTCCAGAAGCAGAAGAAGTTCCATGGTCTGGGTCCCTACGATCCGGAGACCGGCGAGACCAAACCCCTCAGCCGGCGCACCTACTCGGAAGTCTTCGCCGACACCCTGGTGAAGCTGGCCAACTACAACCCCAAGGTCGTCGCGATCACCGCCGCCATGCCCAACGGCACCGGTCTCGACCGCTTCCGGTCGCATCATCCCGACAAATACTTCGACGTTGGGATAGCCGAGGAGCATGCCGTGCTGTTCGCCGCCGGGATGGCAACGCAGGGGCTGAGGCCATTCTGCGCCATTTACTCCACGTTTTTGCAGCGTGCCTTCGACCCCATCGTGCACGACGTCTGTTTACAGAACCTGCCGGTAGTATTCTGCATGGACCGGGGAGGGCTATCCGCCGACGACGGCCCCACGCATCACGGAGTCTTCGATATCAGCTATCTGCGCAGTATCCCCAACCTGGTGCACATGGTTCCCAAGGATGAAAACGAACTGGCGGACATGCTCTTCACCGCCATGAAGTGGGACGGCCCCATCGCCGTGCGCTACCCGCGTGGCATAGGCCCGGGAACTCCGGTGAAGGACGTCCCCGGTCTCATCCCGATCGGCAAGGCCGAACTGCTGCAGCACAGTGAGAATGACCGGGTCGCGATCTTTGCGATTGGAGCGCTGGTGCCCATGGCAGGGGATCTCGCTCTGAAGCTCGAGGCTGAAGGCATCTCGGCGGCGGTGATCAATGCCCGCTTCACCAAGCCAATCGACGTGGAGATGCTGGAGTTCTACGCCCGGAGTGTGGACGTGATTGTGACTCTGGAAGACCACGTTCTGAGGGGCGGCTTTGGGAGCGCGGTCTTGGAAGAGTTGAGCAATTCCGGGCTCACCACTCCGGTGGTGCGTATCGGCTGGCCCGATCAATTCATCGAGCACGGCAAGGTAGAGGCCCTGAGGGCAAAGTACGGCGTGACTGTGGAAGCGGCCTTGGAGAAGCTGCGGCCCTATCTGGAAGCGGGTAGACTTGAAGGCGTTTCTGCCCGAATCCCGTAGGTGAGACCAGGCCAAGCTACGTCAGGAGATCTTCCATGCTCTTGGCATCGAGGACGCGCACGCTCAGTTCTTCCAGCTCGGCAGTGGATCGGCTGGCCAGCCGTTCCTCCGCCCAGCTCGGCAGGGATCCGAAGCGCTTCTCGATCAGACGCCTAAGAACTTTCAATTCGCCTTCCCGTTCGCCTTCCTGTCGACCTTCCTGCCGGCCTTCCTGCCGGCCTTCCTGCCGGCCTTCCTGCCGGCCTTCCTGCCGACCTTCCTGCCGGCCTTCCTGTCGGCCCTTCTTGAACTCGCGCCCCAAGACCTTGTTGTCCAGGATGTCGTTAAGAATAGGCACCTTTCTCGCCTCCTCTTCCACCACTTCTTCCAACCCGCGCAAACCGGCCAGGATCAGCAACGCGTGCAGGGCTGTCTCCCGGTCGATCTCCCTTGAACTCTTGATCTTCTCCACGATCTTGCGGACCGCGTCTTTATGATCCCGTATTCGCGCCAGGATCGCAATTACATTATCCCCGACTTCCTCGCTCTCCAGCAGGCGGTCACCATCCA
>JAIQFL010000623.1 GCA_020073365.1 Terriglobia bacterium | reverse complement strand
TCGGGGGAGGGTACCGGGCTCGGCCTGAGCATGGTCTACGGCATTGTCAAACAGCACGGAGGTGACGTTTCCTTCTACAGCGAACTCGGACTCGGCTCCACGTTCAAGACCTATTGGCCCGCCACCGATCAACCCGGCGAACCAGATGCCAACCCGCAGGTGGCCCGGATTCCGTACCGCGGTAACGAGACGATCCTGCTGGTCGAGGACGATGAGAACGTGCGAAAACTCGTTGGGCAGATGTTGCTGCTGCAAGGGTACAAGGTCCTGGAGACAACACGCAGTTCAGACGCTATCGACGTTGCCAACCGGCATCAGGGTCTCATCGATCTGCTGCTCACCGATGTCGTTATGCCACAGATGAGCGGCAAGGACCTTGCGGAACAGGTCTTGGCGATTCGGCCGGGCATCAAGGTTGTCTTCATGTCCGGATACCCGGGAGGCATCGCCTCGTCTCACGGCATTCTCGATTCGAGTGCATTCTTTGTGCAGAAGCCCTTTGAAATGGATGCGCTCGGAAAAGTCCTTCGCCAGGTCTTGGGCCCGGACAATGGGAAATAAATCGGCTTCGAGGTTCTGCGGTCATTCCCAGCAGATCCTGCACAATCGACGGCAACAATTGCCTGAATCCGCGGTAGATCCACTTCGAAAGCGCAGTTTCAGGGTCCTTCCACTTTGGTGCCCAATCTGCCTATAGAGACACCGAAGTCGAGAAGGAATAGATCACTCTATGAAAAGTGTCCAGAACATTGCATTGGCAGCTTTCGCCGGTTGTATCGGCCTTGCGCTGTTACCAAGCCTCCAGGCTGACACCTGGAACAAGAAAACCACCCTGACCGTCAATGAACCCCTTGAAGTGCCGGATTGCTGCACTCCCGACCACACCGTCATCCTGCAACCTGGCGAATACGTGTTGCTGCTGGTCGACTCGCTCTCTGACCGGCACATCGTCCGGATCTTCGACAAAGAGGAGAAGCACGTCATCACGACGATTCTGGCGATCCCGAACTATCGCCTGCAGCCGACCGGTAAAACCGTGTTCCAGTTTTGGGAAGTTCCCGCGGGCCAGCCCAGAGCCCTTCGCGCCTGGTTTTACCCTGGCGACAACTTCGGGCAGGAGTTTGCTTACCCCAAGCAGAAGGCTGCGCAGATTGCCGCTTTTGTGAAGATCCCCGTCCCCGCGATCATCGTGGAGACCACTGCAGTAGAGGAACTGAAGACGGTACCGCTGGTTGCGGTAGATGAAACCGGCACCACCACCGAGATCGTGGCCGCACAGCCGGCTCCGGTTGTCGCTCCCGAGCCTACGCCCGCGCCCAACGCGGAGCGAGTCGTCGAGACCGAAACGCCCGCCCCGGAGATGCCCCATACCGCCAGTTCCATGCCGCTCGTCGGCTTGCTCGGACTCGTGTCATTGGCGATCTTTGCCGCCCTTGGCTTTCGCTCCAGCCGTCGCCGTCTCTCGAAGGTCTAGAGGCCGACGCCTGAAACCCGCCGTGGTCGATATCAAGCGGGCCACGGCGCGGGGGAAAGTACAATGCTAAAAGACATTCTCATCCTCGGGCTGGTGCTTACCGCCCGGACACTTCCAGCGCAGGTCCCCGCGGTTGCAGCATCCGAGCAACCTTTCACGTTTAGCGCCACGGCCGAGCTCGTCCTACTGGATGTGAGTGTCAAGTCCGCCATGGGAGAACCTGTGTCGGGTCTGACTAAGAACAATTTCACAGTGTATGAAGACGGGAAGCTCCAGACCGTTTCTCATTTCGCAAGCGAGGACGTACCGGTCACAGCCGGACTGGTCATCGACACAAGCGGAAGCATGCGGCCCAAGCGCGCTGAGGTGATAACGGCGGCGCTGGCCTTCATCGGTGCAAGCAATCGGAGCGATGAAATCTTCGTCGTGCATTTTAGCGATAGCGTCAACCTCGGTCTTCCGGCCGGTATTCCGTTCTCCGGCGACCTTGAGCAACTGCGGTCTGCCCTGTGGAGAGGCACTCCCCAAGGCCGAACGGCACTCAACGACGCCATCGTCCTTTCCCTGAAACATCTGGAGCAGGGCGGGCGGGACAGAAGGACCCTTGTGCTGGTGAGCGATGGCGGCGATAACAGCAGCGTTCACGTAGAGGCCGATGTGATGCGAAAGGTCCTGGAGTCGCGCGCGACGATTTACACGATTGGGATTATTGACGAGGACGAACCGGAGCGGAACCCGGCGCTGCTGCGGCGGATCGCTCAGGTGAGCGGCGGCGTGGCCTATTTCCCACAGCACCTTGCCGAAGTCACCGAAATATCCTTGCAGATCGCGAGCGACATTCGCGCGCGATACACCATCGGCTACGTTCCGGTACGGTCCGGTGAACGGGATTCGACGCGGAAGATTACGGTGACCGCGTCGGCGCCCAACGGCCACAAGCTGGTAGTGCACACGCGCACGGGCTATGTCGTCCCACCTAGGCACTCGTTGGGGGGCATGTGAGAATGCGCATGATCGTCCGGCCGATAGCCCCTCGGACGCTGGTCCGCTGCTTCTTCCTGGTTGTAGCGATCGTTTGTCTCGGGCTCTACAGCTACGAATACGTTGAGCGAGTCCTGTACCAGACTTATGAAAGCAGAGCATTCGACGGGACGCTGGACCGCGCCGCTGCCGTCGTGGCCGCGCCCCTTCCGCGAAGGCCCGAGCCATTGTCGAGGCGTCCGTCTCCAAACGAGCTCATTGGACGGCTGTCGGTTCCAAGGCTGCATTTGTCTGCCATGGTGCGTGAAGGCATCGACCGAAAGACCTTGAAACTCGCCGTGGGCCACATTCCAGCGACGGCGCTGCCCGGGCAAGCCGGAAATGTCGGGGTGGCCGGCCACCGTGACACGTTCTTTCGCGAGCTAAAGGATTTGAAGATCGGGGACGAGATTCAGTTTTCAACATTGAACGGCGATTTCCAATACGTAGTCGAATCGCTCATCGTCGTCGATCCGGACAATGCGGGAGCACTCGCTCCCTCATCGGAAAACGTGCTGACGATGGTGACCTGCTATCCCTTTTACTATGTCGGGGCCGCGCCGAAGAGGTTCGTCGCCAAGGCCAGGCAGGTGTCACCCCTAACGTTGGCACGATCGAGTGTGAAATGATGAAGGAGCGGCCGGCAGTGGTTATTCAATGGGAGGCGAGCGTGAAACATGCTGTGGTTGTTCCCGCAGCCCGGATTCTGGTGATTGAAGACAACGGTTCCGACGTCTTTCTGCTCACTCGGGCGCTGAAGAAGCAGGATCTTCAATTTGAACTGGTTCACCTGTTGAGCGGCGCCGAAGCCCTGGCGTTCATCCGCAGGCAGGGAGCCTATGCGGATGCGGCAATTCCAAACTTGATCCTGGTGGATTTGAACCTGTCCAAGTATACCGGCGAAGACATCTTGCGCGAGATTCGAGAGGCCAGACACCTCGACGGCGTTCCAGTGTGCGTGTGGAGTTCTTCCCGTTCCCGGCGAGACGAGGCCGTGCTCAAGGAACTCGGGGTTGCCCAATTCATCACCAAGCCCGCCGGCCTGGATCAATTCATGGAGATCGGCAAGACGATCAAGGATGTGCTGGCAGGCTCCATGGCAGCGTGAAAGGTAATGGTGGCATTTGTTTAAGAAGACCGGCAATCATCGGCCCTCTGACGTAAGTCTCACGTCCGCGAAGGCTGCGGTGCTACTGGCCGCCGAGGAAGCGGGCGAAAGCACTGCAACACCCCTGGTCGTTGGCATAGGCGCCTCCGCTGGCGGGCTTGAGGCATTCACAGCGTTGCTCAGCCATCTGCCGGACGATACCGGCATGGCTTTTGTGTTGATTCAGCACCTCGATCCGAAGCACGAGAGCCATCTGACGGAGCTGCTTTCCAAAGAATGCAAAATGCCCGTCGCCGAAGTGAAAGGCGCAACTCGCAGTCGGGGCAATCATGTTTACGTGATTCCGCCGCGATTCAATCTGGGTATTTCCGATGGAGTGCTTCAAACCGCGCCCCGGCCGGACGGTGGCCGCAACATGCCTGTCGACTCCTTTTTCCGCGCCCTGGCGCAAGACCGGGGTAGCCGGGCGCTGGGCGTGGTTCTGTCGGGAACCGCTTCCGATGGGACGCCCAGGCGTCGTGGCCGGGCCAAAGGCGCAAAGCGTGGTCTTTGCGCCCTGCGGCTCGGCCGCTTGCCTGTTGCAAGAGCGCAAGGATGCCCGGCATAAAG
>JAIQFL010000622.1 GCA_020073365.1 Terriglobia bacterium | reverse complement strand
ATCGCAGCGCGGCCGAACCCATTGGGGTGGTGGTTTTCCTGCGAACTGCGCCGGCGGACATTGCCATCATCCACGTGGCAGTGCACCCGGATTACGCCTTACAGGGCCGGCATGGCGGCGTCGGCCTTGGGGCTATGCTGTTCGAGAAGGTCAGGGAAATTGCTGCCCGGATCGTGGGGGTTCAGCGGATCGTGTTCTTCTACCGGCAGGAAGTCGTGATCAGGCTATGAAGCGCTGGACTTTCAGGTTGCGATTGCGGCGGGCTTCGCGGGATGCGAAGGCCGGAGAGCAAGGAAGAGCCTAAGGCGTACCAGCCATGCAGCACACATTGAGTGGAGAAGGTTTTGGAGTCCGGCTCCGACCGGTGCGGATGGAGGATGCGCCGTTCATCGTGTGGCTTCGGGGGCTGGAACATGTGAAGGGGAGGGTGGGCGACTCGGCGGCGGACGTGCCGGCGCAGGAAGCCTGGCTGAGGTCGTATTTCGAGCGCCAGGGCGATTACTACTTCATTATTGAAACACTTGGGGAGAAGGCGGTCGGCGCCTACGGCATTTACGATCAGGTGGGCCCTAGCGCAGAATCGGGACGTTGGATTATCCGGCCCGATGTTCCGGCCGCAATCCCCAGCGCAATTGAGGCGTTCGAAATCGCCTTTGAAAGGTTGGGACTGCATGAATTGCGGGCCAGGACCGTTTCCACTAATCACTCCGTGCTTTCACTGAATCGGAAGTTCGGATTTCGGCAAACCGGCGTCCAGCCGGGGGCCCAGATGATTGGGGGGCAGGCTGTGGACCTGGTGAGTTTTGTGCTCGAGGCAAGGGACTGGCCGAGGATTCGCGAAGGTCTGCTGCCTCTGGCGGGCCTGGCCCAACGGCAAGTGCAGGAATGGGAACAGGGCCAGCCGCAAGGCCAAATCTAATGCCTATGGAATTAAGAGATTGTAAGCTCATTGAGCTGCCGAAGATTCAGGACCCCCGCGGTAACCTGACCTTCATCGAGAACGAGCGGCACATACCGTTCACGATCCGGCGGGTGTTCTACCTCTACGACGTACCGGGCGGAGCAGACCGTGCCGGGCACGCCCTCAAGAAGTGCCATCAGTTTCTGATCGCCATGTCCGGCAGTTTCGACGTGGTGGTGTACGATGGCAAAGACAAGCAGCGCTTCCACCTGAACCGCTCCTATTACGGATTGCATCTGCCGCCCATGATATGGCGCGAGATCGATAATTTCTCTTCCGGATCAGTCTGCCTGGCGCTGGCATCCGAGCCGTACGATGAGAAAGACTATTTTCGGGACTACCGCGAGTACCTGCGGACACAGGGAGGTGCCAGTTCGTGAAGGTGCCGTTTCTGGATTTTGTCGGTCCGTACGAAGAGCTCAAAGCAGAGCTGGACGAGGCCTACTTCCGATTTATGCGGTCGGCCTGGTACGTTTTAGGCCAGGAGGTAGAGGCTTTTGAGCGGGAATACGCCGATTATTGCGGCGCGCGTCACTGCGTTGGTGTCGGCAACGGCCTCGAGGCGCTGCACCTGATCCTGCGGGGGTACGGGATCGGCGCAGGGGATGAGGTCATTGTCCCGTCCAACACGTACATTGCGACCTGGCTGGCGGTATCGTATGCCGAGGCCAGGCCGGTTCCGGTAGAACCGGATCCGAAGACCTTCAACATTGATCCAGCGCGCATCGAGGCAGCTATCACGCCGAGGACTAAAGCCATCATGCCCGTGCACTTGTACGGTCAGCCGGCGGACATGGATCCTATCATGGAGGTCGCGAGGAAACGCGGCCTGAAGGTCATCGAGGACAACGCTCAAGCCCAGGGCGCAAGGTACAAAGGGCGGCGAACTGGGTCACTGGGGGATGCCGCGGGCAACAGCTTTTATCCCGGGAAGAATCTCGGGGCTCTGGGAGATGCCGGGGCGGTGACGACAAACGATGCCAACCTGGCCGATCGCATACGCACGCTGCGTAATTACGGATCAAAGAAGAAGTACTACAACGATCACAAAGGCTATAATTCGAGGCTGGATGAGCTCCAGGCAGCTTTTCTGCGCGTCAAACTGAGGCGCTTGGACGAGTGGAACGAGCGGCGCCGCGGCATCGCCGCCCGATATCAGGCGGAGTTGCCGAATTGTAGATTGGAACTGCCTGCCGTGCCTGCCTGGTCGGAACCGGTCTGGCATCTCTTCGTGGTGCGCCACAAGGATCGCGACCGTTTCCAGCAGAAGCTGTCCGAGGGGGGAATCGGGACTCTGATTCACTATCCCGTACCACCTCACCTGTCGGGTGCTTACGCGGACATGAAATCGGCCAAGGGTTCGCTCCCCATCGCAGAAGATATTGCCGCAAGCGTTCTTAGCCTACCGATAGGTCCGCATTTGACCCCAGCACA
This sequence comes from Terriglobia bacterium, assembly GCA_020073365.1. Lineage (GTDB taxonomy): Bacteria > Acidobacteriota > Terriglobia > Bryobacterales > Bryobacteraceae > JAIQFL01. Next base: position 1,817 of record JAIQFL010000622.1, on the reverse strand, counting down.
GGCGGAGGCGGTTGTGGAGCAAGTGCATAAAGCCGTATGATTGTGAAACTGTTATTCCGGGCGGCTCGGCGATTGTTAGAGAAATGGGAATTCAGCGTCGCCACGCGTTACCGCCGCGCCAGGTTAATCCTCGACTGCCATTTCCATGGCGTGGAACTGGAGTTGGGGCGAAACGTTCATTTCCACCACCCGGTTCGCGTCTGGGGTGTGGGAGGCAAGCTCGTTATTGAGGACGATGTGTGGTTCGCCTTCTACGGAGGGAATCGGTGCCTTGGTCCGATTCATCTTCAGTTGCGCACGCCGGGAGCCGAGCTACGAATCGGGCACAACGTGTGGCTGATGCCCGCGATCCAAATCGTCTGTTTCGAGAGGATCACTATCGGCCCCGAAGCGATGTTTGGCTTCGGATGCTCGATGATCGACTCTGATGTTCATGATTTCAGCCCCGAGGGAGGGGTGCGACCCGGGAAGACGGCGCCGGTTAAGGTTGGGCAGGGCGCACGAATATGCCCAGAGACAGCGATCCTCAAAGGGGTCACAGTGGGCGAGCACGCTGTGGTAGGAAACAAGTCGGTAGTGCAGGGAAACCTGCCGCCGCGCTGTGTAGCTGCCGGCAATCCTGCGCGTGTGTTTCTGCAGTATAAAGACCCCGAGCCAGCCACCCCAAAGTCAGACGCTGTGGTGGTACCGTAAAAGAATGGCGAAGCCGCTCTAAGCTTATTATGATTAGCGAAATTGTTGCCACGGGTTCCTATCTGCCCGAGAGGGTGGTTAAGAACGCTGACTTGAAGCAGTTTCCGGCATCCTCTATCCCGCTCATCGCCAGCAAGACTGGGGTGTTGGAGCGAAGGTATGCGGCCGAGGGCCAGAGCACATCCGACCTGGCGGTAGAAGCTGCGCGCCGGTGCCTGGCGCGGGCGGAAGTCGCAGCCGGCGAGTTAGACGGCATCATCTTGGCGACGTCTTCCCCTGACCAGCCGATGCCGGCAACATGCAACGCGGTGCAAGCGAAGCTGGAGGCATGGGCCGCATTCGCCGTTGACGTCAATGCTGTGTGCACCGGCGCTATCTATGCGCTGCGTATGGCCGATGCGATGATCCGCGCCGGGCAGGCGCGACGGCTGCTGGTGGTGGGGGCGGAGCTATACACTCGATTCCTGAACCCGACGGACTTCTCGACCTATCCTTACTTTGGAGACGGAGCTGGCGCCGTGTTGCTGGCGGGAGCGGAAAAGCCAGCGCGCCCCTACATTCTGGGTGGAACGCTGCATGCCGACGGGCGCGGTGCCGACCTCATAACCAGACCAGCGGGTGGGAGCCGTTTACCGTATCCCAAGATGACCGACCCGCGTCAGCAATACTTCCAAATGAACGGCAGAGCAGTATTCGACTTCGCGGTGGCCCGAGGTGCGGAAGTCATTGATGAACTCTGCCGGGCCTACTCCATCCCAAGGGACCAAGTGCGGCACCTGGTGCTGCATCAGGCTAACATGAATGTTCTTACGACCATTGCGCAGAAGACCGCATTGCCGTTGGAGCGGTTCATGATAAACCTTGACCGGTATGGGAATACCGCCGGCGCTTCTCCCTTGATCGCGCTGGACGAACTGGCGCAAGGTAATCCAGCGCGTGAACTGAAAGGCACCACCTTGGTGGTGGCATTTGGCGGTGGCTTGACCTGGGGGGGGATAATAATTGCTTTGCCCCAACGGCAGGCGAACTGAGTTTGCCCAAGCCATCCAGGGACGAAAAGAAGGCCGACAGACCGAGTAAGGAGAGCCATTGTGGAACTGTTGAAAAGAGCCATTGTTTACGTT
>JAIQFL010000174.1 GCA_020073365.1 Terriglobia bacterium | reverse complement strand
GGTTGTGTGGGGATGACCGTCGCGCAACTCGGCGCAACGCTTTGCCGCGCGTCACATCCTCTGAATTCGGAAAACGCGATTCCGTTCGGCGCTTTCAGCGTGAACCTGTCTTCGCCTGCAACCGCCACGGTCACCAGCAGGGCCGCGAGCCTCGCAAAGACACACGTCCGCTGAATGCTTTCGCTTTTCATTTCCAGCCTCCTTGTCTGAACTGAGGTCAGTAGCGGCGCTGTTGCTCGCCGCTACTTAATAGACTTGCGGATGGGTTCCCCAACCTCATCCGCCGCCGTATCTAGCACACGCCGCTCCGGTTGTCCGCCGTCGGCATTGAGCCAAGTTGCCAGGCGGACTGCCGCCGCTATCGTAATCGCCCCCAAATCGCGTCCGGTCTCAGACAGCGTATCTATCCGCTCAAGCTCGTCGAGCCAGTCATCCGCCGCCCGCCGCGCATGCTCCGTACCGAACAAACTCCGACACCGCTGTCATGAAGGCGCCCAGTTCACGCTCGGCACTCGCCATCAAATGCTCTTTCAGATTCATGGCTGTCTTCCCAATTGCGGTAAAGCCGGCCGGGATTTTTCCAGGTTCAGCCTGCTACCGCTTCCACCACTCGCAAGTCAGCCGCCGAATCGTCTCCCAAACACGAGGAAAGGCCACCCATCACTTGAAACTAGCCGGCCAATCGACCGCTCAGACCGCCTTCGCGACACACTGCTGGAATTTCCGAGCCGATGCATTCTGGCTAGTAATGTTGTTCTCGGCAGCCCGAGTCGTGCCGCCGCTCGATTTGGTCCACCGACAAGCCGGATGCCACTTCTACGGATCGGGCGTCATACGTCCGGATGACCTCCTTCCGAGCAAGTCATAGCCGGAGGTGGAACGAATCCCTCTACTCCACCATTTTGCGCAGTGGTCTGAAGCCGGCGCGAACCTCTTCTGAAAAGAGTTTCGGCTGTTCCCAGGCCGCAAAGTGGCCGCCTTTCTCCACCTTGTTGTAATGGATCAGTTTGGGATAGGCCCGCTCCGCCCAGCTCCGCGGGGCTGGATAGATTTCGTCAGGGAAGACGCTCACGGCAACCGGGATGGAGACGCCTTTGGCATTGAAATACCCGAGTTTGCCCCAAATCTCCCAATAGAGACGGGCGCCAGAAAGCGCCGTGTTCGTCAACCAGGTGAGCGTGATGTTGTCGAGGACGTCGTCTCGTGTGAGGCCTTCGCTCCCGCCGGCAAAGACGCGCGCGATGAGCTCGTAGCTGCGCGGGTCGTTATCAAGGAAATAAGCCGCCAGGCCGACGGGTGAGTCCGCGATTCCGTATAATGTCTGCGGTCGCAGCCCCATCTGATACCCGTAGGCGATTCCCTTTTGATATACGAACTGCAAACGCTCGTAAGCGACCTTCTCATCGGCTGAGAGACCCGATGGCGCCGGCGCGCCGGAAGCAGCCGCCTTGTCAATGTCGTCCGGAAACACGCCGGGCAGGTTGACGTGAATACCGAGCAACTCCGGAGGCGCTTGCACGCCCATTTGTTCGGTGATGATCGAACCCCAATCGCCGCCTTGCGCCACATATCGCGTGTACCCAAGGCGCTTCATCAGTACTGCCCACGCACGCGCGATGTGGGGACAATCCCACCCGGTGGTGGTCGGTTTTCCTGAGTATCCGTAGCCCGGCATTGACGGAATCACCAGGTGGAACGCATCGGATGCATTTCCACCGTGTGCGGTGGGATTGGTCAGCGGATCGATGATCTTCATCTGCTCGACGACCGATCCCGGCCAGCCGTGCGTGACGATGAGCGGCAATGCATTTTCATGTTTCGAGCGAACATGAATGAAATGAATGTCTAGCCCGTCGATCTCGGTGATGAATTGCGGGAGGGCGCTCAGCTTCGCCTCGCACTTGCGCCAATCGTAGTCTGTCCCCCAATAGCGCGCGAGTTGCTGCATCGTTTTGAGCTGCACGCCTTGCGATGCATCCGCGACCGTTTCCCGTTCAGGCCACTTTGTCGCGTCGATGCGCCGGCGCAATTCAGTGAGTTCCGCTTCCGGGAAAGTCGCCTGAAATGGACGAACCGCATTCTTGTCAGCTGTCAGCGTGCTGCTTCGTTGTGTAGCAGTGGTTTGGGTCATGTTGTTCTCCTTTTGAGTAGTTTTGGATCTGAACCTTCGGTCGTGAGCTAGCAGTGCAAGCAGTACGCCAGACCGCCTCTCGCCTTTATGCCATTGAAGTGAAAGGGCTTGTGCGACTAACGATGCGCACCCTTCTTCTCGAACTGTCGTAGCGCGGTCTAAGGGCGGCGTTCAGCCCTCGAAGTGTCGTTGGGCCGACGCGTCGTTCGCGCACTATGCATCGGGCGATTCTTACCTCTGCGACACCAGGCTTCCCAACGACGGCATTACTGGGATGGCCGAGAGCCAACAGTCGACGTGTGAGGTCCCTCACGCTACTGGTTTCGTGCTGGTCTCATCCGGAAAGCAAAGAATGTGGGATCGTGATGTAATAGCGTTAAGAGCGTGGAGGTGGAAACGTGACCCAGTCTGCCAAACCGCAACATGATTTTTCTTTCGCGGCTTCCATTCCCGAGGGCGCGGTTCCTCTAGAGTCGATCCTCTGCACGGAGGAGTTGCGTCGTCGCCCCTCGCGTCCCCCGGACTACGAGAAGGAAAACCGCGCGCTGATGGCGCTTGCCGCCACTTTGGCTGATCCGACGTCCAATATTTTTCAGAGATTCGCCGAAATCATCCTGGAAGCCACCCAGTGCGGTTCCTCGGGCTTGAGTCTGCTCACCAGGGAAGATGGCGGGAAAAGGTTTTATTGGCCGGCCATCGCCGGAATGTGGAAACCGCACATCGGGGCTGGGACGCCCCGTAATTTCGGTCCTTGCGGAGATGTGCTGGATCGTAATTGTACGCTCCTGTTCAGACACTTCGAGCGGCGCTATCCCTATTTCCTGCCGGTTACGCCGTTGATAGATGAGTGCCTGCTGGTTCCGTTTTACGTCGACGGCAAAGCAGTCGGGACGATATGGGCGATTATGCACACCGATCGTCGCCGATTCGACGCGGAAGACGAGCGGCTCATGAACACACTAGGCCAATTCGCCTCGCTTGCATATCAAACCGTGGACTCAATCGAGGGCCTCAGGGCACAAATCACCGCGCGCGAAAGTGCGGAAGCAGAGTTGCGCCGGCTGGCCAATGGGTTGGAGGCCAAAGTCCGACGATTAGTCGACGCAAATGTTATAGGGATCGTCATCTGGAATGTCGAAGGTGCGATCACCGAGGCGAACGAAGCGTTTCTCCAGATGGTCCAGTACGGCCGTGAGGACCTCGTGTCAGGCCGCGTGCACTGGATGGACCTGACGCCGGCGGAGTGGCGCGACCGGGACGAACGCGCAATTGCGGAGTTGAAGGCGACGGGGATCTTTCAACCGTTCGAGAAGGAATACCGCCGGAAAGACGGTAGCCGCGTGTCCGTCCTGATCGGCGGCGCGTTCTTCGAAGGAAGTGGGGATGAAGGTGTCGCTTTCATACTCGATTTGAGTGAACAAAAGCGCGCGGCGAAGGTCTTGCGACAGACCCAGGAGGACCTGACCAGAACGCAGTCGGAGTTCGCACATGTGAATCGAGTGATGACGATGGGCGAGCTTACGGCATCGATTGCTCACGAAGTGAACCAGCCGCTCACTTCGATTGTCTCCAGCGGTGACAGTTGTTTGGCGTGGTTGGCGAATGAGCCTCCGAATCTGGAGAAAGCTCGCGCTTCGGCAAATCGGATGGTGCAAGCCGCTACACGGGCCAGCGAGATCGTGCAGGGCATTCGTGCCACATTCAAGAAGAGCACGCCAACAACTGCATCCGTAGACCTCAACGGGGTAATCGAAGAAACGATTCCCTTTGTACATGGCGAGGCACAACGAAAGAACGTCTCCTTGCGGGCTGAACTTCACGCCGGGATTACTTCCGTGAATGGTGACCGTGTTCAACTGCAGCAAGTCCTCCTCAATTTGATGATGAACGGCATTGAGGCCATGGCCGGTCTGGATACCGAACCCAAGCGGCTCCTGATTCGATCAGCGGTTCCAAACCCGAGCGAACTCCTGGTATCCATTGCAGATACGGGGCCAGGTATCGATCCAGAACTCGCCAGCCGATTGTTTACTCCTTTCTTCACCACCAAACCACAGGGAATAGGAATGGGATTACGGATTAGCCGATCGATCATCGAAGCGCACGGCGGCCGGCTCTGGGCCGAGCAGAACGAGCCCCGCGGTGCGGTATTCCACTTCAATTTGCCCAGCGCAACAGCGAGCGAATGAGCGGTCTGACGAGCATTGTGTTTGTGATCGACGACGATCCACTGGTTCGCGATTCCGTCACCGACCTACTCGCCGCGACCGGCTTTGCAGCACAAGCGTTCGGATCGGCGACGGAGTTCATCCAGGCCAAACGTCCTGATATTCCGGCCTGCTTGATTCTCGACGTTGAGCTCCCCGGTCTTAGCGGTTTCGATCTCCAAGTTGAACTGACAAAGTCGGGAACTGAAGTGCCCATCATCTTTCTCAGCGGACACGGCGATATCCCGAAAAGTGTGCGAGCGATGAAGGCAGGCGCCGTGGAGTTCTTGACGAAGCCGTTCCGCGCGCAGGAGTTGCTCGACGCGGTCAAGCAGGCTCTGGTGCGTGATGGCAAGTTCCGCAGGGAAAGAGCTGACACGCTCGAGCTCCGAGAACGGCTCGGAACCCTGACTCCGCGGGAGCGTCAAGTCTTAGCGCTAGTTGTCGCCGGCCTCTTAAACAAGCAGATCGCTGGCGAACTTGCCACCACTGAAGTGACCATCAAAGCCCACCGCGGCCGTGTTATGCGCAAAATGCAGGCGGCCTCGTTGGCCGACCTCGTGCGCATGGCGGAGAAACTCAAGGTCTCTCCTCCCCCGAGTTCGACCAAAGTAGAATAGACTTCAAATCTCAACGCGGCTAGTATTCAACTTGAGGATAGTAAACCTCGATGAATAGGGCGGTTGGCGTGGATGACGCATCTAAAGCACACATCGTGGTCGTTGACGACGACCTGCTGGTGCGTGAAGGCCTGTGCGACTGTGTAGAATCGGCAGGATACTCGGTCGAGGGGTTTGCCTCAGCCGAGGAATTTTTGGCGTCGAATTCTGAACCAGACACGGCTTGTTTGATCTTAGACATACAACTGCCCGGCCAGACCGGCCTGGAGCTTCAGCGCCGCCTACGCAACGCCGCTGGCCCGCCCATCGTATTCGTCACCGCGAACGTCATGGACGCGATTCGCGAGACGGCGTTAAAACTAGGTGCGAAGGGCTTCCTGTCGAAGCCTGTTCGGTGCCAAGACCTGCTGATCGCGGTTAGAGCGGCAATCGAATCCTAGATTCGCGGTCCGCGTCTCGTCACAGCAGTCATTTCGATTCGGTCCAAGCAAGGAGTATAACGATGGCTGCCTTAGATTTAATTGGATCCAGCGCGAAATTCCGCGCTTTGCTCGACAACATCGACATGGTTGCGTCGGTCGACTCAGCCGTCCTGATTCAGGGCGAAACCGGGACCGGCAAGGAAGTGATTGCACGGGCGATTCACGAGGCCAGCCCCCGGCGCAAGAATCGTCTCGTGGCGCTCAACTGCGCGGCGATTCCGAGTACTCTGCTAGAGAGCGAGTTGTTTGGCTACGAAAAGGGCGCATTCACAGGTGCCGTGGCTCAGACCGTGGGACGCTTTCAAGCCGCAGACCGCGGAACGTTGTTCCTGGATGAGATTGGAGACCTTCCTCTGGAGCTCCAGCCGAAACTTCTGCGCGCCCTTCAGGAGAAGCAGTTCGAGCGTTTGGGCGGTGGTGATACACTCCACGTCGACGTGCGGGTCGTCGCGGCCACAAACCAGGACCTGGGACGCATGGTTCAAGAGCGGAAGTTCCGGGCTGATCTGTATTACAGGTTGAATGTCTTTCCGATGACCCTGCCGCCATTGCGAGAACGGCGAGACGATATCCCGTTGCTGGCAGAACACTTTCTTCAAAAATTCGCCAAACAGCAGGGCAAGGTGATTGGCACTATCCCCGATGAGGTGATGGCGGCTCTGGAACACCATGACTGGCCGGGTAATATCCGAGAACTGCAAAATGCCATCGAGCGTGGCGTCATCATGACGACTGGCCCCTTCCTGAGCCGGCAGACAACGGAGCACTTGCCACGGGGCGAGGCCGCGCCAGTTTGCGTACCCGCGTCCGCCGATCCGGCGAGCATCAAGACGTTGGCCGATGCCGAGCGTGCGCATATCTCCGCGACACTTCGTGAAACCAACTGGGTAATCGGCGGACCGCATGGAGCAGCCGCCCAACTCGGGCTGCCGAGGACCACCCTGATAGCCAAAATGCAGCGACTCGGAATTTTTAGCGAAACGTCGCGAATCCGACGTTGGAGTGCTGCGCCATGCGCATGATAAATGCGGCCGCCGGTTGCCGTTTCTGAATGGAGTGAAGCCAGACGCCGAGGGGGTGCACAAAACCTGCTTCCCCTCCCACGCGCCGGCCAAAGATCGCGACTTTATCTTCACGCGTTACTCGCATTGAAGAGGCGCTCAGGGCAGATCGCGCCATGGACCCAGAAAGGAACGCACTATGACCGCAACGGAAAATGATGCGAGCAGCGTCACGAACGTCATGAACGTAGACCTGAAGCTCGAAGTTGTCGTCATCCCCGTCTCCGATGTCGACCGCGCGAAGGAGTTTTACGGGAGACTCGGCTGGCGGCTCGACGCCGACTTCCGCTTTGATAATGGCTTCCGGGTCGTCCAGTTCACGCCGCCCGGCTCCGGGTGCTTGATCCAATTCGGCACAAACGTCAACCTGGGTCCACTCCCGGCTCGGCACAGAGCTTCGGCGCGCGGCGGTCGCCCACGGCGAGCACGAAAAACGCACCGGGCAGCGTGACGCCAACTGGCCCGACTGCTGCGCCGCATACATGGTGACGGAGCAGGCTGGCCAACAGTAGCCGAAATAAACGAGTGCGATTCGGACGGATGAACACTCACGCAGGCGCGCGCGGACACCGCTTTCAATTTACACATTTGAAGGGAGCTGCTCATGAATAGGATTTTCGCGCTGGTTGCAGTTGCAGCGTTGGGCGGAGTGGTCGCTTCCACGGGCATCGCATATGAACAGTCGAACGGAGATGGGAACGCTTGCCCCGGGTCCAGGGCAATAACCCCAGGGACGAGTGCCCGGCTCTGTGCTCTGGACTATTGGCAGGCGCGTCTGGATAGGGCGCTTGAAAACTGCATCGTCCGGAACACCGCGGGCGATTACCGAAGTGCAGCCGAGTGCAGAATCGACGAAACTAGAGGCGCGGCCTGATTTCCATATAAGCTAGTCCGCGTGGTTGGTGGTCAAAGGCGACATTCTCGCCAAGCCACCGTTCTTCGGATGGCGCTCCAGGTCAGCCAACACTGCGCGATCGCTGAGATCAAGCACATGCGAGTTCCGCCAATCGTCATGCACGACCTTCACCAGGCGATCCACGACGTCCGGATCGTTCAACTGGATTGCAAGCTCGCGGCGGTCGTCAAAGCTGCTCGATGTCAGGTTGATGGATCCGACTACTGCGCGCGCCTTGTCGGCAACCAGCACTTTGGCGTGCAACTTCAGAGGCTTCATCTTGTGGATGCCAATACCTACATCGTTCATGATCCGCAGGTCGCCAACCCCTTCCACGAGTTTTTTGGCCCGCAGCGAGTGCGAAGGCCGGGTCATCACATGGACTTTCACGCCGCGCAGCTTTGCCCGCACCAGGTGCTCAACGATAATCGCATCCTGGTACCGTTCGTTCTGCACGAACAGAGAGTGTTTCGCCTGGTCAATGAAATCGGCAATCTGCTGGCGGCCGGGGCCCGGACACCAGATGAGATTTGAAGGCCGCCGCGACTCGAAAGGCTGGCGGCTCCAGTCGGCGTCAAAGCACTCGATGACTTCCGCTACTTCATCCGGATCGGTGGAGGTGACGGCGAATTCGCGCGTCTCCTCGAAATTGTCCGGGTCCCAGTTTAAGGAGCCGATGAACGCAGTCGCATCGTCTACGACCATCGACTTTTCGTGTGTGACGGCAAAAGCCGGGTTGGTGTCGAGCACGTCGATGCCGGCTTCCAGCAACACGGTTCGGGCGCCCCGGTTCTGAATCTCGCCGCTATGGCGCGCGGGGTTCAGCAGGACCCGGATCTTCACTTTGAGTTTGTGGGCTTTCACCAGAGCGCTAAGCACCCGGTGGTCGGAGAGGCTGAACATTTTGATCCGCAGAGACTTCGTCGCGGCGCCGATCGCAGCGAGAATCGGCTCGATGGAATCGTCAGGCATTACGATGAGTTTGCGTGCCATAGCGCCTCCTAGACAGCGGCCTCTACCGTTTTGGTGTCGGACTGAGCATTGTGCAGACCCGCATAGATTCCGCCCAGGGACAGAAGCGTCTGGTGGCCACCCTCCTCGGCGACCACGCCGTTCTTCAGAACCACGATCTTGTCCGCCGCCTGTAGCGTTGCCAGTCGGTGGGCGATCATGATTACCGTCTTGCCCTGCATCAAGCGCATCAATCCCTCCATCACCCGTTCCTCGGATTCGACGTCCAGTGCCGCGGTGGGCTCGTCGAGAATCAGCACTGGGCTGTTGCGGATGAAAGCGCGCGCAATCCCAATCCGTTGCCTCTGTCCGCCCGATAGCGTCATCCCGCGCTCTCCGATCACAGTTTGATAGCCCTCCGGCATCTGTTGGATGAACTCGTGGGCGTTGGCCAATTGCGCCGCTTCTGCAATCTCGCGAGCGGCGGCGGTTGGTCGCCCGTAGGAGATGTTTTCGGCCACGGTGCCGCGGAAGAGCACGGTATCCTGCAATACGAATCCGAAGTGCTGCCGCAGACTCTGCAGCTGAAACTCGCGGATGTCCACCCCGTCGATCGTGATGGCCCCGCCACCGGGGTCGTAAAAACGCGGAATCAGGCTCGCGATTGTCGACTTGCCACTCCCGGTGGGGCCGACCACGCCAACGAACTGCCCCGGAGAAATGCGAAAGGTCACGTCCGCCAGGACGCGGGATCCGGGCACATACTCGAAGGCGACATGGTTGAACGCGATTTCGCCGCGCGGGAAGTCGGCCGGACGCGCGTTGGGAAGTTCCGGGATCACTTGATCCGTCTCCAGGATCGCCTGCACTCGTTCAGCAGCTACCGCCACTTGTGCTATAGCGTTCGTCATCTTGGCGAGGTCCTGCACAGGCTTAAAGAATCGCGAGAGGTAAGAGAGAAAGACTACGAGATCACCGGCCGTCATAGTGCCCGCAACTACCAGTCCCGCGCCGCGCCACAACACGAATGCAGTGGACGCGGCCACCGTCACGGCCACGGCTGGCGAAAGGAAAGCTTTGATTTTCCTTGCGTGCAAGGCCGACTGGAGTGTAGCCTGGCTCACGCGATTCAACCGGGCCTCTTCCAGTTCCTGTGCGCCGAACGCCTCCACGATACGCTGCGATTCCAAGCCGTGAATCTCTACGGCGACCATTTCGGACTCGTTGCCCCGCACGAGTTTGGTGGCGTTCTTCAGGGCTTTCCGATACCTGGAAACGAACCAAAGCAGAAAGGGCGCGACCACCGCCGCCAGGAGGGCAAAAACCCAGTTCAGCCAGAACATCAGCAGGAACATTCCGAAGACCGCGAGGATGTCGACAAGGATGCCGAGTGTCCCGGAAGAGGCGAAGTTCTGAATCGTATCGATATCGGAAGTGAGCGTGCTGAGCGACGCTCCAACCTTGTGGTGATCGTAATAGGCGAGCGAGAGCCGCTGCAGGTGGTGATAAGTGCGCATGCGCAGGTCGTGCGCGACCCCTTGCGAGACGCTCTCGCTCACGTAGCTGTCGATGTAGGAGGCTACGGCTCCGATCGCCGCCATCGCGACAAACCCGACGGCGGCCAACAAGGCGAGTTGCGTCTGGCCGCGGCCAGGCAAGGTCCCGAGGAAACCGTTCAGCCAGTGGGGCAGACGATTCCCCCCCACCACGTTGTCCAGAACCACCTTCAGAGGCCACGGAGTCGCCAGGCTCATCAACGTTTCCATCAGCATGGCGGCGAGCACAATCGCCAGGCTTTTTCGGTAGGGGCGAATCAGATTGCGGATCAAGCGAAGCATCGCCATGCGTCTTCTCCTAGTGCGTCGATACGGCGCCTTCGCAGAGGCGCTGCAGCTGCACGATCCTCTCGCGGATGGACCGGGCGTAAGTATCGATTTCGCCAGGGGTCGCTCCACTTGCCTGTAGCCCCGCGCTTAGTTCTTCGTCGGACGCACCGGAGAGATTCGTCAGGAGCCAGCGAACGTCCTCGATTCGAATGCCGGAGGTCACGTCGCGTCCGTGCTTCCCGCGGTATCCCCAACGAATGCTCTCTCCGTCGCCCCGGGAGACGAAGGTTCGTGTTTGCTGGCTGAAACCCCGGGCGTTCCATTTATCCCTGGAGAAGAAGCCTCCCCATCTGCCCAGAGTCGCGCCCCAGTCGTCGAATGCGTAGAAGAGCCGGTCGCCGCCCGGGCCGGGTCTGGAGTAGACGGCGGTATTGCTGCCCTTGCCATCGCGGGAATCTTTGGCGTCCCAATTGGAGACCAGCATCATCAGAATCTTGAGGCCATTCAGTTGGTGGGTTGCCACAAACGGGTTGCTCGTCCACGACCAGTCCAGCCGTTCGACGCGGGTCACCTTCTTGGATTGAGGCAGCTTAAAACGGGCATACGCGAACTCGCCCTGCTTGCCGATAAACGGCTTGGCCCGCTTCAGGCCATGGACCCCCGTGATGACTCCGCTGCGGACGAAGTAACTTGGCTGCGCAGCGTACCCCATGGCGAAGAGCAGACGCGCCGCGAATACTTCACTGTGGTCTTCGCCGCCGAACTTCACGATCCAGTGATCGCCCTTGGCGTCCCGCACCTTGAGTTTGGGATTGGTGCCATTGAGGTCTTCTTCCAAGAACGTGAACGGACCCTGGGGCGCCCGGGCTTCTCCGCCCGGTCCCCAGATCCAGTCCGCGACGGTGATCTTGCCGGGTTCCTGCCAGAGCAGCGCGTTGCTATCCGCAGCGGCACATGGCAGTACGGCCACGAGTAAGAAACAAAGGATGAACGTGCGCATGGTTAGTGAGCCCCGAAGTGCCGCGTGAGACCCCGCGGGCAGAATTCTTTAAAGAAGTTCCAACCGATATCGGACACCATGGTAAGGCCGAAGCTTACGGCAGCGTCTCCCGAACTATCGTCACTGCGCGGCTGCCAAAGCCTCGAAATAAACGACGAGCCCAGAGCGGCTCCAAAACGTGAGTACGCGAAATGCTCGCCACCGGCGTCATTGCGCGCCACAAACACGGATGCCACGACATGCTTCGAGCGTTTGAAGAACCCGGACTGGGTAGAGCGGAAGTAACGGTTGTCCTCTCTGAATGCAGTGGAGCCGCCGTATTCCAGCGCCTCGCGAATCACGTGCTTCGCGAAGGCGTTGCCCACGCGGTCGCCATAGGCTCCCGCTCCGACTCCCCATTCCTTCGGAGACTGCGAGGACTGCGCAATCGCGCCGGCGGCAGCGGCGCGTAGAATAGAACCCGGCCCGAAGGCGCCCACAAGATACTTGCGAGCGCGCTCGCTCGCCGTCATGGGAACGAACTCCGGGGCTATCGGTTTGGTTCCGGTGGCTGTGGGGGCGGCAGGGGTGTCGGTTGGACCGGACACTTCGACCGCGGACGTGTCCGCTGCGGCCGTTTGCGCCGACCCGAAACTCGGAAACGACATCACTCCGAGTGCAATCCATAAGAAGCGTTCCATTTCTGTTTGCCCTCCTAGGCTCCGGGCGGTTAGCTCGGATGCCATCCGCTTAGGCAATTCGAACGCCTTTGCGCGAGTCGAGTCGTGCGTAGGCGCAAGTGCTTTGTTAGGACGCAATTCACCGCACTCGGCCAACATCCTCCCGACGGCCTTTCGTCGGCGCCGTTCGACGTGATGTCGCCCCTTCGTCACCTGTCAGGATTCTTCGTGCCAGGGAGGGCTTCTGTATGACTGTCGGACTCGTCACGACGGTTTGGTTGCACGCTTGCGCTCGAGGTGGCTGTCAGCTTACGGGAGAAGCAGCCATGTCCGGAGAAACGTTCGAGACTCTACTCACGCCCGCCCTGCCAGCCATACGCAAGCTTGTCCGGGCCAAAATCAGGATGCCGGACTATACCGAAGACGTGGTGCAGCAGACCCTGATGCACGCGTTCGTTCATCGCGAACAGTTGCGGGTGCCCTCCAAGTTCAAGAGTTGGATTTCGTCGATCGCCATGAACGAGATTCGTGGGTTGGCACGCCGGACCCGGATGTGCGTGCCTCTCGAAGCACTGCCGCCTATCGCATCGTCCGACCGGTCGACCTGTCCCTATAAAGTATTCGAGGATGGCGAACGGACCGATCACCTCTACGACGGGCTGGCGCAACTCAACCCTCGGGACCGCTATGCGATTCACCTGATAGACCTCGCCGAGGTCAAGCTGACCGATGCGGCAAACGCCTTATCGTTCTCACGGGCGGCAATGAAGTCGGCGCATTTTCGTGCCCGCCGGCGCTTGAGCCGCGCGGTGCGCGCAAACCGAAGGGTCATGGCTTGAGCTAACTGCGTTTGAACGATGAGCGTTCCTCGACGGTCCCGGCTCAGAATAAAGCGGCGACCGTCAAGGAGGGATCGTCAGGGACATACCGCGGCGTCGGTGAGGCGTGAAAGTGCTGAATGTAGCACTGCATCAGGACTTCGAACCCGCTGAAGCCCTGTTGGCGCGCCTCCTCCATTGCATGCGCGTTCGTCCAATGGTCGTGTACGATCCGGTAGCAGGCGATTACCACGCCCGAACGGTCGGCGCCCCGGCGGCAGTGCACGAACACCGGGGCCAGGGTTGGATCCTGCAGCACCGCCAGGGGCACGGCGTGATTTCAGCGAAGATCGCGTCTACCGTGCACGACACTTTTCACGCTTTCATGCTGACCGAACTCGATCGTTACGGGAAGACCACGCCGGATCTGTTTGAGCAGCTCAATATACGGTTAGCTCACTCCTTGACCGCCCGCAATGCCTTGGGGAGAGGCGACAATGAGGCGGCGCGAGAGATCGCGACCATGCTCTACGGCGAGGTCCGTCCTTCCGGCCACTTTCGCTTCGTGAATTTCGGACATCCGTCGCCGCTCCTGTTCTCGGCGGAGCAGCGCAGGTTCATAGAGATCGATCGTTACCGAATGGTACAGTTCCTGCCGCTTGGTCTGGAGGTTCCGGAGGATCATCCGGACCGCAAGCGGTACCACTCGATGCACTTCCGGCAGAGGCCGGTCGGCTACGCGGACGTCGCCGAGATCACGCTCATCCACCCAGGAGATATCCTGTTTCTCTATACTGATGGCGTGTATGACGGAAGCGACGACAACGTGCGCCACGATCTCGAGCTCGTGATGAACGGCTGCTGCGGGCGCCCGGCGAAAGCCATTTGCAATACCGTTTTGGACTACGCCGTGAACAGGGATGTTTTACTGCGAGACAGCGGCGAACGGGATCTCATCGACGACAAGACGGCGTTCATTATCAAACGGAGTGCCACAGGGTGAGAAGCCCCTAAGAGCTACAAATCGATCCCGACATCACACCAACATGCCTGGCGCGGTTCAGTCGAGTTTGACCAGGCGCTTTTTCCAGTGCGCCGGCGCAATCGGGTCTTGCGGGCGACGATAGGCACGACTACCCCAGTGTCCCGCCGCAGGCGGTCCGCCAATGTTTCCATTCGGGTGCGGTCGCGCGCTACCAATATAAGATCACGCCCGCGCTTGGCAAAGCGATCGGCGTAGACGCGCCAATCCCAGTAGAAGCGCCGGCAATCAGGACTGAATGCTTGGATGACATTGTTCTTCTCCTCGGGTCTGAGGTGCCAAGGGTTCAGGCTCGGAAACGTTTCCAGGCTCAGCCTGCTATCGCTGCCATCACTCGCAAATCAGCTGCGGCCTCGTCTTGCAAACGCGAAGGAAGGCCTCCCATCACTCGCACGAACCGTCGAGGCGACTGCCCTGATCGACTTCGCGATATTTCGTCAGAAATTCCGAGTCGCTGCATTTTGGCTATTAAGGTTGTTCTCGGCAGCTCGAGTTGTGCTGCGGCTCCATGCGGTCCGCCGATTACCCACTTGGTTTCACGAAGTGTCGCGATGATATGCGCGCGATCGGCATCAGCCAGCGTCTTGATGTCCACCGGTTCGGCGGCCGCGCGGGGCACACGAAGCGGCGCGGCATCGCCCCGTGTCCAGTGCTCCGTCGTCCGCGGGCTCAAAACAGGGCCAGTCGTCATGATGACGCCGCGCTCGATGACATTTTGCAGCTCTCGGATATTCCCGGGCCAATCGTGGTGTTCCAGAGCCTCCATCACCTCTTCGGGGATCGCGTCGATTACCTTGCCTTGCTGACTAGCGAACTTTTGAACAAAATGTTCTGCCAGCAGCGGGATATCCTCTCGCCGGTCTCGCAGTGGGGGAAGTATCATCGGAAACACGTTCAACCTGTAATAGAGATCGGCGCGGAACTTCCGTTCCCGCACCAGTTGCCCCAGGTCCTGGTTCGTCGCCGCAATGACCCGCACGTCGACCTGAAGTGTATGCCCCCCGCCCAAACGCTCGAACTGCTTCTCCTGAAGAACGCGCAGAAGTTTCGGCTGAAGTTCCAGCGGAAGATCTCCGATCTCATCCAGAAGCAAGGTTCCGCCGTCCGCGGCTTGAAAGCGTCCCACTGTCTGAGTCACAGCGCCTGTGAATGCGCCCTTCTCGTAGCCAAATAGTTCGCTCTCGAGCAGCGTACTCGGAATGGCGGCGCAGTTGAGCGCCACGAGACGATTCTTGCGCCGAGGGCTGGCCTCGTGAATGGCTCGAGCAATCACTTCCTTGCCCGTTCCTGTTTCACCCTGAATCAACACGGCCGAGTCCACCGGCGCAACCATGGCGACGCTGTCGAGCAATGCTCGAAATTTCGTGCTGGATCCAATGACATTTAAGATAGCCATCGTCTTCTCCGCCTCCGTGGATTTGCTGAACTTTCCTGTTGTGATGATTGTGTCGCTTGCACGCTCCGAAGTCGTCCCTACATCGATCTCCTTCAGGCCCCCCAATGGTCGAGGGCACTCCTACCCATTTAGGGGGATGGTTTCCTGCCGCTGGTTCGATCGATATCAAATCGCTTCCTGCCGAATAGGCGGGCATCAATCGACCATGCGCCAGGGCCCAGCATCGCGACACTAACGGCGAGAATCGCCAAGAAAATGTGGATCCACATGTCCTCGCGCGGTGGAAGATAGAGCGATATCGCGATCCAGGCCTCGTCGAGGGCAACGAGGGTTCCCATTACGGGCGTCCACAGGCCGGCAACCAGAAACATCGCGCCTGTGGCGGCAATCAAGTCTTGGGCGAAGATGATCGTTTCCGAGGGATTCGAAAGACCGGCGACACCGAAATAGACCAGAGCGATGCCGAGACAAAGCCGAAGCAGCAGCAGGCCAACGCCGGGCCAGCTATTCGGAAAAGTTGAGAATAGGCGTTGCAGAAGGCATCCCAGCTCAATCGTATTGAATTGACGCCGGCGTTCAACACCCCCAAAGGGTTCCTTCGGTGTCCCTCTTTCGAGGGATGTCGCCCAATCCTACAGATCGATGATTCCGCGCTTTAAGCCTATCGCGACCGCGTGGGTCCTGTCGTTAGCGCCCAGTTTGGCAAGGATGTTCCTGATATGGCTCTTCACGGTTTCTTCCGTGAGAGATAGCTGTGCAGCGATCTCTTTGTTGGCATTGCCGCAGGCAACCAACCGCAGTACATCGACTTCTCGCGGGGTCAAGCCGTCATCGGTGGCGTGCTCGGCGATTTCGGTTGCCAGTTCAGGTGAGACACGCTTTTGGCCGGCATGGACTGCGCGAATCGTCTCCAGCAGCTCCTTTCTTAGCGAGCCCTTCAGTAAGTAAGCGCGTGCGCCGGCCTTGAATGCGCGAGTGACCTGGACATCGCCGGCATGGGTTGTTAGAACGATGATACGCGCGTCAGGGAACTCGCCGCGAATCGCGCTCATCGCATCGACGCCGCTCATCTCGGGCATTTGCAGGTCCATCAACGTGATGTCTGGACGATGCTTTCGAAACTGCTCGAGCGCCTCGCGTCCGTTGGAAGCTTCCGCGACAAGTTGCATGTCTGTCTGATTCCCAATCAGCGCGGCGATGCCTTCGCGAAGAAGAGGATGATCATCTACGGACAGAATTCGAATCACGCATCAACCTGCTTTCTTTCGGAACAGGCGAAAAAGAGGACGGGCCGCCGGCGCGGTATACGCAAACGACCCTGCGATGCTCAATTCGATCTCTGTACCGGCTTTCGGTCCGCTCCAGATATCCAACTTGGCTCCAACCTGCTTCGCGCGCTCGCGCATTCCCCGCAGCCCATAATGCCCGGGCTTACCTTGTCCCAAAATTGCGCCGGGAATGCCCGCCCCGTCGTCCCGGATGCGCAGACGGAAAGCGCGTTCTCCATACGTGATGTCGGTTTCAATGTGACGGGCACGGGCATGGCGAAAGGCATTTCGCAGCGCCTCGCGAGCTATGCGGTAAAGCTCGTCCCGGATGATCGGGTGCAAGTCTCGCGGTGGTCCTTCCACCACCAGGTGGAACACCGCCGAGTCTTGTGTCGTCAGTTCTTCCCCTACTGCCCTGACCGCTTCGGCGAGGTCATTAGTGGTAGTCGCGGACGATCGTAAGTCATACACCGCGCTGCGCCCCTCTGCAATGGCCTGATCGGCCCGCTCAAGGCTCTGTTCCAGTTGCTCCTTGGCTTTCCCGGGAGGGAGCAGATCATCCACTGCCTGAAGACGAAGCATGAGCCCCTGGAAGCTCTGCAACAGCGTGTCATGCAGTTCGCGCCCGATTCGGGTCCGTTCCGCCAGTCTCACCTCGAAGCGTACGTTCATTGCGGCGCGGGCCCGCGCAATTCGGTAGCGGACGCCAGCGCAGATGGCTGTGGCGAGGAGCCCCAGCCCGGTCACGCGGAACCGCCAGGTTTCCCATAGCTGCGGCTCCACCTCAAACTGCACACTCGCAGGCGGTCCGTTCCATAGCCCCTCGCTGTTGCTCGCCATGACGCGAAAGGCATAGCTGGCGGGCGGCAGGTTGGTGTACGCCGCCTCGCGGGATTCGGTGGGTTGGCTCCAATCGTGGTCGTATCCATCCAGAAGGTAGCGATAGCGGACGCGCCCTGGAACGGCCAGGCTCAGACCGACAAAGTTGAAGACCACGCGCTGCCGGTTGGAAGGGTAGCGCGCGGCGGGCCCCGTACCCAGGGGACGACTATCCACCGCGACAGATTCCACGTGCACCAGCGCCGGTGCGAGTAGCGCGGGACGCGACGGATTCACGACGCACAATCCGCCCTGAAGGGAGAACCAGATCCTGCCGGAAGGATCGTTCACAACCGAGTGATCGCGCCGGATTCCCCGCGTTGAGGGCAGACCGTCCGCCGTGCCGAATTCGCGCACCGCGGCCGGCGCCTTCGACTCTCCCTCGAGCGACGCGCGCGATATCCTCACCACGCGGCGATCGGTAGCTGCCCACAGGTAACCGGCGTTGTCCGCGGCCAAGCCAAGGATTTCGCCCTGAAGCGAATCCGGAGTATTGCGTGCGCTTTCGATCCGCGTGCCCGACCAATAAAACAGACCCGCGGAGGAGCCGATCCACAGAACTCCACGTCGATCGACAGCGAGACTTTTCACACCTCCGGGCGGTAATCCGTCCTCGCCGCCGTACCTTCGCCAACTACCGCCGCGGAGCGCCTCCAGCCCCGCCGCAGTTGCCGCCCAGATCACTCCGTCAGGCGTTTCTTCGATAGTGTTAACGGCATCAGCACTCAATCCGTTGGCGCTGGTGTAGGTGGTGACGCGGCGGTCCTGGATTCGGCTCACGGCGCCGTTAAGAGACCCGGCCCAAACCGTTCCGTCGCGAGCCCGATGTATGGCGTAGACGATTCCCGGCGCCAGTCCGTCAGCGGCTGTATATGCTCGCGCGTGAAGGACGCCAGCCTCTTCGCGCACCTGCGTGAGGCCGCCGCGCTTTCGAGCGACCCAAAGTTCACCGGGTCCGCCGGCGATGGAGTAGATCTCATCCCGCTCCAGAGCCAGTCCCGCGATTGAATGATGTTCCGCTCCGCGAACCCAAAGCAGCCCTCCGGACGAGGGCCCTATCCAGGCGCGCCCTGAAGTGTCGACTTATACGGAACCACCTTCGCCGGCCACACCGGTATAAGTCAAGAACGGAGCGTCGCGAAACTGCATCAGCCCTGTGGTTCCTCCGAACCATAAGTTGCCCTCGCGGTCTTCAAAAATGGCACGGACCGCGCCTGGCACGCTTCCCGCCGTCCCCTGAATGGCGACGCCGTTCGAATCGATACGGGCGACTCCGGCCGGAGTCGACATCCAGATGTTGGAATCGCGATCGCGCGCGAGTGCCAGAATCGGGCTACGCGCGAGCGGGCCAGGAACGCCGCGATCCGTTATGCCGTAGCCGTCCCAACGCACCAGACCGGAATCGGTTCCAATCCACAATTCCGCACCCGTGCCGGGCAGCAGCGCATTGACTTTCTGGTCTGGCAAGCCCGTCACCTGCGATGCACGGCCGGCTCGCACACAGTACACGCCGGTGTCGCGCATCCCGATCCAGACAGCACCTTCAGCAGCTTCCGCGATCGACATTGCGAGGCCGGCAGCCGAACCTGAAGAAACCAGCGGCGTAGATTTGCCGGCGCGGTAACGCAAAGGGCCATTGGGCGGAGCGATCAGGATGTCGCCGCGAACTCCTCGGGCGACGGCGGTTGCCCCCCGCTCGCGGTCAGGGGAGAACGGCGGCGGAAGTTCCACAGGATAGGTCTGCTCAAACCTCCCCTCGCGATAGCGCAACAGATACGGACTTTCCATGCGTACCCAGAGCACGCCCTCGGAATCCACGACAAGGCCGAGAACGTGGCCGGGCGGCAGCGTGGGTGTGTTGGCGTGATCGAATAGGCGAAAACTGATGCCGTCGAAACGGACAAGACCGTTCTCGGCGCCGATCCACAGGTAGCCGTCCGGAGTCTGCGCGATGGCGTTAATCGTGCCTCCAGGAAAGGAGTCCCGCGAACTCCAGCGCGTCGCGATGTATTGGCCGATAGTGTGATTGGGGTCGAGTGCGGAGAGAGTGCGTAAACCTAGCACCGCGCAGGCACAAAGGAGTAGCGCCCGGCGGACCTTACGGAGAATACGTGAACCGTTCAATCACGACCTCCATGGGATGCTGCAGTTTGACGACGGCATCGCGGTAGACATAAAGCACGACACGGATGGATTCGATGCCCGGCGAGGGTACGCCGGCGGCGAAGACGTACTCCGACGACACGCTCGACCCGCGCAGTGTGCGAAAGGTGGCGCGGTCTCGCTCCCAGCGGAGGGAGAACGTGAGCCTCCCGTGAGGCGAATTAAACCGGTACACATTGGCGGCGATGTAATACGGTTGCAGCACATACTGGGCGTTCTTTTCCGCGGGGTTTCCCCATCGGCTGATCTCGATGTCCATTTCGCGGTTGTGCAGTGCACCGCTCGCGTAGTCATAGGTGAACATTCCGAAAACCGCGGCGGGTTCCAGCGCGTCCAGACCGCGAACGACGAACTCGTAGGTTCCGTAGCCGAGATTTCGCGTCAGGCTCGCTTCCGCGCAACTCCAGTCCTTCTCCGTCTTGGAGATGCGCACGTGCATCGCCCCCTCTTCGTCGACCAAGATATTCGACGGGGAATAGACATTTTGGCCGCCGCGTGCGCTCGGTGCGGTGCGCAAGCGCCACTGGTAGCCGCTGAAATGGACGGTTGGGGAGGGAGGCCGTGCTGCGCCAGGCACAACTGCCACCGCGAGAACATTGGCGTCGGTCTGCGGCAGTGAGTCCAGGACGCTCTGGGGGCGGTAGCCATCCTTTACAAGCAGCGCCGCGTATTGAGTGCCGAGGTGTGTGGCGTTGGTCCACGCGAAGTTCGGGCGGAGGTCGGTCAGGGGCTGATCGACAAGCGGCTGCACCCACCACTTTCCGGTTTTTGCGTACAACACGATCTTCTGGCCGGGCGACGCTCCCGTCACGCTGCCTTCAATAATGTCGTTGCTTGCGGAACCGGCCGGGTCCGCTTGCGGTATGCGGGTGAACACGATCGAAGGGCCGTTGCTGCGCCGCGCGCCCCCGCACCCCTGTGACAACACGGCCGGGACAATCGCCAACGCTCGCCTGCGGCTGATCGTCGCGTCGGCGCAGTAGACACAATGGGTCTCCTCCATGTATCGCCCTCTGATTCACCCATGGTACTGAATTATTAGTATGGGACGCCAACTTGGGGGCAGAAAGTTCACAATCGAGGTATTCCTCGTCTCAAAATTTCGGTGCGGCGGCCGCTGGGTGGGCCTGTTGCTTCCAGATTCGCGTTGCGGCCGAAGGGAATTGCAGAGGGGATGCTCTCCGTTACGCGAGGAATCGTTCAGTTCGCAATTTTGGGAGGCGCGCTTGTGGCGTGGCGGCGCGGGTCGCCACCGGACTGTTTACCTCGTTGGCAAGAGGGGCAATGACGCTGACTGCGACTGGCCTGTGGCCCTGAATCTGGCGCCGCTGGCGCCATTGCATCTCCTGGATGGGACGGCCGTGGTGGCCGCAAAGGGGAGGTGACTCTGCCGGCCCTTCCGCGTTTCTCGCGGTGATCGGCTATTTTTGATCGGTAGCTCTGAGTCAAACAGAACTCCCCTTCCGCCTCAGGCGGAATGGCCGGAAGGCTCCGCCTAACACGTACATGGAGAATGTGACGCGCTGCAATCATCAGGCTCGCTGGACAGTGTGCATGGTGCCTGCCGGCGATGCGTGTCGCCCCAACGACACTTCGAGGGCTGAGCGCCCCGTTAAGACCACGCTTCGACAGTTCGAGAAGAACCGTGCCCGGGGGCAGTCGGACAAGCCCTTTCACTTCAATCACATAAAGGCGAGAGGCGGTCTGGCGTACTGCTTGCACTCCTAGCTCACGGCAGAGGGCTCAGACCCAAAACTACTCAAAAGGAGAACACCATGACCCAAACCGCTGTTGCAGAACGAAGCAGCGAGCAAGCAACTGACAAGAACGCGATTCGTCCGTTTCTGGGGGTGAGTTTTTCGGAAGCGGAGCTCACTGAATTGCGCCGGCGCATCAACGCGACAAAGTGGCCTGAACGAGAAACGGTTACAGATGCGTCGCAAGGAGTACAGCTCGCGACGACTCAGGCGCTCGCACGCTATTGGGCGACAGAGTATGACTGGCGCAAGATCGAGGCAAAAATGAACGCCCTGCCGCAGTTCATTACCGAGATCGACGGGCTGGACATTCAATTCATCCATGTCCGTTCGAAACACGAAAATGCGTTGCCGCTCATCGTTACGCACGGATGGCCCGGCTCGATCACCGAACAGATGAAGATCATCGATCCGCTGACCAATCCCACCGCGCACGGCGGAAATGGGTCCGACGCGTTCCACGTCGTGATTCCGTCGATGCCCGGCTACGGTTTTTCCGGCAGGCCGACCGCGACCGGGTGGGACCCCGCCCACATTGCACGTGCCTGGACTGTCCTGATGAAGCGCCTCGGATACACGAAATTCGTGGCGCAGGGCGGGGATTGGGGTGCCATCATCACCGAGCTAATGGGCGTGCAGGCGCCACCGGAATTGCTTGGTATTCATACCAACATGGCTAACGTGATTCCACTCGACATCGACAAGCTGGCCTTTTCCGGCGCGCCGGCTCCTGCGAATCTGTCGGCTGACGAGAAGCTCGCTTACGAGCGGCTGAGCTTCGTCTATGCGAAGGGCATCGGCTACGGCTTCCAGATGGGGTTGAGACCGCAGACGCTGTACGGGATAGCGGATTCACCCGTAGGCCTCGCGGCGTATTTCCTCGATCACGACGCGCGCAGCTATGAGATGATCGCACGTGTCTTTGCCGGAGGCAGCGAAGGCCTCACCCGGGACGACGTCCTCGACAACGTCACGCTCACCTGGTTGACGAATACGGCGCTCTCAGGGGCCCGTCTCTATTGGGAGAACAAGGGGGCGTCGTTCTTCGCCGTCAAAGGCGTCGTTGTCCCGACCGCCGTGAGCGTCTTTCCCGACGAACTCTATCCTGCTCCGCGGAGCTGGGCGGAGCAGGCGTACCCCAAGCTCATTCACTTCAACAAGCTCCCCAAGGGCGGGCACTTTGCGGCCTGGGAACAGCCGAAGCTCTTTTCAGAAGAGGTTCGCGCGGGCTTCAGATCGCTG
>JAIQFL010000173.1 GCA_020073365.1 Terriglobia bacterium | reverse complement strand
GAGCGATAAGGTGGATCCCAGCGTGCCGAAATATTAACGATCGAACGCGCCCGGCTCGAAGGTGAAGACCTGCACATCATCGATGAGTCCGGATAAAGCGAATAGAATGCGCAACGGCATCACGATTCGCTCTACAGCAGCCGGCTGACCATGGCCACTGTGCGCGACCAGTTTTCCGCTTCCGCCGCCAACTGCTTGCGGCCCGACCGCGTGATGGAATAGAAGCGCGCGCGGCGGTGGTTCTCGCTGACACCCCATTCGCTCGCAATCCAGCCGCGCTGCTCCAGCCTCAGAAGCGCGGGATAAATGGTGCCCTGGTTCAACTCCATGGAACCTTCGGCCACCTGCTCGATACGCCGCGCGATGCCATAGCCGTGCAAGGGGCCCATGGCGTCGAGGGTCTTGAGGACCATGAGGTCCAGCGTGCCATAAGGCACTTCGGATCGGGGCTCACTCCTGTTGTCCATCAACAAGAGTATGCAACGGCTTCTGTTGAAAGTCAACAGGAATGTGGGCCGGAACGTCGTCTGGTCGACCGGGGATCGTCTACGATAGATCATATGCGCGATGAACCTCAAAAGCTGAGGTTGCCGAGGACACTATGACCTTTCGCCGGATTTGCACCATTCCCTGTGCCCTGGCGGCCCTGTGCGCCATGGTCTCCAGCGGAGCGCCCGCGCAGACTGCTCCGTGGACGGATTTCCTTCGCGGGTCATGGGTTCAGAGCGGACCAGCGGCCCAGGGTGACGTAATCCTGGCTGGAAAAAATAGCCCGAGCCAGATCGTCGTGGGTGATAACGAGACCGCGGCGGTGCACCAGGCCGCGGAGTTTCTGGCGGGCGATATCGAGAGGATCAGCGGATATCGGCCTCCGGTGGTGAAGACGCCGAGCGGCGATCGGGTCAGCATCCGCCTCGTCACACTCGGCAATGGAGAGGCGCCCGCGGCCATCGACGCCGGCGCCATGCAGGGTCAATGGGAGAGCTACCGGATCGTTACCGCCAACCGAGCGGTCTGGCTTGTCGGGTCGAACCCGCGTGGCACCGCGTTTGCCGCGTTCGCCCTGTCCGAGCGGCTGGGTATCGATCCGCTTTATATCTGGACCGGGTACACGCCCGAGCATCGCGACCCGCTGGTGCTGAAGCGCACGAGTTTCGCGCAGGGTCCGCCGGCCTTCCGCTATCGCGGCTTTTTCCACGACGACGAGGACCTCCTGCCGCGGCCCTTCGACGCCAATGGGTATCCCTTGCAGACCGGCGACGTCCCGCTGGACTGGTACAAGCGGTTCTTCGAGACCGCCCTGCGCCTGCGGATGAACATGGTGGCCCCCTACGTGCGCGTCCACCGGCGCTACGAGGTGCAGAAGCTGGCCAGCGACTGGGGACTCTACTACACCTCGCACCACTACGACATCCTGGTTTCCAATCCATTCGGCCTGGTGCGGTTCAACCTGGCCGCCGAGCGCGGCTTGCGGCCGGAGTGGAACTGGTTCACCAACCGCGAAGGCATGCTCAAGTTCTGGCGCGGCGGCGTAATTGAGAACCGCGACCTGGATGTGATCTGGCCCGTAGGCATGCGCGGTACTGAGGACCGCCCCTTCCTCTTCCCCCCGGGGACCACGGATGATGACAGGGCGAAAACCTTCCGGGAGGTGATCGGCGAACAGGTCAAGATGGTCCGCGAGCTGGTCCCACAGAACAAACCTCCGCTGTTTCACTTCACCATGTACTCGGAGATGCTGCCCCAGTACCAGCGAAATCCCGCGGCGTTCGACCTGCCTCCCGATGTCATCATCGTATGGCCCGACGACAACGACGGCCACATGCGCGGTTTGCCGGCAGAGGTGGGGCGCTGGAAACACGGCGTGTACTACCACCTGGCTTACCTGGGCGGCAGATTGACGAAGCAGTTGACGCATATCGTGGCACCTTCGACCGTCGCGGAGCAGTTCGACAAGATCGTGAAGGCCGGGGCCACGGAGTACATGCTGGTTAACGTGTCGGAGTTGCGCGACTACGTCATGGGCGCGCGCATGATCGCCGACATCACCTGGGACGCCCCTGCCATCTATGCCCGGCCCGGCCCGGCCGAACGCTATACTGCCTGGTGGTCGCGCGAGTATTTCGGAGCGCCGGGTGGCGGCGCAAGCACGGCCCAGGCCGCCGAGACCGCGTACCACAAGTACTTCGGCGTACTCGACACGCCGGATAAGCTATGGCAGGCCCCGGATGCGATTCAGGAATTGGTCGACCGCCTTTATCGCAAGGTGGCGGGCGAAGCGTATCCCGAAGTGAACGCCGACACGCTCGCCCAGGTGCACTCGCGAAAAGGGCAGTTGGATGAGGCGCTCGCAGCCGAGGAGCGGGCGGTAACCGGGATGTCGCTCTCGCAACAGCGGTTCTACTCCGTGGACGTCGGCCTGGGCCTGCGCGTGGCCCAACGGCAGACACAGGCGGCGGTCAAGCTGGAAGAAGCACTGCGGGCGCCGGACTCAGACCGGATATGGCAGCTCGTCCTGGAGGCGCGCGCGCCCCTGGAACAGCTTGAAACGGAGTTAGCCCGGGCCGAGTATCCGCCGTTCGACCGCTGGTACCACGAGAGCTGGATCCGCACGGCTCTCAGCCCATCCAACCCCCACCGCCCGTACAACCAGCTCCGCGCCTTCATTTCGAGCGAGGGGCATGGGCGCCTCGTTCGCTGACGATCGCCCTGAAAGTTGCTGTCGTTAGATTTGTTTCACGCCGTCAACCGGAATTCCTGCCCGATGCGCTCGAAAGCCACGCGGCCGGTATGGCGGCCCGCGGCGCCATATACCCGTTCGATCGGTTCCATATAGGGCTCACGGCTGAGGGCAAAAGTTTGATGGTGCACCGGCAGGAAGAACTCCGCGCCCGCATCGTTAGCCATCTGCCACGACTGCTCGGGCGTGCAGTGGGAATGGATCCAGGGATTGTAGGCGCCCACCGGCATCACCGCCAGGTCGAATGGCCGCGAAGTCTTCAGCGGCTTGAACAACGTCGTGATCGCCGTGTCCCCACCGAAGAGCACACGGTATCGGCCGGCCTCGATGGTGTAGCCGTTGTACCCGCGGTAGGTATCGCTGCGCATGCGAGCGCCCCAGTGCCTCACCTGGAAGGCGCGGATCTCGAGCGGCCCGACCCTGGCGCGCTCTCCCCAGCCAAGTTCCCGCACGCTGCCGTAGCGCTTTACGCGCAACAGGTCGCTGGTTTTGGCGGCAGTCACCACGGCGGTTCCGCGCTTTTCCAACTTCCGCAGCGTGGGGATATCGAGGTGGTCAAAGTGGGCGTGGGAGAGCAGCACCAGGTCGATCTTCGGCAGATCTCCTACTGCCAGGGCGGGTTCCACCAGCCGTCTCAGCCCGAGTGTGAACAACCCCAGGTCGATTCCCACGCGATTGCTGAGCACAGGGTCGGTCAGGATGGTGACGCCGTCGATCTTCAGCAACACCGTGGTGTGGCCCAGCCAGGCGGCATAGAGCCCGCGATCGCTCCAGGCCTTGGGATCGGGCCGCTCGGGGGCCGGCAGGATGGCCCGTTCGCGGTCCTTTGCGTATTGCTTCCACAAATGGGGCGCCGTGCGATAAGCCCAGGCTCCCACGCCGCCCAAGCCCGCCAGACCCGCACCCCCAACCACCGTTCGTCGACGCATCTACTGGTTGGATGCGGCGGCGCTGGACCTGGTTGCGCGGGCCTCGACCGGCGAAACTGGAGCGCGCGGCCTGGCAGTTCGATATATAGTAGTCGGTTGGCCCCGCGGCCCATCCTGTTATGCGTAAAGATCCTCTGCGGCTGGCGATCCAGGTGGGCCTCTATGTGGCGCTGTACTTCCTCACCGCGTTTGTGTTTGGGCCGCTGCTGCTTTGGCTCGGCGGATACCTGGCAGGCAATACCGGAGCGGTCCTTTTTTCGGCCATCGCCGCGAACTGGCTGACCTTGCGCATTTACGAGAACCGCCGCCTGGTCGATCTGGGACTTTGGTGGAACCGCGCCTCCCTGGACAACCTGGCGTTCGGGCTAATCGGGGGCGCGGGCTCGGCCTGCGTGGTGTTGCTTCCGCCGCTGCTGACAGGCGCTGCCCACATGTCCCGCACACCCGCGGAACCGGGCACGGCCGGCACCGTCCTCTTCGTAACGGCCCTGTTGGCCGCGGGCGCTGCCGGCGAAGAACTCTTCTTCCGCGGCTACGGCTTTCAACGCCTTCTGGCGGTGCTGGGGCCCTATGCCACCATCCTGCCGGTGGGCGTCGTGTTTGCGCTGCTGCATGTATCCAACCCCAACCCCACCTGGTTGGGCATCGCCAACACTGCCGGTTTCGGCATCCTGTTCGGCTATGCCTACCTGCGCAGCCGCGACCTCTGGCTGGCCATCGGGCTGCATTTTGGCTGGAACTTTACACTGCCGCTGTTCGGCGTGAACCTCAGCGGGCTTAGAATAAAGGTGACGGGCTACGAGATGTCGTGGACCGCCGGCGATCTCTGGAGCGGCGCGGAATACGGCCCGGAAGCCAGCGTATTGACTTCCACCGTGCTATTAGCGCTGTTCCTATATGTCTGGAAGGTTCCCATTCGCCGGCAGGCCTCACCGCTGACCGACCCGCCTGCGGAGAGTGCCATATGCGAGCCAGCGCCGCCATTGCCGTCCTGAGTACGTTGCCGCTGCTTACCAACGCTGCCGACAAGAAGCCGGCGCCCGAGAAGGCCCCTGTAGAAAAGCTGGGCTTTGAAGACCGTGTGGAACTGACCCGCGGGCTGATGGCCGAGTACGGCACCGTGAAGGTGCTGCTGCCGCGCTCCAAGAAGGCCCTGGAATTCAACTCCGATGGCACTTACGACAAGAAGGAATGGTCGGAAATCGCCAAGGAGAGCGGACCGGCGGCGCGCACCGGCGACCTCGTGCAGGTCACCAAGATCACCCTCGAACACGACCGCATTGTGTTCGAGATCAACGGCGGATTCAAGGGTGGCCGCAAATGGTATCAGGGCGTGCAAGTCGGCGGCGGGATGGGCGGCGCATCCACGCACCCGATCAGCACCGACACCGACAGCAACGCCCCGGGCGGCACCTCACTCGCGCTTCTGTTCCATAAGCCCCTGGAGCCGATCAAAGCGGCGGAGGTGAAGAAGATTCTGGCCCCGGTCCTGGACTTCGAGAAGCACACCGTGACGGAAGTCTACTCCGAAAGCTTGCCGCCAGAAGTGCAGAAGGCCATCAAGGAGAAGCGCGTCCTGGAAGGCATGAACCACGAGCAGGTCGTGATGGCGATGGGGCGTCCTGTACACCATTCGCGCGAACCCAAGGATGGCATGGAGTTGGAGGATTGGGTTTACGGTACGGCTCCCGGAAAGATCACCTTCGTGACCTTCAACGGCGATAAAGTCATCAAGGTGAAGGAGGCCTACGCAGGCCTGGGCACCCAGGTGCAGGATCCGCCGGCAAAGCGTCCCTAACCCTGGCCCGCCGCGCCCGTCTAAGGAGTGACAAGGACGGACCCGATGAAAAACGACAGCCTCTACTACCTGGCCGCCGCGGCACTGATCGTAGCGTGGGCACTCGCCCCCGTGAAGACGCACGCCGCCAAGAACCGGAACCTCAGCGTCAACTTCGAAGGCAACGCGGAGCATTGTTCCGACCTGAAGGTTCGGTCGAACGGCGAGGTTGCCCAGGCAACCGAGACCTACGCGTTGCAAAAAAGCGAGGCGCCGATTCTGGAAATGGTCGGCATGGAGAAAGCCGTCTTCCAGGTTCGCGGGTGGGACCGCGCGGACTACTCCGTGGAGGCCTGTAAGATCGCGGTGGCGGAGGACCGCGCCGCCGCGGAGCAAGCGCTCCGAGGCATTTCGGTAAGCCGCAGCGCGGGGCGAATCTCGTCTACCGGCCCGTCCAGCGACGATGCGACGTGGCAGGTGTATTTCATCGTCCGGGCGCCTAAGGACGCGAATCTGAATCTGGAAACCAAGAACGGTCCGATCAGTTTCTCCGGTGTCAGCGGTACCCTGAAGGCGCGGGCGACCAACGGTCCGATCTCGCTTCAGGACTGCGCGGGCATGGTCGAGGTTCACACCGCCAACGGGCCGATCTCGTTCAACCGGGGCGGCGGCGAAGTCCACCTCACCGCTCAGAACGGTCCGATTTCGTTGACTCTGGCAGGCGAGGTCTGGAACGGCTCGCAACTGGAAGCCCGCACCATCAATGGTCCCGTGAGCCTCGTTTTCCCGGACACGTTCCGCTCGGGCATTCGCGTGGAGACTTCCGGTCACTCGCCGGTGAGTTGCGCGGCCGGCGCCTGCGTCGGCGCCTGGACGGATAATGGTTCGAGCCAGCGCATCATCCAGTTGAACGGCTCCCAGGACACGATTCGGGTTTCCACCAACAACGGTCCGGTCTCGGTAAACGGTCCCAGCAAGGGCAAACGGATCATCTGAGTCCAGTGGGGCAGACCATCGTCTTTCGTGGTCTGCCTTCCGTGGAGCGGCCCACACGACGCTCAAGGCAGACGACCAAAACCGATCGTCTGCCCTACAGCGCCAGCCTTCGCGACTTCGGTCTGGCGATCCTGCCCTTCAGCCTCTCCTCCCGCCGCCGGATTTCCGGTGTATCCGCGATCTCGAGCGCGTTGCGCGTCATCTCCAGCGCCATGGGGTAATTCCGCTCGCGGTGTTCATAGTGCTTGGCAAGCTCTTCAAACGCACGGAACCTGTACGGGTTGCGCGAGCCGGCCAGTTCCGCGATCACGGCCAGCGCGGCATCTTCGCGGCCCAGGCGTTTTTCCGTGGCGGCCGTCTCCCACAGCGTCCGGAACAACAGATGATCGGGCAGACCCATCTCCACCGCGCGGCGGAACAGGCGCAACGCCTCCTCCGGACGCTCGGCCTGCAGCAGCCAGCGCGCCAGGCCGATCAGATCGGCGCCGTGCCGCAGCGCCGGACCCAGGGTGTCCCCTTCGGGCGAGCGGAAATGGAACGGCACGATGGCCGTCAGGCACGCCAGCGAAAGAATATCCAGGGCGTTGTGGTGGAAAATCGGAACCAGGCGGAACGCCTGCTGGGTGCGCAGGAAATCGAAGTAGATGTAAGGGATCATCTCGCCCGGCAGATCGCCCTGGCGCTCCACCCCCAGGATCTGGTTCTCCAGATCCACCAGCCGGCAGCTTTCCAGCCGCAGCTTCCATAAACGGCGCGCGCCGAACAGCAGGTCCAGGTGCTCCATCCGGTCGAAGGGATGCCTCGCCCGCGCCATGCGGAAACGCGTTTCCAGCAGCGGCTGGTCGTAGGCTTTGCCGTTGTAAGTGATGAGCACATCGAACTGCGCCAGGTACTCGGTCAACCGGCTCAGCAGAGACGCTTCTTCGCCATAATCGCGCATAAAGAACTGGCGCAGCCGGAAGCCCGCAGCCTCGATGGAGCCCACGCCGACCAGAAAGGCATAGGTGCCGGTGCCGCCCGCCAGTCCGGTAGTCTCGGTATCAAGAAAGGCCCACTTCATGGGATGCGCGCGCGGGATGGCGCCGGCGGAAAGCGGGTCGAGAAGATCTTCGGGAAGGCATGCCAGATCCGAAATATCGACGCTGCCGTGGCGCCGGTGCCGCTCCCACAGCTTTTCGGTTTCGAAGTGCTCCCCGTAAGCGGTGCGTACCACTTCGCCGCTCATGAGGTCCTGGATGAAGTGTGCCGAGGCGTTCGAAAACGGGCGTACGGAGGGAGCCACCCGGGCCACCGGCGGACCGGCGTACTTGCGATCGATCCGCGCGATGCGCTGGCGAAGAGCGACGAGTTGTTGCTGGATATCCTCCACGCTGCCCTGCAGGCGATTCGCCTTTTCTTTGCCTACTATACCGCACTACTGGGCGCCCGGTATGCCCCGCTCCAAAAAACGGAACGACTGTTCCGGTCTAAAACTCCTAACCTGCTTGTTTTGAACAAACTCTTCAGGAACATCGGTCCTGATCTTCCAGAACATCGGTCCGGAATTCGGTTGTCAACACGCTGCAGGCGGGATTACGCGCATCGCCGCTGTTATATTCAAATGGTGATCAAGAGCGCCCTTATTCCTGTTGCGGGACATGGCACGCGGCTTCTGCCCGCCACCAAGTCGCAACCCAAGGAGATGCTGCCCGTCGCGCGCAAGCCCATCGTGCAATACGTGGTGGAGGAGCTGGTCTCCAACGGCATCCAACAGATTCTATTCATCACCGGGCGCA
Source organism: Terriglobia bacterium (assembly GCA_020073365.1). Taxonomy (GTDB): domain Bacteria; phylum Acidobacteriota; class Terriglobia; order Bryobacterales; family Bryobacteraceae; genus JAIQFL01. Next base: position 14,208 of record JAIQFL010000173.1, on the reverse strand, counting down.
GCAAAGCTTCCATTGAAAACCACTTCGACCACGACCCCGACTTGTTCCGCACCTTGACCGAGGCCAACAAGCTCGATCTGCTCAAAGAGGTGGATTTCGAACCGCTCAAGGCCAACTTCTTCTACACCCGTCAACGCCTGCAAAAGGGCCTGGGCGACGCCGTTCTGTGCGGAGAGAACTTTGCGGGGGAGGATCCCTTTTTGGTGGCGCTGGGCGATTCCATTCTCGGCCTGCATGCGGTTTCGCGCGCGGTGAGCCGCATGGCGGACGTCTTCGATTCCAAGCGCGCCAGTTGTGTGATCGCGGTGGAGGAAGTACCGCCCGAGGAAACCCGGCACTATGGCATCGTGCAGCCGGAGGAGGGCGACGGCGCCGACGTTTTCCGCATCGTCAACCTGGTGGAGAAGCCCGCTCCCCAAAGCGCTCCCAGCAATCTGGCCATCGCGGGGCGCTACATTTTCTCGCCTGTGATCTTCGACATGATCCGCCGCGTGAAGCCTGACCAGCGCGGCGAGATCCAACTCACCAACGCCATCCAGTTCATGTGCGAGGAAGGGCGTCGCGTGATGGCGGTAAAGTTGTCCCCCGAAGAGAAGCGCTACGACATCGGAAACTTCCCCAGCTACTTTGAGAGTTTTGTCGAGTTCGCCCTGGCCGACCCGGTCTATGGCGCCGAACTCCGCCGCGCGCTGGAGCGCCTGCTGGCGAAGTCCGCCGCACTGGTTTGAGCAGATTCCATTTGAGCAAGCCCTATTCGAGCAAGCCCGGTTTGAGCAAACCCCGACAGCTTTTCCTGCTGCTCGCCGTCATCCTGGTGGCGTCGCGCCTGTGCCACGTCTCGATCCTCTGGGAAGGCGACACCCTGCCGCTGGCGGCGGCGGAACAGATGCTGCACGGAAAAGCAATCTACCGTGACATCTGGTTCGACAAGCCGCCGCTCGTGCCCGCGATGTACCTGCTGTGGGGGGCGCGCCCCGGCTGGGCGCTGCGGCTGGGCGATGCCTTATACGCACTGCTGGCCTGTTGGATCGCGTACCGGTTTGCGCGCGACCTGTGGTCGGAGCGCGAGGGGATCTGGGCCGCGGGCCTGTTGGGCTTTTTCCTGACCTTCGATTTCCCCTCGTCGGCGATCCCGGTGGCGTCCGACCTGATGATGCTGGCGCCCCACCTGGCTGCCGTGTGGATGGCGTCCAATCGCCGCCCGTTCTGGGCAGGCGTGCTGGCCGGAGTGGCGTTCTGGATCAGCCCGAAGGGTCTCTTTGTGGCAGCGGCGTGTGTGCTGTGGGAGCCGGCCGGGGCCCTGTGGATGGCGGCAGGCTTCGCCTCGGTCAGCGGCGCCGCGGCCGCGTGGCTGTGGGGCGCCGGCGCGCTGGGGCCGTACTGGGAGGAGGTGTGGAAGTGGGGCCGGCTGTATGCCGGCAGCCCGTTTGTGGAGAATCCGCTCAGAAACGGGCTTCTGCGCACGCTGAACTGGATGGGCTTCCATGCCGCGTTAGTAGTGGCCGCCGGCTCCTTCCTATGGTGGGGCGGACCCCCTGGTCCGCGCCGGCCCCCCCGGTCCGGCGAGGTCGGGCCTGCGGCGCGAATCAGCCTCATTCCATGGACCGGCTGGCTGCTCATCTCACTGATCGGCGTGGCCGCGGGCTTCCGCTTCTTCCCGCGCTACTACTTCCTACTTTTGCCCGTCATGGTCTTGATGGCTGCGCGCGGATTCACGCTACTCGGGCGCAAGCGCGAACTGGTGGCATTGCTGCTGCTGATTCCCGCAACGCGATTCGGCCCCGCCTACCTCACCGCCCTGAGAGACCGCGCATGGCGCGACACCAACATGGATCGCGACAGCCGCTCAGCCGCAGCCTTCACCCACCAACTGGCCAAGCCTGGCGACACGCTTTTTGTGTGGGGATACCGTCCCGAAATGTATGCCTACACGCAGCTTCCGGCAGCCGCCATCTATCTCGATTCGCAACCGCTCACGGGCGTGCCCGCCGACCGCCATCTCACGCAATCGGAACCCGTGGAGACGGAAGCCGCCACGGGACGCCGTGCCCAACTGGCGCGCTCACGCCCAACCTTCGTGCTCGACGGCCTGGGCCTATACAATCCAAAATTGGCGATCACCAACTATCCCGACCTGCACGAGTGGCTGGCCCATTACCGCGAAGTGGGTCGCAGGGGACAGACCGTGATTTACATGCGCCTCGTTGAGACGCACTGATCTGGAGCCGGGGTCCGTTTGCCTCGCCAGGCACGGCTGGCTTGACCGATCCACGGTACGGTGTGACCTGCGGACGCGCGGGAATGAACTACACTTGAGCCAGTGAATCGAACCGTGTTGCGTCCGCATTCAACTACAATCCCTATCGGGCTGCCAGGCTCACATCTTCGGAGCGGTGCACCAGGTAGTAAGCAGCCGGCACCAGTACGATGGTCAGGAACACCGACAGGCTGAGGCCGCCGATGATGGTTCGGGCGAGGGGTGCATAAGCTTCGCTTCCGGTCCCCATTTTCAGGGCCATCGGAAACAGGCCGATGATGGTCGCGAGCGAAGTCATGAGCACAGGTCTCAGGCGGACCCGGCACGAGCGTGCGATCGCGGTCTTGACATCCAGTCCCTCTTCGGACCGGAGGTGCCGCGCGAATTCCACCATCAGGATACTATTGGACACTGCGATTCCAGCCAACATAATAAGTCCCATCAACGACATAATATTGATGGTGGTTCCCGTAAACAGCAGGGTCAAGATGACGCCCGCGACACCCGGCGGCACCGCCAGGAGAATAATCAGGGGATCCACAAAGGACCGGAACTGCGCGAGGAGAACCAGATACAGAAGGGCCAGCGACAGGCCGAGCCCAAGCGCGAAGCTATGGAAGGAGCTGCGCATATTCTGAACCATTCCCCGAATGTCAACCTCGGTATTGGCCGGCAGCTTGAGTTTTGCGGTTATGTCACTGACGGCATCGGCGATCCTTCCCAGGTCCTCGCCCTCCGGCCGAACATACACGTCTATTACACGCCCTAGCTGATAGTGATCGACTTCCGTCGGTGCAACCAACCTGTCGACCGATGCGATTGCGTCGAGGCGGGAAGGGAGGGTGTTGGCTTCGCCGCGCAGCGGAAGCGCCCTCAGATCATCCACGCTTTTCACCTGCTTCTCCGCGTATTGAACCGTAAGCATATAGTCGTTGCCGTTTTTCGGATCGATCCAGTAGCTCGGAGCGATCATCTGGTTGCTGTTGAGAGCGGTAATGACGTTCTGAACCACCTCCTTCTGATCCAGGCCGAGTTCAATCGCGCGGGCACGGTCGATGTTAAAGCGCAATGCGGGGTAGTCGAGGTCTTGCGGAACGTATACGTCCGCAACTCCCGGCAGCGCGCGAAGTTGTAGTGCAAGGCGCGTTGCCGCATCGAACGTCTGCTTCAGATCGAACCCGGAGACCTGGATATCGATCGGGGCGGGCAGCCCCAGGTTCAGCACCGCGTCCACCATGCCTCCCGGCTGAAAAAACACGGATACCTGGGGCAACTCCCGCTGAACCAAAGGTTTCAGCCGGGCCATGTACTCGTAGCTGCTGACCCGATGATTCTGCTTGAGGTTCACCTGTACGAATGCGGTGTGCATTGCGGAATTGCTGGTGTAGATCGACGAGAAGCCGGGGACGGTCCCTATATTCGAGACCAGCATGTCCAAGTCGGTTCCGATCACTTCCCTGATCTTGCCTTCGAGCTGCGCGACTAACCGCTCGGTAACTGCGACCCGGGTGCCACTCTGCGCTTTAACCAGGATTACGAACTGACCCGCATCGGTCCGGGGAAAGAACGACACGCCGAGGCGGGGATACAGCGGAAGCACGGCAGCGAAGAGAGCCGCGAAGACCAGCAAGGTTACAACCGGCCGCCGCAGCGCCATCCCAACCAGGCGGTCATACGCTCGCAACACACCTTCGAACCGGCGATCGAACCACAGGGTAAAGCGCTGCCCCGGTGTAGGAGCGGCCGGCGCCGCCGGATCGGAGCCCTGGGCGCCCTCGCCAGGAGCATCCCCATGCCGGGGTTTGAGAAACAGGGCACAGAACAGCGGCACCACGGTTAGGGCAACGAAGTAGGAGGCGAAGAGAGCCAGTACGACCGCCGCTGCGAGCGCCGAAAACAGGAATTTACTTACTCCATAAAGGAACGTGACGGGGAAGAATACAATCGCCGTGGTCAGCGTGGCAGAGAGCACGGGCAGCATTACTTCGCGGCCGCCTTTCTCGGCTGCGACTCCCGGCGTTTCACCCAATTCCAGATGGCGATATATGTTTTCAAGCACAACCACTGAGTTGTCGATCAGGCGCGAAAACGCCAAAGCGAGACCGCCGAGCACCATCGTATTGATGGAGCCTCCGATGAAGTACAGCGCCGCGAATGCCGCCAGCGCGGACAAGGGAATCGAAAAGAAGACGGCCACAGTCGAGCGCACGCTGCCCAGGAATACGAGGATCAAAACGGAAGTGAGCAGCAGGCCAAGTCCGCCCTCGTGCCACAGTGTTTCGATTGCCTGCTTCACGAATTCCGATTGATCGAATACGACGTGACCCACCAGTTGACTGGGAACATTCAACAACTTCGCAACTTCCCGCTTGACGCCGTTCACGACAGCGATGGTGTTCGTATCACCGCCTTGTTTCATAACCGGCAGATACACCGACCGCTGGCCATCGATGCGTACCACGTTAGTCTGGATCTGCTGTGCGTCCTTGGCAACTCCGATATCCGAAACGCGCACCAGAGACTGGTTCTCCACCTTGACAGGCATTTGGTTGATTTCGGAGATGCGGTCCAGTTGGCTGTTCGTAAAAACGTTGTAGTCTAGATCGCCGATTTGAACGTCTCCACCCGGCAGGATCAGGTTGGCGTTGTTCACCTTCCTGACGATGTCCATGGCACTGAGCTGATATGCCTCCAACTTGAACGGATCGACGTAAACCATGATTTGCCGGTATGAGCCGCCAAACGGCACGGGCACCGAAGCGCCCGCGACGCGAGCAAGTTGGTTTCGAACCGAAAACTGCGCTATGTCTCGCAGTTTCGTCTCATCCAGTCCTTCGCCTTTGAGGGTCACCAGGCAGACCGGAAGACTGGAGGCGTCAAATTTCAGCACGACAGGCGGCAAGGTGCCCGGGGGAAGCCTGCGAAGTTGGGCCATGGCCAGATTCGAGATGGTGGTGACGGCGGAATCGGAGTTGGTGCCCGGCTGAAAGTAGACCTTGATGATGCTCACACCGGGCAGAGAACGCGACTCGATATGTTCGATGCCGCTGCCCAGCGTAAAGAAGCGCTCGAACCTGCTGGTGATATCCGCTTCGATCTCCTGGGGCGCCATTCCGTTATAAAAGGTTGCCACCACAACCACCGGGATATTCATGACTGGAAACATATCAACCGGCATGCGGGCGAGCGCCGTGACGCCAATCACGGCAATCATGAGACAGGCAGCAAGAATGAAATAGGCATTCTGGATCGCAAACTTCGGCATAGGTACACCTATCGCTTCAGAAGCGGCGGCCAGTAGCTGATCTGGTCAACGTCCCGGAAAGAGAGCGAACGCCCCATGCGTGCTCTTCGATGTGCCGCACGCGACGTGCGAGCTTAACCGCCAATTCGTGCAGCACCGGTATCGCCACGAACCGATTGCCTCGGAACGCCGATATCGTCGCCAGCAGCCATACGCGGAGTGCACCCAGCATTGCGCACACCCGTATTTCACGAACGAGGGGTGGATGTAGGCCAGGCAATGCCGCATCCCAGCAGCGAGACATAGCGGGGTTGCCCAAATGAGACCGGTCATTGACCGCGAATCGCGGGTTTGAAGATTGAGGCCATTGCGGCGGGCCGTTATAGGCCAGGACTGACTCCGGCCCCTGGTTCTCCCACTACGAATAGAAAGGCGTGGGGCCTGGAAGCGAAGTTTCCGTGTGATCATGCTCATCGCTTGGTTTGAACGGCTTTCAGCAGTTTTTCCAGGGAGAACTCGGCCGAGTGGCACAGGTCGATGATCGTTCGATCGGTCTCGCGAATTTCGGATGCCACTTGGGGAAGGCGCGCGGCATGGTCGAGCGGAATGGAGACGACTCCGTGGACATCGGCGAGCAGCAGGTCCCCAGATCGAATTTTTAGTCCGAAGATTTCGACCGGCGTTCCGAACTCGACGATGTGCATGTAGGAGTGGGACACGGAGACGGCCGAAGCGAACATGGGGAACCCCATTCGCCTGACCCCGGGGATATCGCGGACGGCGCCATTGGTAATCAGGCCCTCGCAATGGAAGGCTTTGAGAATCGCCGCATGCACCTCGCCAATGATAGAAGCGCCCCCAGCGTCTGAGTCCAGGTTCTGGACCACCGCAATGCGGGGGAGCGGAAGCAGCCCGATGGCCTCCCACCAATCCGTACGGTCGGCGTAAGCGTTACCCGTCATGGGTGGATCCGCAGACCGCACCCGGCAGGTGGCTGCATAACCGAGGACGCGCGGCGAGTCGCCGGTTACACAATGAAGACCTGGCCCGGTAAATCCTTCGTTGCGCAACCGGATCCGCAAATGCTCAACGGCATTGGCGATAGTGCAAGTGTCAAAACTTCGGATAGCATCCAGGACTGCGCGGGGCAAGGGCTGTACCACAGCCGCCTCGGATACCGCGTCAGGCTGGGTATGACGAAAACCCATTTTAGGTGGTTAGATGCGAGAGCTCATTTTCGGAGAGCTGATCACCCTTTCTATAGGTAATCATAGCGTGTGGGCACCCCGAGGAGAATACCCGAAATCGAGTATATTGGCGAAAGTGTTGCCGTGCGATGCCCCCAAAACGGCGCAAACGGCCGAGCCGGGATCGTGGCCTGAGCCGCGAAGAGCCCTCGCCGCCCGCCCCTACTCCCAGCGCAGCGCTTTGATCGGCGCTACCCTTGAGGCCCGTAGCGCCGGCACGTACGCCGCCAGCGTGGTGACCGCAAGCAGCACCACGGACACTACCACGAAGGACGCCGGATCGCTATCGCCCGATCCCAAGGAAGCCTTGAGCACGCGCCCGGCTCCCATGCTGATCACCAGGCCGATCGCGATCCCCGCCAACGACAGTACCAGTCCCTGCCGCATCACCATCCGCAACACCTGGCCGCTCTCGGCGCCAATCGCCATGCGGATGCCGAACTCGCGTGTCCGGCGGCTCACCGAATAGGCCACCAGGCCATATAACCCGACCATCGCGAGCAGCAGTCCCATCATTCCCATCCCGCCGACCGTCTCGACGATGAGATTGGGTGTCTTGACCGCCCGCGTCTGGTAGATGTCCTCCATCGTCCGGACATCGTAGATTGGCTGGTTCGCATCGATGCCGCGGACCACCTCGCGGAGCGGCGCCGCCAAACCTTGCGCGTCGCCCAGGGATTGAGCGATCAGCGTCATGCGCGTCTTAGGGTCTTGCGCCAGCGGCAGGTAGAGGAACTCCATCGGCGGCTCCGAAATAAAAATGTACTTCGCGGTCTTGGCCACTCCCACGATCTGAACCCATGGGCCCTGCGCATTGTCCAGGTGGAAGCGCTTCCCGATGGGATCCTGGTTCGGCCAGTATTTGCCGGCCAGCACCTGGTTCACGATCGCGACCTTTGGCGCCGTGGCGGAATCGCTGGTGAAGAAGCGTCGTCCCCGTACGATGGCGATACCCATGGTATCGAAGTAGTGCTCGTCAACCGTATCGGAGAGCATGGAGACACTACCCTTGCCCTTGGGAAACTGGTAGCCTTCCGGTACGATTGTTTTCCCGTCCGTCATTGGCATCATGGGAATGACGGACGTGAGTGCGGCCGATTTCACACCCGGAGTCAAAGCCGCCCGATCCACAACCTGTTTAAAGAACTGCTGTGCCTGTGCCTCCGTGAATTTCACCAGTGTTGGGTCGAAGCTCATCACCAACAAATGGTCGGTGCGGAATCCCGCTCCCGCATGCAGTAAACGGATAAAACCCCGATACATCATCGAAGTCATGATCAGCAATACCAGCGACACGGCCACCTGACCCACCACCAGCAGGTTCCGCCCCCAGATGCGCTGCTTCCCGAGCGAATCCGCATCCGCGGACTTCAAGGATCGGACCAGATCGGTTCGCGTAGTCTGGAAGGCGGGAATCAGCCCGAAGAGCAGCACGCTGACCACCGATCCAGCCATGCCGAAAAGCAGAGTGCGCATATCCAGCTTAAACGTCAACGAGATCGGTAATTCGGTCGGAATCTGGAGTTGGTTCAGGAAACTGATGCCCGCATACGCCACCGCAATACCGGCCAGGCCTCCCCCCACCCCGATCAACAGGCTCTCGGTCAACAACTGGCGTACCAGGCGCATCCGGCCGGCTCCGATCGCCAGTCGAATGGCGATCTCGCGCGACCGGGCGCGCGCACGGCTCAACAGCAGGTTGGCCACGTTGGCACAAGCCACCAGCAGCACCAGGGCCGAGAGAGTCAGCAGCATCGCGATGAGGGCGGCATCATATGGCGACTGCGCCACCCGCGCTTGGAATTCGGTGTGAATCGCCACGCTCTGGTCGCGGTTGGTTCCCGGATAGCTCTGTTCCAGGCCCCGGGCGATGCCCTGCAATTCGGCCTGCGCCCGCGCAATGGTGACGCCCGGCTTCAATCTGCCTTTCACCAGCAGGTCCCGGTTGTCGCGGGTTTCCAAAATGCCGTGTTTTGGATCCGCGGCGAGCCGCGGCGCCATGTGCAGCGGGACGAACAGGGGCAGGCGGAGGTACTGATCCATTCCGGTGAAGTCCTTGGGCGCCACGCCGATTACCGTAAAATCCACACCGTTGAGCCGGACGCTTTTGCCGATGGCCGCGGGGTCGCCGCCGAACTGCTGCATCCAGAAATCGTGTCCCAGAACCACCACCGCGTCCCGTCCCAGCACTTGATCTTCGTCCGGCCGGAAGCTGCGGCCCAAAGCCGGCTCGACTCCCATGGCCTGGAAGAGGTTGCCCGACACCATCAAGCCATATTTGACCTGAGGCAGCGCATCGGGACGAGCCGCGAAGCCGAACGGGACCACGGAGTACGCCACCAGGCTGTCGAAGGTCTTGGTCCGGTCCCGATAGTCAACGTAATCCGGATACGACAGGTTGCCTGGCCGATCCTTGGACGTTTTGCCCTGTACCGTGACTATTTCGCTCGGATGGAGCACTGGCAGGGGACGCAACAGCAACGCATCGGCAAAGCTGAACATCGCCGAATTTGCTCCGATTCCGACCGCCAGCGACAGCACGGCCACCAGCGTGAAGGCCCGGTTCTTCAGCAACACACGGACAGCAAAGCGAATGTCCTGGAACAGCATTCTTTGGGATCCTCTCCAAGTGCGTACGCACTGGAGCGGCCAAAAGGTCCATGGATTTCGCCCATCTGCTGTTACGACCGTGAATAGTATCTATATACGCTTCCATATGCCACTCCATATTCTTGCTACCATGGTGGAGTGCCCACTATCCTCGTCGAGCTCGACGACGCTACATTCCGCGCCTTGAATCATCTCGCCCCCGCCAGAAAACGCCAGCGTTCGGAGTTCATTCGCCAGGCCGTGAAGGACGCCATCCTTAAGCACGAGCTCGCCCGGATGCGCGAGGCATATCGAAAGCAACCTGATTCGGCCTCTGAAGCAGACGATTGGTCCAACTGTGAGGAGTTCGACGCGTGAGGCAGTTCGAGATCTGGTGGGCGGACCTGCCCAGGCCCGCCGGCCGAAGGCCTGTGCTCCTGCTCAGCCGCGACGACGCCTACTCGTATCTGAACAAATTCGTGGTTGTGGAAATCACGACCACCATTCGGGCCATTCCGGTTGAGGTGCTCCTCGGGCCGAGAGATGGTCTTCCGAAGCCGTGCGTTGCGAACTGCGACAACCTCCGGACGGTGTCACGTTCAGCGCTGCGGGAACGCGTTTCGAGACTCCATCCCAGGCGCGAGGCCGAAGTCAAGCGAGCCCTCGGTTACGCGCTTGGTTGGCGGGAACTGATCGAGGCAGCCTCGCTTCCTACCGCTTCACCACGCTCAAGGTGACCTGCGAAGCATACTGCCTGGAGTGGTGTACGGCATTGTGCGCCACCACGCCCTTCGCCTCATCGTAGTTGTTGCCGCCGGTGTTCAGGTTCCGGTCAAAGCGCGGGAAATTGCTGCTCGACACCTCAATGCGGATCCGGTGCCCGGCCGCGAAGTAGTTGCTGGTGGTCATGGGCTGGAGCGTCACCTTGTACACCTTGCCCGGCTCCATCCACACCAGCGGCTTGTCGTATCCGTCGCGATAACGCAGCCGTTGAATGGTCTCGTCCAGATTGTAGGCCACGCCGTCGGGATCGACGTCCACCACCTTCACCGTGAAGTCCGTATCCTTCGCGTCCGACGACACATAGAGCGTGGGCTCGATGGGGCCGCTCACCTCGATCCCCTCCTTCAGCGGCTCGGACGTGTAGACCAGAATATCGGCGCGCGCCTCCATCTTGCGCTGGTCGAAAGCGCCGCCCGTGACGGCATTGCCCGTGCAGCAAACGTTGCCGCCGTATGAGGGCACCGGGTTCATCGGATCGTAAGTGAAGCTGTCGGGGTTGTCCGCGCCGGGCGCAGCCGCCGCCAGTGCGCCGTCCCCATTGAGGCTGTTCGCCTTGCCGCCGCTCGAAAGGAAAAAGGTCATCGACTCCGCGCCCTTGGGTGGCCATGTTTCCGAGGTTTGCCATTTGTTCATCCCCATCGTAAAGTAGCGGACCTTCGGCATGGTCTCGAGTACGTGGTTGTTCTCGCCCTTCAGGAAGTAGTCGAACCAGCCGTAAGTGAGCGCGCTGTAATCCAACCGGGCGTCGCCCATGCTGCGCTCGCCCACCACCGTGTTCTCGGTCGCCCGTGTGTAGCCGCAGTGGAGCGTAGGCGCGATGATGGCATATTGCTGGTTGGCGATCTCCGGCCGGGACGTCTTGCGCACGTAGTTGTAGGCCGCCAGATTCGGCCCCACCGACACGTCATACCACGACATGAACCAGAACCCCGGCACGTTGATCGGCTGGTCGTCGTGCCACAACCCGCCGCGGTACCAGGCCGGATCGTTGGGGGCCCGCTTGATCATGGCGCCGCCGGTTGAGACCTCCATGCGGTCGGCAAAAATCCCGCGCGGCCCGCCGACCGCCTTGATTATGTCCATCTCGGGCAAGTGCTGCAGCGCCTTGGACCAGTCCACCGGCGGCATCTGCGGCGCCAGGTCGAACATCCTGGACGCCTGTATCAAATCTTCCCGCGAGGTGTTGGGCGGAAACATCGGCCGGACCTGGTTCTGCTCCCCATAAATCCACGCGGCGAACAGCATCTGCACGGCGCCGCCGCGATACCAGTTCCCCTGCTCGAAATAGGGTTTCACGCGTCCCACGCCTGCGCCGAACCCCTGCGGGATCATGGCCGCGAAGGCTGGATTCCCCTGCGCCGCCACGCCCAGTTGCCATTCAGCCGTCGACGAGCACCCGATGGTCCCGACCTTGGCATTGGACCAGGGCTGCGCCGCCATCCACGAGATCGCATCGTAGCCGTCGGTCAGTGGCGGACCCAGGATGTCGTATTCGCCTTCCGAGAAGAAGTGCCCGCGCTCGTTCATCTCGACAAAGGCGTACCCGCGCTTGACGGCCTGGAGTTCGGTGTTCATGTCGCGCGGCAACCCGTTCCTCACGTCCCAGTAGTTGAAGTTGTAGGGCGTGCGCACGAAGATCACGGGATACTTCTTGGACGTGTCCTTGGGCCGGTAGATGTCGGTCGCCATACGCTTGCCGTCGCGCATTGGCACCATCACTTTGCGCTCGATGATGGCGATGGATTCGAGTTCCTTCTCGTTGGCGTTGCGTGTCGCGATCGCTTGCGGGGTCAGCGCGGTGCCCGGTGGCTGGGCGGGGGTTTCGGGTGCGAGGATGAAGACGGCTACCGCCACGAAGAGAAGGGAGAAGCAGAGATGGATGCGTTTCAATCGGACCTCCGTCGGTTCAGAACAGTGTATCGTTTTCGAGGGGGCGTAGCACGACAGGCCGCTCAACCCGGGGAGCACTTCAGCCCGGCGGCGTGTACGGAACCGGACCGGTCGAGCGCAGGGTCTCGATGAAGAGAAACTCACAGGGGCTGGCGCTCAGGTTCTGCTCCGAAAACGTGTCTCCATCGATCCAGTGCGTCTCCACGGCCTTGACGTGGACATCCCGGAACTTCTTGTCGGGGGTAGTGAACCGCAGATGCACGTCGGTCAGGGCGACGATCACCCCGGAGCGGTTGTCGTGGATGGGAATCCGCGCATCCGCGGTAAGCTTGGCACGCAGCACCCGGACCTCGGAATTTTCCATCTCGACGGTGAAGTACTGGGGCGCGACCTTCGCCACGTCGATGAATCGGTCCAGTACAATCTCCGGGGGGAAGTTGCGGCCCGGCGATCGCCGTGGGTCTTGTTGGGCACTGACCAGCGCGCAAAAGACTGCCACGGCAAGAACGATCCCAAGCAGACGGAGGGAACGAGACATCGGTAAACCTCCTGGGCGCCGAACGGTTGGGCACCCGAGAGAATTGTATCAATTGGCAGCGGCGCTGAGGGATATATAATAGACCCGAAGAGGTCTTTCTCATGGCCACCACACTGACTCGCCCGATGACCGTAGAGGAGTTCGATAAACTGCCCGAGACCGGCCCTTTCTACTATGAACTCCACAAAGGAGAGCTTGTCCAAGTGCCCAGACCCAATCACGGACACTACCGCACACAGCACCAGTTGCGCAGGCTCCTGGAAACTGCGGCCGGAGATTCCGGTATCGTGGAAACTGAATTTGCCTTCCGGGCTCTGCCCGAGCATGAGTTTCGCGTCGCCGACGTGGCCTACGTCTCGCAGGAACGGTGGGACCAAATCGACCCCAAAGACAACCTCCGCGGCGCGCCCGATCTCGTTATAGAGGTGCTGTCTCCATCGAATACGGCGGCCGAAATGTCCAAGAGAGAGAGACTCTGCCTGGAAAACGGCTGCCGCGAGTTCTGGGTGGTGGACGCGGACCTGCGCCAGGTGAAAGTCTCCACCCCCGACGGCATCACCACCACTTATCGCGACGGCCAGGAGATTCCCCTGCGCCTATTCGGCAGTGCCAGCCTGAAGGTGAACGCTATCTTTTCCTGACGTCTTTTTCTGAGGAGTTGCCGCGCCGCGAAAGGCGTTATACTACTCCGTGGCCGTTACACGGGCGAGGGGATCCCTATGAGCGCGGTACACGCCACTATTTCGCAACCGGAGAGCCACGCCGGCAAGCAGGCCGAACTGGCACACCAATTCCTGTACTACATGTCCCTGATGCGCGAGATGGAAGACCGCATCGAACGCAAGCTTTACCGCCAGGGGAAGATCCTGGGCGGCGTGTATGTGGGGCGCGGGCAGGAAGCCATCCCTGTGGGCTCCGCGCTGCTGGCCACGCCCGACGACGTCCTCCTGCCTTCGCACCGGGACATGGCCGCGTTTCTCATTCGCGGCGTTCCCGCCCGCCGCATCCTGGCCCAGTACATGGGCCGTGTGGGCGGCCTCACCCGCGGCCGCGAGGGCAACATGCACATGGGCGATTTGAGCCTCAACCTGATCTCCCTAATCAGCGCGTTGGCCGCCACCGTTCCCGTGGCTGCCGGCGCCGCCCTGGCGCTGCGCTACCAGGGCAAGAACGGGGTGGCCTTCAGCTATTTCGGCGATGGCGCCACCAGCCGCGGCACCTGGCATGAGGGTGTGAACTTCGCCTCGGTCCAGAAACTGCCGGTCGTTTTCATCTGCAACAACAATCAATACGCCTACTCCACGCCTCTCAGCGCCCAGATGGCCTGCGCCAATGTGGCCGATCGCGGCCCCGCTTACAACATGCCCGCCGAGATCGTGGATGGCAATGACGTCTTCGCGGTCTATGCCGCCACCCAGCGCGCCCTGGCCCACGCCCGCTCCGGCGGCGGCCCCTACCTCATCGAGTGCAAGACCTTCCGTATGACCGGCCACTCCGCGCACGACGCCGCCCACTACGTCCCCCAGGGACTCTTTGACGAGTGGGGCAAGCTGGACCCCATCAGCCGCCTTCAGGACAAGATGCTGGCCGAGGGCTGGGCCGGCCAGGCAGCGCTCGATGACCTGCACGCCTCCATCCTGCAGGAGGTGGATGAGGCCGT
>JAIQFL010000172.1 GCA_020073365.1 Terriglobia bacterium | reverse complement strand
TGGGCCAAGGAGATGGGCTGCAACTATGTTCGCCTGGCGCATTACCCGCACAACGAAAACATGCTGCGCGAGGCCGACCGCATGGGGCTGATGGTGTGGTCGGAAACGCCGGTCTACTGGACCATCTCGTGGGATAACGCCGAGACCTTCGCCAATGCCTCCAATCAACTGGCGGAGAGCATCGCCCGCGACAAGAACCGCGCCTCCATCATTCTCTGGTCCGTGGCCAACGAGACGCCGGTGCTGGATGCGCGCAACGTGTTCCTGACGAGGCTGGTAGACCAGGTTCGGGAGCAGGACCCCACGCGCCTGGTGACCGCTGCGATGATGCACCACAGCGAGACGGACACCGGGCAGCGGAACAACGTGGTGATCGACGACCCGCTGGGCGCCCACCTGGATGTGTTGGGCTGCAACGAGTATCTCGGCTGGTATGACGGCCTTCCGGAAAAGGCGGACCGGACAGAGTGGAAATCCATCTACAACAAGCCGCTCATCATGAGCGAATTCGGCGCCGGCGCGGTGTACGGACGCCACGGCGACCGGATGGCCAGGTTCACCGAGGAGTACCAGGAGAGCGTGTTTCATCATCAGGTCGAGATGTTGAACCGCATCCCGTTCCTGCGCGGAACCTCGCCGTGGGTGCTGATGGATTTCCGCAGCCCGCGCCGCAATCTGCCGGACATCCAGGATTTCTTCAATCGCAAGGGTCTGGTTGGAATCCACGGAGAGAAGAAGAAAGCCTTCTTCGTGATGCAGGAGTTTTACCGATCCAAGCAGTAGAATAGCCGCCACCGCCCTTTGGCTGCCATCGAGACAGGAATAGCCAAGAGCGTGCGCATACTGGAAAAGATGAGTCAGCCTCCGGAACCGTACGAACTCGCGATTCAGGTGGAGCCCGCGGATATCGACGAACTTGGCCATGTCAACAATGTCACCTACCTCCGCTGGGTACAGGACGTCGCGGTGGCCCACTGGAAGGCGGTTGCGCCCGCTGCCGATCAGGCGAAACTGCTCTGGATCGTTCTGCGCCATGAGATCGACTATAAGCACCCGGCGTATCTCGGCGACCAGATCATCGCCAGGACATGGGTGGGAGCCGCCAGCCGGATCCGGTTCGAACGCCATACCGAATTGCTTCGTGCTTCCGGCCGGCTCCTGCTTGCGAAGGCGCGCACGCTATGGTGCTCCATTGACGTCCGAACGGGCAAGCCGACCGGCGTCAGTGAGGAGGTGAGGGCTTGTTTTTCGGTGGGTTCTTCGGCGGTCTGAAACCAGGGGTTGCCGACAGCGGCTAGTCCGGGTAGTCGTTCTTGGAGCGCGCGATGCGGATCCAGTGGTCGGGGAAGGCGTGGTGGGACTCGGCCGGCTCCACGCGCGGCATGTGGCACGACGTGCAGGCCTGCTTGCCCGCCGGACAGGTCCGCTTCTTGATGGCCAGATTCGTCCGGTTGTGGCAAGCGGCGCATTTCGAGTCGTAATACTTGTCGTCGCTGACCAGGCCTTCATGCGGGTTGTGGCATGCCGTGCAGGCGATGCGGCGGTCCGTCACGGAGAAACAGGGACTGTTGGTGAGGCGGTACGCCGGGAAGCGCGCGTTGTTGATGCCCTTCAGTCCCATCGTCACGACCGTCTCCCAGGTGCGATGGCACACGCCGCACATCTCGTTGGTGTCCTGGGCGTCCATGCCTTTTAAGGAGCGGATCGAGTTCGGCCGGGGCTTGCCATTCTGAATGCCGTCCACGTGGGCGCCGCCGGGGCCGTGGCAGCTCTCGCATTGCACTCCGTTCTCATACGCCTTCAACTGGAGGACGTTTCCCACGCGCGCACCCGTGGTGTGACAGCCGAAGCAGCCGCGCGCCTCGTTGGCGTCCATAACCCGGCCCGCGGCAGCGCGCAGATCGGCGGGTTTACCGTTGATCGCGCCCACGGTGAGGTCCAGGCCACTCAGCTTGCTGTAGTAGCTCACGCGGCTCTCGTAGAACCGCCCATCGATGTCAAATACGTAGGTCTGGCCTGCTTTGCCTTGGCCGAATGCGTACAGCAATGGGGTTTCGAAGGTCTCCTTGCCCTCCGTTACCGTATAGAGCACTCGCGCTCCGGCGCGGGTGATGGAGTACGCATACTGGCCATCCGTCCAGGTGTAGTGGATGTCGCCGCTCAGGATCGCGCAGGATTCGATCGGCTCCAGCGCCCGGGACATGCTGTTCTGGTGGAAGTTCTTGGCTTGGGCGGGATGGCAACTGGCGCATTGCTTCGAGCCGATGAAACGGCCGCTGACGGCCCAGTAGTTTGCGCCGTTCGGAGGCGTCATCGTGGCGGGCCCTTGCGCGAAGGCCGCGAATCGCAATGGAATCGCTACGAGAATTACCAGCCGCGCAGAACCCGGGATAACTGGCAACTGTCTCGGCCCCCTTGCCCTTACAGCCTACCACCGCAATCCAAAGAAAGAGGCCGTCCCTTTCGGGACGGCCTCCCACCAGAATCGGATTTTCCCAGGTGCGCGATCAGAAGTAGAACTTCACCGAAAGCTGAATCACGCGGTTGCCCTGCTTCTGCGTGACGGTGCCGAAGTTGGGTGTATTGACCTTTCCGGTGGCTCCGTCGAAGCCCAGAGACAGATTGTTGCCGTTGAACGACCACAACGGGTGGTTCAGGAAGTTGTAACCGTCGAACCGGAATTGCAGCTTCTTCGCTTCGGTGATCTTGAAATTCTTGAACAGGGCCAGGTCCGAGTTGAAGAAGGCCGGTCCGTAAATAGCCGGGAAGATGGTGGGACCGTTGGCGCCCGGAGTCGTCGGAATCGCGAAGCAATTCGGGTTGATGTACTGATTCGTCCCGAGGTTTGACGTGGGATTGCACGTCAGGATCGGGTGGAGAGCTATGTCGTTTGTACCGAGGATCGAAACGTTGCTCACATTGAACTGGGTCCCCGGAATCTTATAGCTATTCAGGTTAAAACCGAAATTCTCACCGCTGTTGGCAGGGAGATTTGCGCCGCTCTGAATCTGCGTGATACCGGAGAGTTGCCAGCCATTGACGAAGCCGCCGGCAATTTTGTCGCTGGTGAAATTGGGCAGCTCAACCGAATAGGCCGCATTGAAGACGTGCGTGCGGTTCCCCGCCAGCACCCCGTAGTTGTTGCCGATGTTGAACTGGTCATAGGTATTGAGAATTCCCAATCCCTTCCCGTAGGTGTAGTTGAACTGGACCGTGTAGCGTCCCTTAGTGCGAGCCCAGGTTACTTGCAGCGAGTTGTAGTTGGAGTACAGGTTGTTGGTGGTCAGGTTCAGGTCGGAGAAGCCCAGCAACGGCCGGAAGTTATCGGCGATGAGTAAATTAGGATCGGTGCCGCCGTTCTTGCTGGCGAGCATCGCCCCCACCGGCACCTTGTTGATGTTGTCGCTGTTGGAGCCGATGCTGCCGCCGTTACCGCCATTGGGGATGTCCGAGGTCGAGTTGCCCACATAGGCGACCTCAAGCAAACCGGACCAGGGCGTGCGCTGGGCAATGGTAAAGCTGTAGCTGTCCGTGTACGGTTGCTTGTCGTCCTTGCCATCCACCGCCGCGGGAGACAACGCGCTCAGGCCGAAGTTCCCCGTGTCAAGCTGACTCGCCATCAGCGGAGTGCCGTTGGTGTTCGTGGTTGGGGCGTTGATCGTCTTAACCCCCGCGGAAACATCCAGGCCGTTGGTGAACTGACCGGCGTGGAAGTAGAAGCGGCCCCAACCGCCGCGAATCACGGTTTTGCCGTTGCCGAAGACGTCATAAGCCAAGCCGAAACGCGGCTGGTAAAATAGCGCGCGCGTCGGGAACCCGGCCAGAGGCACACTCGAATTGCGCGCGTGCCACTGGAACCCGCAATAATCCGTAGGCAGGCAGCTCGACTTGTACTGGGAGTAGTCGAAGGTCGAATAGCCGAAACCGAGGCGGTCGGCCCACGGCTGGAAGTGACTCATCCGCAAGCCGAATTCCAAAGTCAGGCTTTTGGACACTTTCCAGGAATCCTGCACGAATCCCTCGTAGGTGTTGTAAGCGATATCGTTGATGCGGTTCAGGGAACTTTCGTTGTATCCCCCGCTGATCAGCCCCGTGGCGAGGTCGGCGTATGGATTTCCGAGACTGAGGGCGCCGCCCGAGCTCACCGTCAACTGCCCGTTGGTATTGTTGTTGGCCGGCTGAGCGTTGCGGATATATTCCCAGTAGAGCCCGGCCTTAATCGTATGGGTTCCCAAAACCTTGGTCACCGTATCGCCGAGACTGGGCATGTATTTGTTGGCGTACAAGCCGGAGGACGCCCCACCCGCTTCAAAACCTCCCGGATTGAAGACCAGAGCCGCCTCACCGCCAAACTGGCCAAACGACGGAATCTGCGTTACGCCGTTCTTGAAGATGCCTTTGTAGTTGTAACCCACTTTTGTGCGATCGACCTTTGTGGGATCTTCAAACACGTTGGGAAAGCCGATAAACGTGTAGCCGAAGATGACTTCGTTGGTCATCGTCGGGCTGAAGACGTGGGTCAGCGATGCCGTGGCAGAGTCGGAGCTGTTCTTGCCTTGCACGGGCGTCGGATAGGGAACCTGGCCGCCATTGCGCCACCAGAGCCCCACCGGAAACAACTGCGTTTCCCTCTGCAGGTTGTAGCGAAGGTACAGCTTCGTGTTATCGCTGATGCTGTAGTCCAGCCGCGTCATCCACTGCGTGTTGTTTTGGTTGAAGTTTTGCGCCTGCACGTAGTTGTACCCGCCGGTGGCGTTGGGGTCGCTGTTGGAGGCCGGGTACAGCTTCATGAGGTTGATCATGTTGGGATCGAGTTGCGACTGCGGGATGATCCCGCCCGGAAACCTGGCCAGCGCCGCGGCGTTGAGTTGCGTCGGCGGAGCGCCCGAATTGGTGAGGTTGCCCTCCTTGGCGATCTCTGATGGGGAGAAGTTGCCCGTGAGCATTCCCGGCGATGGTACGGTCGCCCGCAGCAGACCCGTGTCGAGCACTTGGTAGAAATATTGGAAACCGGTAAAGAAGAACAGCTTGTTACGGTTCTTGTTGAAGCGCGTGCCCGGGATCAGGACCGGCCCACCCAAGGTGCCGCCCGGATAGTAATATTTGTTCTGCGTGCGCCCCTGCCCACTGGCGTTAAACAGAGCGTCATTGGCGTTCAGCTCATAGTTCCTGGCATACATGAACCCGGAACCGTGGAACTGCTGGCCCCCGGACTTGGCCACCGAACTGACCACCGCCGGACCCTTCTGATTCTCCGCGCTGAAGTTCGAAGTCAGCACCTTCAATTCAGCGATCATGTCCACGTTTGGATTCACCGGCGTATCGCAGTTGCAGCCGGGATCCGACGTGTGCGCGCCATCCGCCGTTATGTCGAGCGAGTTGCCAGGCAGCCCATTGTAAGAGTATGCATTGTTCAGCGGGCTCTGGCTGCCGGCGTCGCCGTTGGCATTGATACCGATCGTTCCGCCGTTGAAATTGGCCTTGTTCGACGTGCCATTCTGAATGGCGAATCCCGGCATGATCTTGATAAAATTAGCCGCGTTGCTGCCGACGTTCACATAATTCTGCAATTCCTTGGAGGTCAAGGTGGCAGACTTTTCGCCGGAGTCCACCGGGGTTAGCGTATCGATAAAGCCCGTGACTTCCACCGTATCGGTGGTGCTGCCCACCTTCAAGGTGACGTTCATGTTGCGCTTCTCACCACCCCCTAGCGCAATTCCCGATGCTTTGTAGATCTGGAAGCCCTTTGCCTCCACCGTCAGCTCGTATGTAAAGTCGCCCACCGACACAGACGCGAAAGTGTAGTAACCATCGGAATTGGTGGTTGTCTCACGCAGAGAGCCCGACTGCTCGTTTTTCAACTGGACTTTCGCCTGCGGTACCACCGCCTGCGAAGGGTCGGACACTAAACCCGTAAGGGTGCTAAAAATGGATTGCGCCCGGAGGTTCATGGCCGGCAACATCATGAGCGCGATTGCGACGAGGAATTTCGCCCGGTTCATCATAACTGGTTGTTCACCCTGTTTTACCCCTGAAACTCTTGAATGCTACGGTCAACGATCCTGGACCTTGGCACCAGGAATTACCTCGCCGAGTGTGTTTTCTCCACGGCAGGTGGAATTGCGGGATTGGGAAGCGCTGCCATGAACTTCGACCTCAGACCCTCTGAAATCAGCACTCGGAGTAGTATGATCATATTACTCGCTATTGAAGAAAAGAAGGCTAAAGGGGTTAGAAGCCGTTACCAGGCCAGAATCTCCTTTGTTTTCAACGTTTGTTACTTGGCCGTTAACGCCAGAACGGCCTACCGAGAAGGGTGTGAACGGTGGGCCAGCGCACATTAACCGGAGATTTTTGTATGCTTGATCACATATCGTCTATGCCCGCGTTGGCCGACTTCGAGCGTGAAAAGTCTGAACTCCAGACTCTTCTGGCATCGGGATTGTTTAGCCGTTCCCCCAGTCTCGATCACCTCCTCAGATACGTCTGCGACAGATACTTTGAAGGCCGAAGCGACGACGTCAAGGAGTACAACATCGCGGTGGAAGCTCTGGGGCGCCCACCGGATTTCGACCAGAAAAAGGATTCCATTGTAAGAGTCGAGGCGTATCGGCTGCGCCGCCGATTGAGCGAATACTATGCAGGCCCGGGCGCCAGTCATGACGTCCATATCCTGGTCCCCCAAGGTCAATATGCGCCGAAGTTCGTCGTCCTTAGCTCGCCGGAGACAGGGCCCCCGTTGGAGATAGCCACCGCAGGGGCCGAGGACTTTTCAGCGGCCCTCAATCCCAACCTCTCGACACCGCTGGTCGAGACTTCACGGCCTGGACCGAGATGGCATACCTGGATTGTCTGGGCGGTGGCCCTGGCGGCCACGATATTCTCCGCATATTCGCTGTACTCGGCACGAAATCGGACACTCGCTACGGTCCCCAAAGCGGATTCTCCAAGAACGCCCCTGGCATCCGACGAAGTGCGGATTCTGGCGGGCGTGGCGGACGGGAACTACGTGGATTCTCTGGGTCGAACCTGGACGGGCGACCACTATTACCATGGCGGCAGCGTCTTCCACGTGGCCAATCATCGCATCCTGGGCGCCCTCGATCCGCTGATCTACCAAGGCCGCCGTGAGGGTTCCTTCGGCTACGACATACCACTCAAGCCGGGCGTCTACGAACTGCGGCTGCATTTCGCGGAGATGTTGTACGGGTACATGAACCTGGCCGGCGGCGGTGAGACCAGCCGCGTTTTTCACATTTTGGCGAATGGAAAGCCCTTGCTGCGCGAGTTCGACGTCATCGCGGATGCCGGCGCGAGCACCGCGGATGTCAAGGTGTTCAAGGACATCTCACCAGCGCAGGATGGCAGACTTCACCTGAATTTCGAGGAGATGACCAACCAGCCGTTCCTGAACGCCATCGAAGTTCTACCGGCCATCCGAGGGAGGGCGAAACCGATCTATATTGTGGCACGGGACCGCGGGTACACCGACAAGCAGGGACGATACTGGGAACCGGACCACTATTCCAGGGGCGGCCAGTTGGTGGTGCGGACTGAAGAGATTACAGGGGCTGCGGATCCGGACCTTTACCGTGGCGAGCGATTTGGAAACCTGACCTACAGCATCCCCGTGGCGCCCGGGCGCTACGGCATCACGCTGCGGTTTGCCGAAGCATGGTTTGGGCCAGGCAAGCCGGCCGGCGGCGGTGTGGGGAGCAGGGTGTTTGACATTCTGTGCAACGGAATTGCGTTGGTGAGGAACTTCGATATCTACAAGGAAGCCGGCGGCACCGAACGGCCTGTTACCCGCACTTTCCATGGCCTGGAAGCGAACCATCAGGGGAAGCTGATACTCTCGCTGGTGCCCGTGACGAACTACGCCTGCATCAACGCGATCGAAATCACGGACGAATCGAAATAGGAGGAGCAAGAAAAGCGCCCCGCAAGCGGGCGGTGGCGTCGGACGCTAGAGACAGGCCAAAGGGCCTGTCCCACCGGACCAGTCAGGTCACTTGCAAGACATCAAAGTGACGCCAGTTTGCGGGCCTGCTTCTGCGCGAGGCGGCTCCACCGGGCGATGAAACGGCGGCGATAGCGCGGCGCCGTCCGGGCCGCCTCCACTGCCCGAAGGTACATTTCACGGGCTCCCGCGGGGTTGCCCAGTCTCTCCAACGCTTGCCCGTAGTGAAACAGGCCTTCCGGATCATATGCCCGCCGGTCCGTGTATACCTCAAGTTCCCGGCGCGCATCCTCGGGCCGCCCGAGGGCCAAGCAGGTGGCGCCAACCTCACGGTGGATCTCGCTCAAGCTGTGCTTTTCGTCCTGCTGCAGTACGTTCTGGAAGTCCGCCAGGGCGTCGTTGAAGCGCCCCTGCTCGTAGGCGATGCGGCCCAACTGGAAGTGCGCATCGGTTTCGGTGGGGTCGATGGCCACCGCACTCTGGAAACGCCGGATGGCTTCCGTGTACTGACGGCGCTGCTGGTGGATGAGTCCGAGCTGATACTGGGCTTCGCCATCGTGCGGATTCAGGGTCGAGGCTTCCAGCATGCGGTGGAAGTTCTGACGGCTGCGCAGTCCCTGGCCCAGACCGCTGAATTCGCTCCGCAGGTAGTAGAAGACAAAGAACAGGAAGAATGGCGAGGCCAGCAGGCGGAACACGAACGATAGCGGACCCGCCAGGAACGCCGCGGCCGCCAGTGGAATCCATGAGAGGCACACGATGGCGGCCGCCGCGCCGTTTCCAGTCCCGAACACGGTCCGCACGGCGAAAAACATCAGCACCGCGAAGTAGAGGCCGAGGAGCCCCGCGAGGATTCGAAACACCTCCACGGGCGCTGTCCACACCGCCAGCACGAGTGGAAGCTGCGCCGCGCTCCAAGCCATGGCGGCACAGGTGAGCAGGGGAGAATAGTCGCGCTGGAAAACCGTGCCCAGGGCGCCCAGGCGGGCGATGAGAACGCTGAGCAGCAGGACACCCGGAGCGTAGACCACCGCCAGCACCAGCAACGGGGTGTAAAAGCTGAAGGGCAAGCGTAGCGGTCCCGCCTGAAGCAGAAAGCCAGTCCCAATGGCGGCCAGGCTGGCGAACAGGAGGCTGCCACGGTCCAGGATCTCTCCCATGGCCGCGGCCGGCTGCCACCAGAGACGAAACAGCAGCTTGAGATGAGCGATCAAACTGGAGGATAACAATTCCTGCGCCCGCCGTAGTAGGGGCCAGCGCTCAGACCTGGACTCCAAATCCTGTCCCGACAGGATGGCGCCTCCGGCAGTGCGCCTCTACACTGGAATCAGGTAAGGAAAAGCAGCTTTGCATATCTCTCGCCGCGATCCTCGGCAAGCGTCGCGGCTTTTTTTGTTTTCGTGGACCAGCGCCAGCCGCCAAAGCACTTGACGCCACCTTGATTTCCGGGTCTGTTCCGAATAAACTCCATCCAGGACCACGTAGCACGGGATACTTGCCTGTGTGGTTCCTGCCGCAAGACCACACAGGCAAGAATGCCCGTGCCACCTACAGTCAGGAGGGATCGAAGCGGTATGAGATTCATGCGCGTTTGGCTCCTGCTCGCCGTGCCGCTGGCGGCGAGCACCATTCGGATCATCCAGACGAACAGCGCGGGTGACAATGTCCACATCATTGACCCTGCTACCGACAAGGTGGTGGCGGAGATCACCGGCATCGAGGTGAACCACGGTGCGGCGGCGGCTCCCGACGGAAGCCGCTACTACATCAGCAATGAGGCGGAGAGCACCCTCGACGTGGTGGACGCCAAGACCCTCAGGATCGTCAGGAATATACCACTCAGCGGCCACCCCAACAATATCGCGGCCAGCCCCGATGGACAACGGGTTTACGTCTCGATCATCCAGGCCCCCGGCGCCGTGGATGTCATCGACACGGCCTCCCTCGAGAAGGTAAAGACGATCCCGATGAAGGGCGGCGTGCACAACACGTATGTGACGCCGGACGGCCGTTTCATTGTGGCCGGTTCTATCGTGGGAAAACTCTTGACGGTGATCGACCGGAAGACCGAGCAACCCCTGTGGGTTCTGCCGTTCGACAGCGGAGTCCGGCCGATGGCTTTCGAGAAGAATGCGGACGGATCGACCGGGCGAATCTTCGTACAACTGTCGAACGTGCACGGATTCGCCGTGGTAGATTTTGCGACGCGCAAGGAAGTGGCGCGAGTGAGCCTGCCGGCGGCGCCGCAAGGCAAGAAGCCGGATATCGAAGGAACCCCGTCGCACGGGATCGGCGTAAGCCCGGACGGCAAGACGCTGTGGGTCGACAGCAGCCTCAACAGCAAGGTTTACGTCTACGCGCTTCCCGATCTCAAGTTGCTGGGAGGGGTCGACGTGGGAAGGACTCCGGACTGGCTGACCTTCACACCGGACAGCCGGAAGGTCTACGTTTCGAACGCGGCCTCGAATTCCGTGTCGGCCATCGACGTGAAGAGCATGAAAGAAGTGGCCAGGATCCCGGTGGGACAGGTGCCCAAGCGGAACATCACGGCGATACTGCCGTAGAGCGTGTTTTGCCGGGTGGCCCGCAATGGGCAGGTACGTCACGAAGAACCGCTGGCCCGAGGGTAGCCCGTCGATCCAATTCAGAATGCGCGCCACGGTGGACGGCTCATCTACGCCGAAGCTGGATTGATGATTGCCTCCAATATCGCCGGCGTCTTCCAGGGTGTCGAAGCCGCGGTTGCGGACGATGGCCTCCATGCCGAGGTAGAGGAAGCGCCCGGAGTGGAACAGCCCCGCGCGGTATCCGGCACAATATTCGACCGCGGCGAAGACCAGGGCGACGGCTGCATCCTGCCAGCCGAAAGCTACGATCTCACCGGTGCCGGCCACCTGCTTGAGGTCGTTCCACTCGTTGCGCGCCGCCTGTGGATTGCCGGAGGCAAATAGCCCGCGGGTCGGCAGGGCTGGCCGGAGAGAACACTCCCCAAACCTGGATTCGTTCCGGTGAATCGGAATTCGGCTCCAGGACCACCTTGTCGATCCATGCGTAAACGCCCGTAAAGTCGCTGGCATGAAGCAGCCCCAAGCCAGCCACGCCAATCAAGAGTGCTCTTCCGAACAGTTGTGTCGCGTTCATTTCCCCTCCAGCAGACTGGCCAGCGGGGTCTTGGGCCAGCGAGGGCGAACTGCTTGCCTGACAGGCGCTTCCGCCAGGCGAAACCGCTTGTCCCACCAAGAGCAGACAGACGACAAAAGGCGATCGTCTGTCCCACTGGACTGTCTTGGAGAGAAAGACGTCCGAGGGTGCGGCGGTGTTAACCGGAACGCGCCACGGAAGCTTCGACGTGGGACTCGGCGGGGCGGGCGTCCGCCTTGACCGGCCTGGTGGTCACCTTCGGTTCCGGGCGAATGATGTCGATGCTGCCCTTGAAGTACGCCCCGTCATCAATGCCGATTCCCGCTGCCTTGATGTCTCCCACCAGGCTGCCCTGCTCGCGGATCGCGATCTTCTCGGCAACCTCCACGTTACCCTGCACCTGGCCGAAGATGGTCACCTCCCGAGCCTTGATGTTGGCGGACACCTTGCCGCTAGGACCCACGGTGATCAGGCTGTGGGACTCCACGGAACCTTCCACCTCTCCATCAATCAGCAGTTCCTCATGCGTGCGTATGTCCCCGATGATACGCATGGAAGGCCCGATGGTGGCGCTCTGGCGCATGGGCGGCCTGGGCTCGGCACGTGGCGCCGGGCTGGCGGGGAGGGGGAGTGCCTGGGCTGCCGGGCCCGCGGGGGCTAGCGCCGGGGCGCTGCGGGGCGGTTCCGTCTGTGGCGGTTTGGGGGCATAGCCCTCGTCACTTCGTTTATTCCACAAGTGCGGTTCTCCTTCGGTCTCGAATACGAAACTGTGGTCTAATAGCACCCCAAGGGCCACACGTCAGACCGCTTGCATCCAAAACACTTCTGCCGTGAAATGTATTTCCTTCGGGCCGCCGCCGGTAACTTTTACGTATACCATTTTTTCCGGAATGCTTCTAATATTGAAGGTACAGCGCGGCACGGAAGCCAAGTCTGGCTGGCGGAATACGTCTATGGCTCAATTGTGGGATCAATTGGAAGGTGAATCTCTAGCCGGGAATTACGGCCTGGAACAGTGGTTGGGGAGCGATCCGTCTGGTGCTTTCTACCAGACTACGCATGGACCGGAAAAGCAGAGTGCGGTATTGAAGCTGGTGGCGGAGGACCCTTCCACTGCCGAGGAACAACTCGCGTTATGGAGAATAACCGGGCGGCTTTCTCACCCCCATCTCCTCGCTCTTCTGGATTGCGGGCGGGCGGATGTGGGGGGCGGCGCTTTTCTTTACGCGGTCTTCGAGCGTCCGGATGACAGGCTCGCCGGTGCGGTCGAGAATGGTCCACTGAGCGGGGAGGAAACCTCGGACGTCCTGGTCGCGGCACTGGATGCATTGCGGTACATTCACAGCCAGGGGATGGTGCACGCCTCGATCGATGCGGAACACATCGTAGCCGTGGGTGATCGGATCAAGGTGGCCAGCGACACACTGCGCTATTCCGGCGACGGCGAGGCGGACCGTAGCGAGGACGTGCGCGCGCTGGGAGCGCTGATCTATGAGTTGTTGACGGCACAGCGGCCGGAACCGGGACAGGCTCCCGACGTATCCGCTATTGCGGATCCACTGCGCACCGTGATTCGGCACGCCTTGGAGGAGGACCCCCGCTCCCGATGGACCGCGGAGCAGATTGCAGAAGCGCTGAACCCCGCCAGGCCAGGCGATCTGTCTGCCGCGATCAAGCCAGTCGAGGCAGCGACTGAAGTCAAGCGATCGCCCGTGCTCGAGACCAGAGCATCCCCGGCGCCTCCGGTGTTGTCTCCGCCGGTGTGGCCGCCCGCCCCCGCCCGGCAGCGAGTGGAGAGCGAATCTCCCCAAGGCAGGGCGCCACGACCGATCGCAAAGTATGTGCCGATGGCGGCGGTGGTGGCCATGACCCTGTTGGCGTTCATCTTCGTGCTGACGCATCGTTCCGCTCCGACGCCGCCAGCCGTGGCCATCGTGCCGCCGTCCGTTGGGGAAGCGGCCCGCGCCATTCCAGATGCTCCCAAGGAACCGCCACCGGGGAGCATTTCCACGAGTCCCGCCAGGCAGCCGCAGGCGCGCGCCATTTCGACGAGTCCCGCCAAGCAACCGCTAACGCGGGCGGTTTCCACAAGTCCCATCAAGAAGCCGGTCGAAACCTTGGCCCGGGCACGCTCGCCGCTCCAAACCTGGCGGGTCATTGCGTACACCTATTCCCGCTACGAAGATGCCGAGAAGAAGGTGAAGGACATCAACAAGAGGTTTGCCGGATTTCACGCGGAAGTGTTCACCGTGGGGCGCGATCCCGCGTCATACCTGGTATCGCTGGGCGCGCACATGACCCGTGAGGAAGCCGCGGTGTTGCAGCAAAGGGCACTCGGCAAGGGGTTGCCGCGCGACACTTATATTCAGAATTTCTCAGACTGATTCCGCGGCGTCCATGAAACTGCGCAGGTCGCGCTCGGGGATCTCGGGGAGACCGGGCGCCACATTGTTCAGTTTGCCGGCGCGCATCCAACGTTCCAACTGGTCGACCAGATCGAACAGGTGCTCGAAGGAGTCGACGATGAACAGCAGGGGCTGGTAGTGGTCGATCTCCGCCCCCTGATTAATCACCCACTCGATTTGTAGCGGGTATCGCCCGACTTCATCCGACTCGATGGCGTGCTCCAGTTCCCCATAGGAACTCAGCAATCCGCTGCCATAGGCACAGGTGCCGTGCGGACCCCGCATCAGCCCGAACTCCACGGTAAACCAGAAAAACCGCGACATGGCCCTGATGATGTTGGTCAGGCGGCGGGCCCGCTCCTTCGGGTCGCGGAGGTGCGCGGTCATCTCCACCGCGGTGTGTGCGCAGTCGCCGAAGCGCACCAGCGTGTCGGCGAATGCCCTCTCGGTGTGCATGGGGACGTGGCCCGCCGTGTCGTGGAAGATGTCGGGCTCCGGGAGGTAGTCCATTTTGTCCGCTGGCCGGATCGTGATGGTGGTGGGAAACTCTCGCCTCCGCAGGCAGTCGAAGAACAGGAAGCCCGGCACGTAACCGCTGACGGCCTTGGCCTGGAAACCGGTGAGAGGCTGGAGTTTCAGATTGATCTCGGAGAGGCGTGGGATGCGGTCGGACGGAAGATTGAGGGCTTGGATCCCGCGCAGGAAGTGGTCGTTGGCGTACCGTTCCCAGCGCGGCCGAATGCGTTGGTAGAGCTGGCGCCAAACTTCATGATTCTCTTTAGAATATAGCTCGTAAACCTGTGATATATAAAGCTCTCCTCGGTCGCGAGCTTCTTCGACAAAGGGGGCGTGGCCGGTGGTCAGACCCTGTGGTACGAGTGTTTGAGGCATGCTTCCCTCCCTGGTTCGCAGTGCCTGCTTTCAACCTACCAGAATTTCATCTGGGAAACAACCTCTTTAGGGTGGTGCTGATGCTGAATTGTCCACTGGGCGCGGCGTGCTGCTGGAAAGACGAGCGCGCACGAAGGCATGCTCTTGATCCCGGGTGGCGGAACGAGAAAGATGAGATCGTGAGAACATGTGTCCGCAGCTTCCACGTTGGCTGCCTATCGACTACGGCGTGGTGGATGCCGGGTTTTGCGCTTCCGTTTGACCAGTGCCCGCCGGCCGACTTCGACTGCGGCGCGGCCCCATTCCGCCATCACGTCGGTGTCTTCGAAGAATTCGACCGGCGGGGGATAGAACTGCATGGTTCCTGGCTTGTCGGGGAACGGCCGGAACGGCGTCAGGCCGAGAGCTTCGAACCGTGGCCGCGTGGCGTCGTCGGCCTTCAAGTAGAGCGCGTTGTCCGCCACCAGCGCGAAGACGGCGCCATCGCAATATAAGATGTACCCCCCCATCATGCTCCGTGAGGTGATCTCGCCGAGCGGCGCCAGCCAGTCTAACAGGAAGTCGAGGTAGGCTTGCTTTGTCATCGCCCAAGTTTAGCCCGCTCCGCCCGCACGAGCGAAGGAAAGCAAAATCATGCCGCGTGATACCCTCTTAGTTCTATGCGCCGAGTTGCTGTTGCCGCCCTGTTCGCGAGCAGTATGACAGCTTTGGCCTGGGGCCCCGAAGGACATAGCCTGGTTGCCCGGATAGCGGACGCCCAGCTCACACCCGCGACGCGGGCTCGCGTGACCGCCATTCTCGCGCCTGGGCAGACGATGGCTTCCATTGCGAGTTGGGCGGACGAGGCCCGCCGCACCCGGGCCGACACGGCCCCTTGGCACTTCATCGACATTCCGATCAGCCAATCCCACCTGGATATGGCGCGCGACTGCCCCAAGAACGCTTGCATCATCGCGGAGATCGCGGACCTGCGAAAGACGCTAGAGGATCCGGCCACGCCGGCCGATCGGCAGCGCGAGGCTTTGATGTTCCTGGTGCATTTCATCGGTGACATGCACGAGCCGCTGCACTGTTCGGACAACAACGACCGGGGCGGCAACAGCGTGCGCGTAGTGTTCTTCCAGCGCCAGACGAACCTGCATAGCGTGTGGGACAGCGGGCTGTTGGGCCGGCTCGCTCCCGCGGACCAACTGTTTCCGGTGTGGTCGCGGGAGTCCGCGCGCCGGGCCAAGAAGTGGTCTAAGGGGACGGTGGAACAATGGGCGGAACAGTCTCACAAGGCCGCACAGAAGGTGGTCTACGGCCGCCTGCCCAAGGCGCCGGCCGGGACGGCGATGGCGCCGGCTGGGACGGCGGTGGCTCCAGCAGGGACGCCGCCCATTACGCTGGGCGCGGCTTACGAGAAGAGACGGCCGATCCGCTCGTCCGGGAACAAATTGAAAAGGCGGGAGCGCGGCTGGCCGCAGTGTTGAACGCGACGCTGCGATAGGGCACGTTGAAGCCTCGCAAGGATTACTGTCGTTGCGGCTGGACAAGGCGGTATTTCCCGCTTGGTTACGGTTCCAGATGCATCTTGCGCAGGAGTGCGAGGAAGCGGGGGTCGGAGCGGATCGGATCGAAGAACGGGTAAGTCTTGATCGGTATCATCATATGGTCGCGGACGTCGATCGCGCGATCCAGCCACTCGAAGGCGCTGTCCGTTTCGCCCAGCCCGAGGTGAATCCAGGCGACGCTGGTCGGCGAAACGTACGCGTGCGGCGCGATGGCATGCAGGTGCTGAAGCACGGCGCGCGCCTCGTCGGGGCGTCCGCCTTGGGCTAGCGTCAAGCCGAGCCATCCCAGCATGAGCGGCAGGCCGCCGGAGAGCTCGCCAGCCTGGCGGTGGGCCGCAATCGCTTCGGCATACATTCCCTGCTGGCAATAGACCATGCCGAGCAGGAGTTGACCCCAGAAAAGCGCCGGGGCGGTCTTCTGGATGAGGCGCCCGTGCTCGATCGCCTCGTCGTACCGCCGCGAGAGCCAGAGTGTAATGCCCAGCCAGAAGCGTGTATCGGACAGTGGGTCCGATTCCAGCGAGCGTTCCAACTCCACGGCGGCTTCCTCGACGCGGCCCATCGGCAACAGCCAGCTCAACACATGGCGCAGTCTCACGATCGGCGACGCCGGATTCAGATCGAGGGCGAGGGCGATTTCCCGCTGGACCTCCGGCCAGTTGTAGTCGAGGCTCTTGCGAAACTGGGCAACCTGGGCGTGTGTCTCGGCGAGCGTGTTGTCGATCTCGATTGCCCGCAATGCGTAAACGATTCCCGCGGAGAACGCTTCCCTGGATGGGATGGCTCCGACAAAGCCGGTGTACCAGCAGAGGTCTGCGAGCGCATCGTAAGCCAGCGCGAATTCGGGATCTCGGGCGACGGCTTGCTCCAGGAGCGGTTTGGCCTTCGCCATTTCGCCGGGGGTGCGGTTGTGCAAATGGTAGCGGCCCTCGAGATACAGGCTGTAGGCTGCGGGATTCCGGGTGGGCTCTTTCGCCGCACGCGCCGGTGGAATGCCGATCTGTGCGGAAATTGCCTCGGCTACCGCGGTCCGGACCCTGAAGATTTCGTCCAGACCGGCATCGAATCGCTTGGACCACAGGTGCGTCTGGTCGTTGACCTGAATCAATTGCACGGTGACTCCGATTCGGTCGCCGGCTGGGCGCACGCTGCCTTCGACCACGTAGTCCAAGGCCAGTTCGCGGCCGATCTGCGCAATCTCCTTCCGGCTGGTCTTGTAGTGCATGGCCGTGGTCCACGCCATCACGGCGAGATGTTCGGGCGCCAGACTGGCGAGCTCGGTGACGATCTCCTCCGCCACGGCGTCGCCGACGTACTCCTTGGCGGGATCGCCGCTCAGGTTGGCGAACGGCAGCACCAGCAGTCTGCGCCTGGGGGCCGGGCGTTCGGGGAGGCTGGCAATGAACCGGTAACCGCGCTTGGGCAGCGTTTCGATGAAGCGCGGATGGTCGGCCGAGTCGCTGAGCGCCTCCCGCAACCTCGCCATGGCAGTGTTCAAGTTGCCGTCGAAATCGACAAAGACGTCCGCCGGCCAGAGGCGCCGCCGCAGATCCTCGCGTGTGACCACTTCCCCGGGATGTTCCAGCAGGATCGCCAGCACTTCGAAGGATTGATCGCGAAGCCGGACTTTCACTCCGCGCTTGCGAAGGTGGCCGGCCGTCAGGTCCACTTCGTAGTTGCCGAAGCGAATGATTCCGGGCGTTGAAGCGTTGCCTGGCATGGGGGTGGACTCGTCCCCTTTCTGTGAGCAGCATACTCCGGCCGGGTCGCGATGTCAAGGTCTTAAACTCTCTTATTTCATCAGATTACGCGGCAAGGAAGATTCCATATAGCGTCAAGGTCCGAGTGCGGCGCATTCCGCTGATAATCGGCACAGGAAGGTGACTGAACCATGCCCAATCGGAAAGCGGTTTGCGCGGCTTTGCTATCGCTGGTCTTCTGCTACGCATCTCGAGGCGCCGAAGACGTGCATTTGAGCGTCAAGGCAGTCTCCGCGGGCTACTCGCACGGCCTCGCGCTGGCTTCGGACGGGACGGTCTGGGCCTGGGGATCGAATCGATACGGCCAGTTGGGCGATGGAACCACCGCGGACCGGCCAGTGCCGGTAGAGGTGACAGGCCTCGGTGGAGTGGTGGGGATCGCTGCCGGCGGTTCTCACAGCGTGGCGTTGAGGGGCGATGGGAGCGTCTGGGCATGGGGAACCCACGGCGACGGGACAACGCCGGCCGCGTTGCGGCCTGTGCAGATGAGCGGGCTCAGCGGAGTGGCAGCGATCTCGGTACTCGGCAGCGGTAGTCTGGCGTTGAAGGGCGATGGGACCGTCTGGGCGTGGGACAACTCGATGGTGCCATCGGCGCCAAGGCAGGTGAGCGGGCTCACAGGGATAGTGGCAATCTCGGGAGGTTCCGATCGCGGAATGGCCTTAAAAGGTGATGGGACAGTCTGGGCTTGGGGATGGAACGGCTTGGGCCAGGTGGGTGATGGAACAACCACGGATCGGGCAACGCCGGTCGAGGTCAGCGGGCTTGCGGGAGTGGTGACGATCGTGGCAGGCTTCGAATGCGGTCTAGCCGCCAAGAGCGACGGGACCGTGTGGGAATGGGGTTACGGAGTAACCACGCCGGTGCAGGTGAGCGCGCTCAGCGGAGTCGTGGCGGTCGCGGCAGGATTCCTTACCAACCTGGCCGTCAAGGCCGATGGGACGGTCTGGGTTTGGGATTGGTGGTACGGACCGTACCCGCCGGCGCAGGTCAGCGGGCTCACCGTGATAGCGGCAGTTTCCGTAGGTGGGAGTTTCCGTCTGGCATTGAAGGGCGATGGGAGCATCTGGGCTTGGGGAAGTAACCTCTCCGGCCAGTTGGGCGATGGAACATCCACCATGTGGCGGCCATGGCCCGTGCCGGTGAGCGGACTCGGTGCGGTCAAGACGATCGCCGCGGGCGCGTCTCACAGCCTAGCGGTGAAAGCTGACGGAACCGTCTGGGCTTGGGGATGGAACGACTCGGGCCAGTTGGGCGATGGAACGACAACGAGCCGTTCCGCGCCCGTGCAGGCGAGCGGCCTCAGCGGGGTGGTGGCGGTCTCCGGGGGTTTCGATCACAGTCTGGCCTTGAAGAGTGACGGGACCGTCTGGGACTGGGGCTCCAGGTGGTTGGGTGAGGGCGATGATCGAACTTCTCCGCAGTTGACGCCGGCGCAGGTTAATGGGATCAGCGACGTGGTTGCGATCGCAGCGGGCAATGGTCACAGCCTGGCGGCGAAGCGCGAGGGTACGGTTTGGGCTTGGGGACGGAATGCAAGCGGCCAACTGGGGGATGGAACTACCGCCAGCCGGTCCACTCCCGCGCAGGTAAGCGGACTCACCGGAATCGTGGCGGTGGCCGGGGGCTCCGCGTCTAACGCTGAGCACAGTTTGGCGCTGAAGGACGATGGGACGGTTTGGGCGTGGGGAAACAACTCGGGCCAGTTGGGCGATGGAACCACGACAAACCGCTCCACACCGGTGCAGGTGCGCGGGCTCAGCGGAGTGGTAGCGATCAGCGCGGGCAGTTACCACAGTCTCGCCGTGAAGGGTGACGGTACGCTGTGGGAGTGGGGAGGGGTGGAGGGAATCGCCGCGTCCCAGACAACTCCGGTGCAGAGGCGCGACATCACGGCGGTGGCGGCGTCTGCCGGAGGTTGCCTGTTTTGTAGCGGTCACAGCCTGGCGATGCGGGGCGATGGGACAGTCTGGGCGTGGGGAAACAACGAGTCGGGCCAGTTGGGCGATACATCCAGGATGGAGCACACCACGCCGGTTCAGGTGGCCGGGCTCGCCAGGGTCGTGGGCATCGCAGCGGGGTGGGATCACAGCCTGGCAGTGAAGAGCGATGGGACGGTCTGGGCTTGGGGGGGCAACTACTCCGGCCAGTTGGGTGTGGAACAATCCGAGAGGGGAGCGGCCCCAGTCCAGGTGGTACCTCCGGGTTCGCCCGACCTCGCCATCGATATGACCCACGCGGCCGACTTCGCGGTCGGCGATCGGGGGCTCTACAACCTGACGATCACCAACATCGGCCGGACAGCGACGGCTGGCACTATCGCTGTGACCGATACGCTCCCTCCAGGCTTGGTCTACGTCTCTAGCGTCGGAACCGATTGGACCTGCGTCGCCGCGGACGAGACGGTGACCTGTACGAATCCGGGGCCGGTCGAACCCGGAGTTTCAACCACCATCGCGCTGACTGTGCGGGTTGAACCGCCAGCTTGGCCCGGCGTGACAAACCTTGCCACCGTGACCAACGCGAACGACCGGAACCTGTCGAACAATACCGTCGGCGACCCGACAGTGGTGTCGCCGGGGAGGTGATGGAACCATGCGGAAAAGAAGCGTCGCAGGCGCAGTCCTGTTATGCCTGGGCCTCTGCTCAGAAACGAAAGCGGCATTGAGCGTCAGGGCGATCGCCACTGGCAACGGATACAGTCTCGCGCTGGCTTCGGACGGGACGGTTTGGGTCTGGGGACAGGTGCCGGTGCAGGTCAGCGGGCTCACCGGGATCGTGGCGATCGCGTCGGGAGGCTCGTGCCATAATCTGGCGCTGAAAAACGACGGAACGGTCAGGGAGTGGGTTGTGTTCCGCGTCGGCCAATCCTGCAATGGAATTTCGGACCGGTCCACGCCGGTCCAGGTGAGCGGGCTCAGCGGAGTCGTGGCCGTCGCTGACGGCGGTGCGCACAGCCTGGCGTTGAAGAGCGATGGGACTGTGTGGGCGTGGGGATACAACGGATGGGGCGAGTTGGGCGACGGAACCACTACGTCGGGAACGACGCCAATGCAGGTGAGCCGTCTCACAGGCGCCACAGCGATCGCCGCGGGTCAGGCCCACAGCCTGGCGGTGAAGAGTGACGGGACCGTGTGGGCGTGGGGACACAACTGGTATGGCCAATTGGGCGATGGAACCATCGCACCCGTTACGTCGACCCCGACGCCATCGTTACCAGTCCAGGTGAGCGGGCTCACCGGAGTTGGCGCGGTCTCCGCGGGTTACGGCCACAGTCTTGCGTTGAAACGCGACGGAACGGTCTGGGTGTGGGGACATATCTGGGCCGGCCAGTGGGGAGATGGAACAGCCGGGATCGTGCAGCCAACGCCCGTGCAGGCGAGCGGCCTCGCCGGGGTCGCGGCGATTGCGGCGGCTGGATACGGCTGCCTGGCGGCAAAAAGCGACGGGACAGTCTGGGAATGCCGGGCACCGACCCATTCACGCCGCTTCAGGTGAGTGGGCTCACAGGAGTCGCCGCGGTCGCCCCTGGTCTCGCGTTGAAGGCCGACGGGACGATGTGGGCGTGGGGTGGGCGGTCTGGCGACGGTACAACCACGATCCGGATCGCGCCGCGCCGGATCGGCGGGCTTACCGACGTCTTTTCAGTGGCGGCGAGCTCCATTGGCGGTCTGGCGCTGAACAATGATTTGACCGCCGTCTGGCAGTGGTACGGCTCGTTAGCACCGTCGCCGGTGAGCGGTCTCTCCGGGGTATTGGGGACGGCGGCAGGCTCCGTTCAGAACCTGGCTTTGAAGGCTGACGGGACCGTCTGGGCATGGAGCGGCCAGTCGCCTCCATTCCCGGTGAGCGGGCTCAGCCAGGTGGCGAACTTTGCCGTGGGCGATTTCCGCAGCCTGGCGGCGAAGGAGGATGGGACCGTCTGGGAGTGGGATGGCCAGTCGGCGCCGATCCGGCTGAACGGGCTCGATGGGGTTGTGGCGGTAGCCGTCGCGTTCGAGTGGTGGTGGGGGGACGATCCTGTTGATACGTGTAGTCTGGCGCTCAAGAGCGACGGCACGGTGTGGGTCTGGACGGAGGGGGAGTGGAGGCCGTCGCCAACACCGGTCCAGGTGCGCGGTCTTGACGGCATCATTGCGATTGCCGGTGGTGCCACCAGTCTGGCGCTGAAAGCGGACGGGACAGTCTGGGAGTGGGACGAGTCGGCGTTGGTCCGGCCGGAGCCGGTCCAGGTAAGCGGGCTCAGCGGCGTTGTGGCGGTGGCGGTCGGGGCACCTGGGAATTGGGGAACCCTCGCGCCTCACAGGCTGGCGCTGAAGGACGATGGGACGGTCTGGGCGTGGGGATCTAACGGGTTTGGCCAGTTGGGCGATGGCACAACCACGAGCCGCGAGATACCGGTTCAGGTGGCCGGGCTCAGCCGGGTCCGCGGGATTGCCACGGCCGGCTATCATAGTTTCGCGGTCAAGGATGATGGCACCGTTTGGGGATGGGCCAATGGGGGACACCACTATTTTCTCCCCGCCGATGGCTCCGGAAATGAAGCCCACCTCCTTGCCCATGGCATAGCCCTTATCCCTGAACCAGTTGGAGGATGAGATGTTAAATATCCCTCCAGCTGCGGAATAAGCAGCAAAACCTCCCAGAAGCACCGGGTCTGCCCCTTCGGGTATGAAACCGAGCAGCCCGAAGAACCCTTTGGTCGTATACACAACAGATGAG
>JAIQFL010000621.1 GCA_020073365.1 Terriglobia bacterium | reverse complement strand
AGTGCCGCGCCCACGCCCGGCGGCGAATTGAAGGGCGCCGCGAGGTTAATACCCTGCGTGATATTCACGGACTGCGAGAACGGCGGATTGGAGCCCAGCCCGGTTACGATATTCGTTACCGGCTGGTCATAGTAGAAACCCGCGCCGCTGCGGATTACGGTCTTGCCCCCTCCGAACGGATCCCATGCGAATCCCACTCGGGGGCCCAGATTCGTGAACTGCTTATTGTATGGTTCGTCGATCCCGTTGGTTCCGATGCGGACCAGTTGCCGGTTAGTGAAGTCGAAGACACTCAAGCGGTCATGAATCTCGCTGGGCACTCCGTTATATTCCCAGCGCAGCCCCAGGTTCAGGGTTAACCGCGGGGTCAGCTTCACGTCGTCTTGCACGAACGTCCCCAGCGCATTCACACGCAAGGCGGGTGTTACCGGCAGGGCCGTCTCCACCGTTTGGGCCGGCGTGGCCGCCAGGAACGCGGCCAGCGATGGGAAGGAGATGAAACCGCCCGTCCCACCGTTGAAGTTGTTGTTGCGGAAACGCCGGAATTCGGCGCCGAACTTGATCGAATGCCTGCCCCGGGTCCAGGCCACGGAGTCCGTATATTCGAAGGTCGTATCGCCGCGCCCCTGGGGGAAGCCATTGATGCCGCCGAACCACGGATTGCCGCTTCCGGCGCTGCCCACTTCAATTTCCGGCATCACGGCGGATGGTGTGGTCATCCCATAACTCGCGGGATCGCCCTGGAAAGCCTGCAGGAAATCAATGCGGACCCGGTTCAGCCCGGCGTGAAACTCGTTGGTGATGTTGGGCGTGAAAGAGCGGATGTATCCCACCGAAATCAGGTACCGCTTGGCCGGGCGAGTATCGCCGAACCCCGGCAGGTTGTTGCTTTGCAGCGTGGGTTCGGTGCGCTCATCGCGGTTGATGATGAACGTGCCGAACAGAAAATTGCGGTCGTTAAAATTGTGATCGATGCGTCCGGTCTCCTGGTTCAGAGTGCGCTGGCGCGCCGCCGAGCCCACGAAGTGAGTGCCTGTGGCGTCATTGGCATCCGGCATCAAGCCGAGCAACTTCTGGATCACCGGGTTGGTCACTGTGGCCCGCTGCGCCGGAGTGGGTACCACCGTATTCAGGGTCGCCACCTCGCGTCCGCGCCGCCCCTCATAGCTGTGGAAAAAGAACGTCTTGTTCTTGATAATCGGACCGCCCACGCTGTAGCCGAAAATATTGCGCTTGAAGGGTGCGATCTTGCCCGGCGGATCGAAGAAGTTCTTGGCGTCGAAATGGTCGTTGCGCACAAACTCGTACGCCGAACCATGCAGTCCGTTGCTCCCCGACTTCGATACGCCATTAATGATGATGCCCGCGTTGCGGCCGTATTCGGCGGAGAACGCGTTGGTCTGGACTTTGAACTCCTGCACCATGTCGATGTTCGGCTGGAATGTGATCTGGTTCTGCACCATGTCGCTCAGGTTGATCCCGTCGAGCATGTAGTTCGTGGAATCCTCGCGGGTGCCGGAGGCGTTGATGCCGGAAATGCCGATGCCGCTCGGCGCCGCCAGGAACGTGCGATTGTTGGTGCTCGGAACGACGGTGCCGGCCTGGAGCAGGGCCAGGTCGAGAAAGAACCGGCCGTTCAGCGGGATTTCGACGATCTTGCGATTCTCCACCACAGACCCCAGGCTGGAGGTCTCTGTGGAGACCGCGGCCGGAGCCGCATCCACGGTTATGACGGTGCTGGTTTCTCCGACTTCGAGGACCGGATCCACGCGCACCCTGTCGTCCACGGCCAGCACGACCCCGGTTTGCGCGAATGTTTGAAAGCCCTTCTGCTCCGCCTTCAGCTTGTACGATCCGGGCCGGACCGTGGAGAATTCATAGTTACCTCCGGCATCGGCCACGGAAGTCTGACTGACGCCGGTGTTCTGGCCGGTTAGTGTAACCGTGGCGCCGGGGACTGCCCCGCCTTGCTGGTCCTTGACGGTTCCCACCAGGGATGCATTTTGTGCGGTTAGGGGTAAAGCCGACAAGGCTAGAAACACCACGGCTGTAACGAACAACGTGCGATTTTGCATAAATGTGCGCCCTCCAGACGATGAATTGCGAGACACTTTTCTATAGCGTAGCACCACTTCCGGCAGGATGTGGATTCTGTCCATTGGCATCAATTGGGATCGCAGCGAAGTTTACATCCGGCGGATACCGGCGCGTTGCCCGCACTGCGTTACTCTCTTTTGGGCCACGCTGTGGATGGCAGCACCACCGCCGATACGAGCACGGCGGTGACCGCGACGCCGATCATTCAACAGCAGGTGGCTGGCTTGGCGACGTAGACGGCGAGATGGGCGGAACCCTGGCCTGGACAGCCGTCAGAGAATGGTCAAAGCTTCCATGCTCACCTGCTGGGTGGTGCCATCCTGATTGATTTTGACCAAGCCCGTCGGAGACCATAGGAGACACGGCAAACCGAACGACGCAAGTCCCATTAACATCACTAACATGTCTGTTCCCATACCTCGATTGCGCAGCCGTTATCTCGCAATAGCCGCCAGTATGTTTTTCTTTCTGGCAGGCCAGGCTTTCGTCCCGCTCCTGGGCGTGGAAGCCGATGAGGCTCTGTTCGGCATGGCGTTCCTTCAGCCGCGATCCGCGGCCAGCGTTCACATCGGGCACTCTACTTTTCCGCTGATGCTCATGAGCTACATGGGAACGCTGAAGGCCTGGATCTATCGCCCCATCCTCCGATGGTTCCATCCCGGCGTGTGGAGCCTCCGCGAACCCATGTTGGTGGCCGGCGCGGTGAGCATCTGGCTGTTCTATCTCCT
The DNA here is from genome assembly GCA_020073365.1 of Terriglobia bacterium. GTDB lineage: Bacteria > Acidobacteriota > Terriglobia > Bryobacterales > Bryobacteraceae > JAIQFL01. The sequence continues at coordinate 1,425 of JAIQFL010000621.1, read as the reverse complement.
GCTGCGGCGGACGGCCGGGGAACGCGCCGCAGTAATCGGATGCATCCTACTGGCGTGTGACTCGCTCTATCTGCTGACGACTTGCTTCGATTGGGGGCCGGTAGCCCTGCAGCACCTGCTGCTGATCGGGGCAGTGCTGCTGCTGGTGCGTTTCTATCAAGAGCGTGAACCCGGCTCGCTGGCGGGCGGCGCTTTCCTGCTAGGTCTGGCGCTCTGGGATAAGGCGCTGGCCGCGTGGATGCTTTCGGGAATGGGCATCGCCGCGCTCGGATTGTTCTGGCGTGAGATCCGCGAGCTGATCACCCCGCGGCGCGTGGTGGTGGCGGTGGCGGCCTTCGCCCTGGGGGCCCTTCCACTCCTGAAGTACAATACCCGCAACCATTGGGCGACTTTCCGGGGGAATTTCAGGAGCGACTTCAGCGAAATCCGCGGCAAGGGCCAGGTGCTGCTCCTGACCCTGAACGGGCGGGGGCTTTTCGGATACCTGACGGACGAAGACTGGCAAACTCCCGTGCCGCACCAGCCCATTGGTCCCTTGGAGAGCGCCTCTGCCCGGATAGCGGCCATGGCCGGAGACCCGGAGCATAGTCTCGGTCTCTATGCGTTCCTGGCAGAAGTAGCTTGCACGCTCACACTGCTGTTTCGAAGGAGTTTTCGATGCTGACGAATCGCAGAAGAACGAGCGCCAAAATATTCGCTTTGTCCGTTGCGCTCTGCTGCTTTTTGGCCCTGGCGGGCGCTATGCCGGCGCTGGCGCAGGCCGTGCCGCATTACAAGGTCGATCCGTCCTGGCCCAAGCCCCTGCCGAATAACTGGATGCTGGCAAATGCCCCCGCGCTCTTTGTGGATAAGAACGATCACATTTGGATTTCAAATCGTCCGCGGCAATTGGCCATGGACGACGCGGCCGCAGCGCAAACGCCACCGATTGGAGAATGCTGCATTCCCGCGCCAACGCTGGTCGAATTCGATGTCCAGGGCAACGTTCTTAAATCCTGGGGCGGTCCGGGATACGTTCCCGATTGGCCCATTCTAGAACACGGTCTCTTTATTGATGGGGAAGGGAACTTCTGGATCGGAGGAAACTATCAGGGGGGAAATACTGCCGCTCTTCTCACTGCTCCCATTCCTAAGCCGAAGGACCCATCTCTTGGTGATCGCCAGGTGCTTAAATTTTCGCCGGATGGAAAGCTGCTTCTGGAGATCGGCCATCCGTCAAGCGCCCCCATGAACAATCAGGATACGAGCATTCTCGGCGCGCCCTCCGAAGTGTTTGTGGATGACGCTGCTCACGAGGTGTACATCGCCGATGGCTACCTGAATCGGCGCGTCGTCGTGTATGACTCGAATAGCGGAGCATTCAAGCGCGGTTGGGGAGCCTACGGCATGCCCTTGAGTCAGATCGAAAACGGCAAGGCCCCAGCC